>NZ_JAATJI010000003.1 GCF_011927825.1 Polymorphobacter fuscus | reverse complement strand
CTAGTGGATATCGCCTGACGGATGAGTCCGTTTTAGGATTCCCAGCGTCGCCTGGCCGTGCGATTCAGGATCATGCGAACCGGGATCAAATTCGACGTATCGCCGCCTGACCGGCTTCGGCTTGAGCGGGTTATTAATGATCGGAATGCTGCGCAAAAGCATGCGTGGCGGGCCTCGATCATCTTGTTGTCCGCCGATGGCGTGGGGACCGCGGCGATCATGCGGCAGACTGGCAAATCGAAGACCTGTGTCTGGCGGTGGCAGGAGCGCTACATGGCAACCGGTATCGACGGCCTGTTGCGCGACAAGACCCGGCCGTCGCGTATCGCGCCTTTGAAGCCGGCAGTTATCAATAGCGTGGTGGCGCTGACGCTGACCGATCCGCCTGGCGAGACGACGCACTGGACCGCCGCCATGATGGCCACCGCGAGCAAGATCAGCGCCAGCGCGGTACGCCGCATCTGGAAATCGCATGGGCTGCAACCGCACCGGTATCGGCAGTTCAAGCTGTCGAATGATCCCAAATTTGCCGAGAAGCTCCACGATGTCGTGGGGCTGTATGTCGATCCGCCGGCGCACGCCATCGTGCTGTCGTTCGACGAGAAGAGCCAGATACAGGCGCTGGACCGAACGCAGCCAGGCTTGCCCCTGAAGAAAGGCCGGCTCGGCACGATGACCCATGATTACAAGCGCAACGGCACTACCACCCTGTTCGCCGCGCTCAATATCCTCGATGGCACCGTGATCGGGCGCAATATGCAGAAGCACCGGCACCAGGAGTTCATCCGCTTCTTGAACGCCATCAACGCCAGCGTCCCCAGCGACAAGGCGGTGCATGTCATCCTCGACAATTACGCCGCCCACAAACATGCCAAGGTCCGCGAGTGGCTCGATCGCCATCCCCGCTTCACCTTCCACTTCACGCCGACGTCCTGTTCCTGGCTCAATGCCATCGAAGGCTTCTTTGCCAAGCTGACAAAGCGACGATTGCAGCGTGGCGTCTTCCACTCCGTCGTCGACCTTCAGGCCGCCATCAATCGCTTCGTCGCCGAGCAAAATGCCAACCCGAAACCCTTCCTCTGGACCGCGGATCCAGACAAAATCATCGCCGCCGTCAAAAGAGGGCACCAAGCGTTAGATTCTGTCCACTAG
>NZ_JAATJI010000002.1:300000-573863 GCF_011927825.1 Polymorphobacter fuscus | reverse complement strand
ATGATGCGGCGTCATCAGGACACAGGGAGAAACGCCATGGCGCTCAAGGGTTTGATCATTCGGCAGCCGTGGATCGAGATGATCCTCGCAGGCACAAAAACATGGGAGATGCGATCGGAACGCACGGCGCTCCGAGGCCCAATCGCGCTTATTGAAAAGGGCACTGGTTTGGTCGTGGGCACCGCCATTCTAAGCGACTCACTACCCCCGCTCAGCCCGGAGGACATGGGCGCTTGCCGCACCAACCATGGCATCCCTGCTGAAATGAGTGGCGAGGTGGGCTTCAAATGGTTCACGCCGTGGGTGCTTACCGAGGCGCGCCGGCTTGCGCAGCCGGTACCCTATGTTCACCGCTCCGGCGCCGTGATCTGGGTGGAGCTCGATGCCGACGTCGAAATGGCCGTCGGTTCGCAGTCGCAAATGGACCCTGGCCCCGCGCCGCCGATCGCGAAGGGGCCGCCAGCGGCGGTGGCAGGACCCCTGCCGACGCCGGGCGTCAGCACCGGCATTGTTGGGGTCCACATTCCGCTCACCGGCGGTAATATACGCAACGGCCATTTCTATCTGCGGGTGGCGCGCTCGCTGCTACCCGTCAATGCGATTGGCGGCTCCAATAAGAGCGCGGCGGGGTGGCCGGTCACCGTAAATTTCGCATCGGGTGAGACGGTTGAAACCGATGTCGATGGCGAGAAGATGATCTTTCGTGAGCGCGCGGCGGTTCGTCGGTTCTTCGAACGCGTGAAGCCTCGGGAGGGTGACCGCCTGTTGCTGGAGCGCACCGCCGAGCGGCACTTCCGGGTATCGCTTGCGGCATGACAGTGCTGCCCCAGGGCGACTAAGGTAGGTCGCCATACCAATACCGAATCGGCTGGGGGCAGGTGTTGGCCTATCTACCCTGACCCAAGCCGGTACGCCGACGTTTTCGCGATCCTAGAACCGGTCATGCTCTAAGATGAGCAAGCGACCGCTTCCGAAAAGCGTCGATGAGGCTTTGGGCATCCGCATATGGGTCATTTTGTGTATTACCAGTCTGCCGACGAAGGACAGCCTGCCAAGGCTCGCATTCGCAAAGCCGCTAGTCCGCATGCGGCCCGATGCTAGCCGTAGATCGATGACAAGCTCGACGGCAGCAGTCCGCCACCGATGAGAATGGCGGCTCCGGGAATCGACGGACAATTACTGCTGTTCACATGCGTAGGCGACAACAACAGGAGCTTACCCTGCCGCAGCCCGAAATCAAGCGGCGCAACGATGTCGTCGGCATCTTTCCGAACCAAAACGCCATCATCCGCCTCGTCGGCGCGATCCTCCTCGAGCAGAACGACGAATGAGCGGTCCAGCGCGCCCGCTACACCACACTGGAAAGTGTCGCCCAGTTGAGCGATGATCCCCTCGTCACGCTGCCAACCATGGCAGCATGATCAACCCGGCCAAAGCCGGAGATCGTCGTGCCCGCACCGACGAACCTACACCACGAGGTGGGACACGATCCGATAAAGTCGTTTAGAAATGACGCGGAAAAGTAGAGTTCGGCCTCGTCGACGTTGCCCTCAAATCAATTATGTTACACAGTGAGTTATCGGTCGGGGTGGTTTTGGTGGGGCATGACGCAGCAGTTTTTTGACGCGCCGATTCTGAATTCTCCATATGCCAGTCCAGTTCGCCATTGGGAACTCGACACAAACGGGCAACCGACCAATATCATTTCGCCCAGCCGTCGATCGAGCTCACTCGTTTCGCCAATTCCAAAGGCAAAGAAGAGCCGCAACGCCAAAGGTCAACAAGCCGACTTCCTAGCCGACCGTGACGATCTCGGCTTCGAGCAGGAATACAACCCCACCGAAGTCATCAACGGAATCCGCTCCGCCGTAGCCAGTTGGCGCGATCTCACTGAAAGCCAGTGGAACGTTACCCCCACGACTGCTCGGTTGCTCCGTCATTGGCGCACACACGAGTTCACTGATCAGAAGCCGTTCTTCTGCCAGATCGAAGCCGTCGAAACGGTTATCTGGCTGACCGAGGTCGCGCCAAAGTCATCGTCACAGGGTCGACGATTCTGGGCACACCTTGAAGAAGCCAATCTCGCGTCCAATCCCGAACTGCTGCGGCTGGCGCTCAAACTCGCGACCGGTGCCGGCAAGACGACGGTGATGGCGATGCTGATCGCCTGGCAAACGGTCAATGCCGTCCGGCACCCCGATTCCAAACGATTTTCGAAAGGCTTTCTGGTCGTCGCGCCGGGCATCACGATCAAGGATCGCCTTCGCGTCCTGCAGCCCAACGACCCGGACAGCTATTACCGATCGCGCGAACTTGTGCCCGAAGACATGCTCGGCGACCTTGGCCGCGCCAAGATCGTCATCACCAATTACCACGCGTTCAAGCGCAAGGACGAAATCGCGCTCAACAAGGTTCAGCAAGCCGCGCTGAAAACGGACTCTCGCCCCGAGAGCGACGGCAGCCTCATCCGCCGAGTGGCCGGCGAGTTGATGGGCATGAAGAACATCGTCGTCCTCAACGACGAAGCCCATCATTGCTACCGCGAACGTCCGCTGACCGATGAAGAACGCAGGGCGCTCAAGGGCGATGAGCTCGATGAAGCCAAGGAAGCCAATGAAGCCGCCAGGCTGTGGATCTCAGGGCTGGAGGCGCTCAACCGCGTCCTTGGGATCCAGATGGTCTACGACCTGTCAGCCACGCCGTTCTTCCTCAAGGGCTCTGGCTACCGTGAAGGCTCCCTCTTCGGCTGGGTGATGAGCGACTTCAGTCTGCTCGACGCGATTGAATCCGGCATCGTCAAACTGCCCCGTGTACCCATCATCGACAATGTGCCTGGGGGCGACACGCCAAAGTTCCGGAATCTGTGGGAGCATGTCGGCAAATCGCTGCCGAAGAAGGGCCGGGCCAACGCCAAGGACTTGAACCCCCAGCAGCTTCATGAAGTGCTGCTCGCCGCGATCGACGCGCTCTATGGCCACTATGAGGAAACACGGGAGCTCTGGCGCCAGGCCGGTATCGGCGTCGACCCCGTGTTCATCGTGGTGTGCAACAACACATCCACGTCCAAGCTGGTTCATGATTACATCGCCGGCTACACCATCGAGAACGCCAACGGGTCCACTGAGCTCGTTGCCGGCCGATGCAAGGCTTTCCGCAACTTCGATCCCGACGGCGTCGCCTTGCCGGTGATGCGCACGCTGCTGATCGATTCCGGTCAGCTCGAATCTGGCGAGGCGATCAGCAAGGAATTCCGCGAGGCCGCTGCTGGCGAAATCGAGCGCTTCCGCCAGGAAATGATCCAGCGCAGCGGCGACCAGCGGGCTGGTGAGAAAATCACCGACGAAGAAATCTTGCGCGAAGTCATGAACACCGTCGGCAAGCCGGGCCGCCTTGGTGAAGGTATCCGCTGCGTTGTCTCAGTATCGATGCTGACGGAGGGCTGGGATGCCAACACCGTCACCCATGTCCTCGGCGTCAGGGCCTTCGGCACGCAGCTGCTATGTGAGCAGGTCATCGGCCGTGCGCTGCGCCGCCAGTCCTATGTTCAGCAGCCCGATGGCCTCTTCAAAGTCGAATATGCCGACATTCTCGGCATCCCGTTCGATTTCACCGCGGCGCCAGTGCAGGCCAAGCCGGCCAAGCCGGACAACACTGTCCATGTTCATGCCGTCAGCCCCGACCGGGATGCGCTCGAAATCCAGTTCCCCCGAGTCGAGGGCTATCGCACCGACTTGCCGCAGGAGCGGCTGGAGGCAAAGTTCACCGCCAACAGCACACTGGAACTCACCCCCGATCTCGTCGGCCCGTCAGAAACCCGCAACCAGGGTCTGATCGGTGAGGGCGTCGATCTGACACTCAAGCACCTTGCCGACATGCGTGCCTCATCTGTCCTGTTCGAGCTCACCGAACGCATTCTGAAGCGCTATTACGCCGATGATGGCGGGCAGCCCAAGCGGCACTTGTTCATGCCATTGAAGTCGATCGTTCGCCGCTGGATGGACGAGCATCTGAAATGCGCGGACGGCAATTTCCCGGCCCAAGTGCTTTACCACGACATCAGCCAGATCGCGGCGCAGCGCATCATCGATGCCATCACGCTAGGCAACAGCGACACCGGCGCGGTGAAGGCCATCCTCGATGCCTACAATCGCACAGGCTCCACTCGCCATGTCGGCTTCAATACCTCGAAGGCGCGGTATCAGACCGATCCGAACAAATGCCACATCAACTATTGCGTCCTCGACAGCGATTGGGAGGCGGAGTTCTGCCGCGTCGCCGAAAAGCACCCAAAGGTGCTGGCCTATGTGAAAAACCACAACCTTGGCTTTGAAGTCCCCTATCGCATGGGCGCGCAGGTGCGCCGCTATCGTCCGGACTTCATCGTCAAGGTCGACGACGGCAAGCCCGACCCGCTTAACCTGATCGTCGAGACCAAGGGCTACCGCGGCGAGGACGCCAAGGACAAGGCCACGACCATGGACACCTATTGGGTGCCGGGCGTGAACAACATCGGCACCCATGGCCGCTGGGCCTTCGCCGAGTTCACCAACGTCTGGACGATCCAGAGCGAGTTCGAGACCTTGGTGCAAGCTTGGCTCGACAAAACGATCCAAGGGAAAAGCGCATGAGCTTCGATACCACGAAAACGAGCCTCAAGGATCTGCTCAGCTACATCGAAGCGGGTAAGATCCAACTCCCTGATTTTCAGCGCGATTATGTCTGGAACGAGGATGACGTACGAAGCCTTCTGGCCAGCATCGCCAAGGGTTTCCCTGTTGGTGCACTGCTCACCCTTGATCGCGGCGGAAGCGTCGAATTCAAGCCTCGCGGAATTGAAGGAACCAGCGTCGAGGGCGTTGAACCCGAAACCTTGCTGCTCGATGGGCAGCAACGAATGACGTCACTATTCAAGACAGTGCTGTCAAAGCAGCCGGCCCGAGTGCGCACGCCGAAGGCCTCCCTCGTCGATCGCTTCTTTTACATCGACATCGAGATGGCGCTCGATGTGCATGCAAACTTTGAGGACGCGATCCAGACGGTGCCAGCGGACCGCATTGCCAAGACGAGTTTCGGCAAGGTCGGCGACCTCGATTTGTCGACTGTCGAGCAAGAATATCAGCGGCTGATGTTCCCGCTCAACCAGGCCTTGGAGCCAACAACTTGGATCTTTGGGTGTGTAGGGTACTGGAACACCGCCGGGCATGACCGCATGGCAGATTTGCTCCAGTTTCAGGATGCTGTGCTGAAGCGCATCCAGAATTATCAAATGCCCGTGATCAGGCTTTCGAAGGATAATAGCCGCGAAGCCGTCTGCACTGTGTTTGAAAAGGTCAACGTCGGAGGAAAGAAACTCGACGCCTTCGAGCTCGTGACGGCAATCTACGCGGCCTCAGGTTTCGATCTCCGGGAGGATTGGGCTGGCACCAAAGGTGTTCACGGGCGCCTTGGCAGATTGCGCGCCAAGCAGCCTCCCAAGGGGGTATTCTCCGACCTCGCCAGCACTGACTTTCTCCAGGCCTGCACCATCTTGCACACCCGCGAGAAGCGGCTCGCGGCCGAGGCCGATGGCAAGACAGGCAAGGAGCTGCCCCCGATCAACTGCTCCCGCGAGGCGCTGCTCGCCTTGCCGAAAGACGCCTATGTCCGGCATGCCCCATTCATCGAGGCCGGTTTTTCGGAAGCTGCCCGGTTCCTGAACGAGCAGAAGATACTATGGGGCCGAGATCTGCCCTACCCCACACAGCTCGTGGCAATGGCTGCATTCTTTGCACTGCTACCCAAGGCATCTCGGAACGCGGCAACATCCGGCAAACTGGAACGCTGGTACTGGTCAGGCGTGCTGGGGGAGTTTTACGGGTCGGCAACGGAAACCAAGATCGCGCGCGATGTTCCCGATCTGCTCGCATGGATGAACGGCGGTCCGATACCCCGCACCATGGCCGACACCTTCTTCCAGGTTGACCGTCTCGATACACTGCGGATGCGACTTTCAGCAGCCTACAAAGGCTTCCACGCGCTCCTGATGCGATCGGGCTGCCGTGACTTCCTCACTGGAAAGGGCGTTGAGGTGATGACGGTCTACTCCGACGCACTCGACATTCACCATATCTTCCCCCGCAAATGGTGCGAAGCGAACGGGATCAAACCCGGCATCTATAATAGCATCATCAACAAGACCGCCCTGTCCGCCGATACCAACCGGATCATCGGCGGCGACGCGCCCAGCATCTATCTCGCCAAGATTGAAGCCAAGCTCGCCAAATCCGATAGTGCCGCAGCGCCGGGCGCCATGCTCGACGATATCCTGCGCTCACATCTGATCGACCCTGAACTGCTGCGAGCCGATGACTTCGCCGGCTTTTACGCGGCCCGGAAATCCGCCTTGGCAAGCCTTGCTGGCGGTGCCCAGGGCAAGGACGTCATTCAGGAGGCACTTGCCGAAGGTGCCGTCGCCGATGAAGACGTGACGATGGACGAGGAAGAGTCGATGGACGATGCCGCGTGATGTCTGCGTTCCAACAAACTGAACAGGCCCACCAGCTTGAGTATCTGAAGCGCCCATGCTTCGAGGGGCTTACAGGCTTTCACGACCGGGCCTTTCAGTTCCTGCCTGATTATGCTCATTGGAATCTCGCTGAACCAATCCGCGAAAAAGCCCGAGATTTATTCAATCATCCCGAACCGGAACACGAAATCCACTGGCACACTTATGCCAGTCACGGTTGTTCGTCCCAGGCCTGCTGCGTCAACTTCTTGCTGCCGATGGCTGACAAGCCGGACATGCTGTCACTTTGGGTTGATCACGTCCTGGGGCTGCAGGGCGCGAAAGTGGTGCCTATCGAAACTCGTTCGGGCACCGATTGGAGCCTGGCATTCGAATGGTTTCCACCGACCGACTATCTGAACGAGGCAAACAAGAAGGGCATCAGGCCCCGCGGTTCCAACTCAACCTCGGTCGATGCAGCCTTGCAATTCGACTACAACGGCGAACACCACCTGCTGCTGATCGAGTGGAAGTACATCGAAAAGTATGGCTCGACGCGCACTGCCAAAGACATCGCCGGCGATCCGACACGGGACAAGCGCTATTCGAACATCTGGAAACGGCCACACGGCCCGATCCGGAGCGACACCTCACTGAAGCTGCAGGATTTCTACCTCAACCCGTGGTATCAACTCCTTCGGCAGCAAATGCTCGCCTATCATGCCGAGAATGACCCGTTCAGTGGTTTCGATCGTGCGACAGTGCTGCACATTTCTCCGGGCGGTAATGATGCCCTCAAGCGGGTGAATGGAGCAGCGTTTCAGGACTGCGAAGGCAGCAACCTGTTCGAAGCATTTCGCAATCTGCTCGACCCTCAACTGTCAGATCGCTTCCGCTCCATCACCACAGAAGCTGCCTTTGCACCTCTCGCCGGTTGGCCAGAGGCCGATTGGCTGCCGTGGTTGCGTGATCGTTATCCCAACCTTTTCGCCATGCAGGCAATGGAGCACAACCGATGACAACGCGTACTATCAGCTTCGAAGGGCTGCCTTTGACAGCGATGGCCGCTTTTGCGCTGGCACTCGCTGGCTGTGCCTCCACGGGTAGCCTGCCCAAGACCGCGGCAGACGCTTCGGCACAACCGGGTGTGGTCGGCAAAACCGGCTGGTCGCGTTATCAGGACACCATGTTCGTGCGGGGAATCGACCGGCAAACAGCGTTCCTGGCAGCGAAGGAAGGCTTGGCGGCGGCAAGCTTTGTCATCAAGCGCGGCAGCGAAGCCGAAGGGTCGGTCGTCGGTTCTCGGGGCATGACGTTGTATGACTGGAACGTCGTTGCCGGCGTCTATTTCGAGGCAAAGCCAGGCGGCTATCAGTTCTCGGTCGTGTCGCAAGGTTCGAAGGATGTCGGCTTCTGGGGCGATGCCACCGCGCGTAGTTGGCCACAGGATATCTTCCGCGGCATCCGCACCTACATCGCCACGGAATCATCGATAACCAACCCCGACAAGGGCATCTTCGAAATGCGGCCGGCGGAAGGCGCGATATCGCCTGTCGCCTCGCCGAAGCCATAGTCGCATTCAAGCCATAGCAGCCAAGCAGAAAGCCTGAACATGGCCAAGCCCCCTCTCCGCGTCGACACGCTCACCCATGGCGAGGCAACCCGCAAGAACGCCCCCACGGCGGAGCTGGAGCCGTTTGTCGATGCTGCAACCAAGCGGCCAATTCAGGTTGCCTATGAACGGCGCAATCCCGATCTTGATCCGCAACTGGTGTGGCGGGGGAAGGATGTCGCCGATTGGTCCGATCTCGTCGTCAATGCGCCGCCGCTGTATATTCAGGAAAAGATCCACCCCAAGGCGATCATCGAGGATCTGAAGCGCGCATCCACCCGCGCCGCGGCGCCGGCGGATGCGCCCGATCTGTTTGCCGATTTCAACGGCATCGCGGCGGAGGCGAAGACCGAATTCTACGCCCATGACCAGCATTGGTCGAACCGAATGATTTTGGGCGATGGCCTGCAGGTGATGGCGAGCCTGGCGGAGCGCGAAGGGCTGAAGGGCCAGGTCCAGTGCATCTATATCGATCCGCCCTATGGCATCAAGTTCAACAGCAATTTCCAATGGTCGACGACCAGCCGCGACGTGAAGGACGGCAAGGCCGATCACCTCACCCGCGAGCCCGAGCAGGTGAAGGCATTCCGTGACACCTGGCGCGATGGCATCCACAGTTATCTGACTTATTTGCGTGACCGGCTGACGGTGGCACGTGACCTGCTGACCGAAAGCGGTTCGATCTTCGTCCAGATCGGCGATGAGAATGTGCACCGAGTACGAGCATTGATGGATGAAGTCTTCGGTGACGAGAACTTCGTTTCGCTGATCACGTTCATCAAGACGAGTGGCCAAACAGACAACCTACTCGCTTCAGTATCGGATTATGTAATTTGGTTTTCCAAGAATGCCGCATCAATCAAGTATCGGCAGCTCGTTTATGTCCGATCAGTCGCCGAAGCTATGGAAGGCGCCTACACCAAGGTTAGGCTGGCGGACGGCAGCCGGCGAAATCTCAGCAAAACAGAACGTGATGATCCGCTAGGTTTGCCTGCTGGAAGCGTGCCTTATCGACACCAGATTTTGACCAGCCAGAGCCCGGGCACGCGCTACCCTGTTGAATTCGAAGGTACGATCATACAACCGACGACCGGATACTGGAAAACCCAACAATCATCCATGCCGGTGCTCATCAAAGCAGGTCGAGTCGAAGCCACCGGAAAGACGCTTAGTTACGTTCGCTATGCTGATGACTACCCGGTCATACCCATCGCAAATTTCTGGCAAGACACAGGATGGTCGCTTGGCGCTGACAAGACTTATGTCGTTCAAACCGGAACAAAGATTATCGAGCGCTGCATCCAGATGACCACCGATCCCGGCGACCTCGTCCTTGACCCGACCTGCGGTTCCGGCACCACCGCCTATGTCGCCGAGCAATGGGGCCGGCGCTGGATCACGATCGATACCAGCCGGGTGGCGCTGGCACTGGCCCGGTCACGGATCATGGGCGCGCGTTACCCATGGTATCTGCTTGCCGACAGCCGCGAAGGCCAGATGAAGGAGGCCGAGATCACACGGTCGGTGCCGCGCGACACGGCCACCCATGGCCGCGTCCGCCAGGGCTTTGTCTATAAACGCGTGCCGCACATCACGCTGAAATCCATCGCCAACAATGCCGAGATCAATACGATCTGGGACAAGTGGCAGCCAATGTTCGATTCTATGCACGCGGACATTCAGGGAGAATGGGCCAGCCCTCTGCCGATCTGGATGATCGAAACTGACAAATTCCAAGCCGAATATGCCGACAGCATGGTGAAGCTGAATGTCGCTGCCGTTCGAAGCTTGCTCGAGCAAGTCCCAATCGAGGACCGGGGCTTCGAGTATGAGAACCGGATCAAGCTCAAAAACCTGATGCGGTATTGGAACATGGCACGCATCAGTCGCCAGAAGGAAATTGACGCATCCATCGCCGCGAAGGCTGAAACCGAATATCTCTATGACCAACCCTATGACGACAAGGGCCGCGTCCGCGTTGCGGGTCCCTTCACGGTCGAGAGCCTGTCCCCCCACCGCGTCCCCGCTGTCGATATCGATGACAGCCTGTTCGACCAGATGGAGGCCGCCGAAGGCCGCGCCCCGGCCGGTGCCACACGCGAAAGCCTGGACTTCACCGAAACCATCCTGTCGGCGCTGAAGAAGGCCGGGGTGCAACAGCCGCACAAGGAAGACCGCATCAAGTTCGACGCACTGAAGGGCTGGCCCGGCGACCATATCTGCGCCGAAGGGCAGTTCACCGACAATGCCGGCGCACAAAAGCGCGCAGCCATCCTGATCGGCCCCGAATATGGCACCGTCTCCCGCCCTGCCCTTACTGCCGCGGCGCGCGAGGCTGCCGAGGCGGGTTTCGAGCTGATGGTCGCCGTTGCCTTCAACTTCGACGCCCATGCCGGGGAGTTTGAAAAGATGGGCGCGCTGACCGTGCTCAAGGCGCGCATCAACCCCGATCTCCACATGCCCGAACTCGCCGACACCGGTGCCGGCAACCTGTTCACCGTGTTCGGCGAACCCGACATCAAGGTGCATGACGAAGGTGATGGCATGGTCAGCATCGAAGTCGCCGGCATCGACATGTACAAGGCCGGCGCCATCGAAAGCACCAGCGCCGACGAAATCGCCGTCTGGTTCATCGACACCGACTACAACTACGAAAGCTTCTTCGTTCGCCACGCCTATTTCCCCGGCGCCAACGACCCCTACAAGGCGCTGAAGACGACGTTGAAAGCCGAGATCGACGAAGACGCCTGGGCCAGCCTGAAACGCACCCGCAGCCGCCCCTTCCCACGCCCGGACTCTGGCCGGGTGGCCGTGAAGGTCATCAACCACCTGGGGGATGAAGTGATGAAGGTTTTGGGGGTTTGATGTGACGAAGGGGCCGATCTCGCAGATTCGGCGATCATTGCGCGTCATCCGCATGGTCAGCGAAATGCACCGCATGGGCTATCAGTGGGCGCGGTTCATGCCGAACATGCACCTGTCGTACCGGGTATGGATTGCACCGGCCGGAGCGTTTTCGCGGATCAACCCGGCGTTCATCCCGGGGGAGGCCGAGCCCAGCATCCAGTATTATTCGGCATCGGAAAACGAGTATTTCCACTGGACCGACGCCAAGAATGACACGGCCCGGCAGTTGGCAGAGAAGTTCATTGTGCGCTTCCCAGAGATCTCGGCGCGGTGCAGGGGGCGGGATTGGGCCTATGCTGGCTGGCTGGCCGAGTTGCTGGGAGTGCTGGAAGACGAGGTCGGGCGCCTTCCTCTCGTCATGCAAGACCATATGGAGCCATCGGGAGATCAAATGGAACAACTGCCGCTGAGATCATACTGGACAGCCGCGGGTCCAACGCTAGGCGATCGCTTCTTCCCGCTTCCGCCCCGATTTGAGCGTGAACCCGGCGCATGACCAACATACGAATGGTCTGCCTCGCGGCGTCGGCTCGCCCTGGCGGGTTCTGCTACGCGGGCAAGGATATCGATACAGAGCAATGGGTACGCCCGCTGACCAGCGAGGCCCATCACGCGATCACGGCGTATGATCGTGTTGTTGGGCCCGGCGATCCGGCAAAGGTTGGAGATGTCCTGAGCGTGCCGGTTGGGCGGTCCTTCCCGATCGGGTGTCAGACCGAGAACCGACTTAAGACCGGGCGTTGGGCGAGATTGGGGACAGTATCGTTTATTGAGGCCCGCCAATGTCTGGACGCGCCGGCGACGCTTTGGGAAAATAGGCTATCGACTAGAAATGGCCTTTTCGACGAGATGTCTGAAGCGGTAGCCAACGGGTTTGACCATTCACTTCTGCTGATCGAAGTGCAGGATTGCACGCTGGTAGGTAGCGATGAGGGGTGGGGCGGCGTTGCAAAGCCAAGGACCCGCGCCAGCTTTACCTACAACGGGGTTGGCTATTGTCTGCGTGCAACAGACCCCGCCTTCAACCTGCGTGTCGGTGAACGACGGGAAATCGGGCATGGACTTCTTTGTTGTTCCGTTGCCGAAGCATGGGCGCCGGAGGGACAAGCGGAGCGGTTCGTGTATAAGCTGGTGGCAGGCATCATCACGCCGGAGCGCCTTGGATGACGGACGTTTTCACAGTCGGGCATTCGACCCACTCGGAAGAAGTGTTCCTTCACCTGCTGCAATCCGCGGGTGTGACTGCCATCGGAGATGTGCGGTCATCGCCCTACAGCCGCTTCAACCCGCAGTTCAATCGCGAGCCGTTGAAGGAAGCGCTGAAGCGCGCCGGCATTTCCTATGCGTTTCTCGGGAAGGAGCTCGGCGCTCGGTCGGACGATCCACGGCATTACGTCGACGGCCAAGTCAGCTACGAGCGGCTAGCCGAAAGTGCGTTGTTCAAGACCGGTATCGAACGCGTGTTGAAGGGGGCGGCGGGCCATCGCATCGCGCTGATGTGTGCCGAAAAGGACCCGGTGACGTGCCATCGCACCATCCTGGTTTCGCGTTCTCTGGTCGATGCTGGCGTAGGGGTGAAGCACATCGGCCCCGATGGCGCGATCGAAGACCATGCTACGGCCATGTCCCGGTTGATGAAAGAATTGCGCATCGACGAGCATGACCTGTTCGCATCGCCCGCCGAGCTGACGGACCGCGCCTATAAGATGCAAGCGGACAAGATCGCCTACGAGCGACCAGACGAGGTGTCAGCAGCCGAATGAAGATTTTCACCATCGGTTTCACCAAATCGACCGCCCAGCATTTCTTCGACCGGCTGCGCCGCAGCAAGGCGCGGCTGCTGGCGGACGTACGCTTGAACAACGTCTCGCAACTCGCTGGCTTTGCAAAACGCGACGATCTGAAATGGTTTTCCAAGGAATTGGCGGCGATGGATTATCGCCATTTGCCGCAGCTGGCACCGACGCAGGAAATGCTCGACCGCTATAAGAAGGAAAAGGGCGATTGGAGCGCCTATGAGCGGGAGTTTCTCGGCCTGATGGAGTCGCGCAAGATCGAGAAGCTCGATCCGGCAATGCTCGATGGCGCATGCCTGCTGTGCAGCGAGGACAAGCCGCACAACTGCCATCGCCGGCTGGTCGCGGAGTATCTGCGGGGACATTGGGGCAATGTCGACATCGTGCATTTATAGTGCGCGTCTGACGCGCTGATCGAACAACATGGGGCCGAACAATGCTGACCGACCGATTTGACGACGCCCTCGCCTACGCCAGCCGCATTCACCGAGAGCAAATTCGCAAGGGTTCAGGCATTCCCTATGTCTCGCACCTACTTGGTGTGGCGTCGCTCGCACTGGAAGCCGGTGCCGATGAGGACCAGGCTATCGCAGCGCTGCTCCACGACGCAGTGGAAGACCAGGGAGGGCCGGAACGGCTGGCCGACATCCGCGCGCGCTATGGCGATCGGGTTGCCGACATCGTAGATCATTGCACCGATTCCGACACGGAACCGAAACCGCCGTGGCGGGCGCGCAAGGAGGCCTATATTGCCAGCTTGGCACACAAGCCGCCGGCATCGCTGCTCGTCTCGTTGGCCGACAAGACGCACAATATCGGCGCGATCCTTGCCGATCTGGCCAGCACCGGGCCGAGTGTGTGGGACCGGTTCACCGGCGAGAAGGACGGCACGCTCTGGTATTATGCGGCTTTGGCCGAAAGCTTTCAGACGCACCTTCCGGGCCATTCCGCCGATCGCTTGGCGGCGATGGTGATCCAAATGCACGAGCGAGCCTGAAGCGGATATGGCGGCTGATGACGGTTCTGGGGGTGTGGAATGGTGAGTAGAGAAATCCCGCAAGGTAACGCGACGATTCGATGGCAGCCCGACAAGCAGTATGGATTTGCCGGCGTCGTGATCCTTGCCGGCAAGCGTTCCTAGGTGTTTCACGACAACAACGAACAACGATTGATTGCCCGGCTGCGCAACGAGGCCGGCAAATTGCATCCTCATTATGTCGGCTTCGACGGCGCCATGAGGCGCTTCTGCGATTTTATGCCGGACGGTCTCCGCGGCAACACGAATGTCGCAATGGAGCGAACCTATAAGGTGGATGCAGCACTGGCATTGGCAAAGGTATTGCCGCTCGATGCCGCTATGAATGCCAGCGATGACGATGCTCAGCGCGTCGCCCATGCACGCTGCTGGATCAACCTCCTCTCCCAGTTCGAATCCATGCGCCTGAAAGATGTGCTGAACGGCTCGAATGGCGGCGCCTTCCTGCGGTCTGCTGCCCGCTTCGCATTTGGGGATTTTGCAGATGGTGGCCGTGGCATGGACAAGGCCGTTCAGCCGCATGGCCGGATTTCATGGCCGATGGCGACGTATTTCCCTAATCTTTGGGATTTCCAGCAGCACATGTTCTTGAAACCACTCGTGACGGTCGACTTTTCGGAGCGCGTTGGCCACCATTTTCACGATGACTACAAGGCCGAGATCAACGCTCAAACCTATGAAAGCCTGCTTGACCTCGTCGGCGCGACGCGCGCTGCGATCAGCTCGCTGGAGGCAAGAGACAATATCGACATCCAAAGCTTCATCTGGGTGGTCGGCAAGTACGAAGACGATGACGTGAAAACATGACCTTGCTCTACGCCTCTACGTTCACCGACGCGCTTGGGCGTCTGGCGGCGCCCGAACAGAAGCAGGCCAAACTGGCAGCGTTCGATCTGCAGCTCGATCCTCGCGGCAATGGCCTTCAGATGCACCGGATAGAAAAGGCGCCTGGGTTTTGGTCGGTGCGCGTCAGCGGTGACCTGCGCATCATTCTCTACAAGGAGGGTGAGACGACACTGCTGGCGTACGTTGATCATCATGACGCCGCATATTGGTGGGCAGAACGAAAACGTGTCGTGGCCCATGAACGCACCGGCGCGATGCAGTTTGTCGAAATGCCGATCGTCGTCGATGCTGCGCCTGTTGTGCCGACCATTTCGGCTGCGCTGCCGATCGAGACGAAGACGAAGCCGGCACCTGCAAGCTACCCGTTCTCTGCTCTGACCGACGACCAGATGCTCGATGTCGGTGTGCCGCGGGACTGGCTGAAGCTAGTCAGGGAAACAAAGCTCGACGACGTGGTGCAGCTTTATGCAAAGCTACCCGCCGAAGCCGCGGAAGCCCTCACAGATTACGCCACCGGCGGGCGATTGGAGGACCATATTGCGGTGAAGGCTGTCGATGCCGATCCGTTCACCCACCCGGATGCCCAACGCCGATTTCGAACTGTCGACAACATCGAGGAACTGCGGGCCGCGCTCGATCAGCCATTCGAAAAATGGGCGGTTTTCCTACATCCGGCACAACGGGCGCTGGTGGAACGGAAATGGTCAGGCCCGGCGCGCGTGGCGGGTTCGGCAGGCACCGGCAAGACGATTGTGGCGTTGCACCGGGCTGTCCATCTGGCCCGAGAGGATGAAGGCGCGCACGTCCTGCTGACAACTTTCTCCAAGTCTCTGGCAACGGCCTTGGAAGGCAAGCTGCACATCCTGACCGAAGCGGAGATCGCGGTCAGATCCAGAGTTACAGTGCGAGCGCTCGATCAGGCAGCCTATGAGCTTTTCTCACGTGCCTTTGGTCAACCGAACCTAGCAACAGCGAGCCAAGTACAAGCAGCCATCAAGGCAGCGCTCGATGCTGATCCCGAAAGCTGTATGACGGCTGAATTCCTGTTCGACGAGTGGGACGAGGTGGTGGATGCCTGGCAGGTCAGTTCGGAAGCTGCCTATGCGGAGGTGCCCAGGATTGGACGCAAGACACGTCTCGGCTTGCGGCAACGGACTGCAGCTTGGGCGGTGTTCGATTTCGTGCGTGAACGTTTGGCGCAGCGCAAGTTGACAACCTGGCCGGAGATCTACGGGCAATTGAGCACCGCGGCGATCGGGAAGCTGCCGTTCACACATATCGTTGTCGATGAGGCGCAGGACCTGACTGTGCCGCAAGCACGCTTCCTGGCGAAGGCTGGAGAGGGCCGCAGCGAAGCGCTGTTCTTTGCCGGCGATCTCGGGCAGCGCATCTTTCATCTGCCGTTTTCCTGGGCGAAGCTCGGGATTGATGTCCGCGGGCGTAGCCACTGCCTCAAGGTTTGTTATCGCACTTCACACCAGATCCGCGTTTCCGCTGACCGCCTGCTGCCGGCGACTATTGCCGACATGGACGGTGTCGAAGACGGCCGCAGGGGTACTGTCTCGGTGTTCGATGGGCCGGTGCCGAGCGTGTCTCTGTTCGCGGACCAAGAAGCGGAAATTGCAGGCGTTGCAAAGTTCATCGAGACCGCCTGCACCACGGGCGCAATGGCATCGGAAGTCGCTGTCCTTGTTCGCGGAAATGCCCAGCTAAAAAGGGCACGAGCGGCGATCTCAATGGCTGGCTTCGACCCGCGCAACGCGGCTTCACCGGTCATCGCGTTGATGCACGATGTCAAGGGACTTGAATTCAAATCCGTAGCTGTAATGGCTTGCGACGAAGATGCCCTGCCTGATCCGGAACGCTTACGAGCCGTTGGTGACGACGCCGACCTTGCCACCGCATACGATACCGAACGACATCTGCTTTACGTGGCTTGCACCCGGGCACGCGATGGGTTGATGGTTAGCGCCGTCCGCCCGGGATCGGAATTTCTCGATGATCTTCGCGCGTGACGGGCTCTAAATTCGTCTGGACGGAATTGTGATTGAGTGGCTTGTCCTTGCGGCTGCTGCAGTCGTTGCCGACGGCCTTTTTGGCTTAGACAGCAAGCGCTCGTCATCTGGCGGATTTCAACCTGTACGCTTCAACGAAGCCGAGTGGCGCCAGAAACAGGACAACGAGCAGAAGCTCTGGCGCGCGCGATGGGAACCGAGCGTTGATCGCTCACGGTGGATTCCGCAAAGTACGGCTCATCGGATCATGGCGGGCTTTCCACTACCCGGGTTTGACACTGGAACCGTCCATTCGAATCTCAATAGGTCGTGGAAACTCAAAGCATTGCTCGCTGAATTCGCAGCGCACAACGAGAAGTTTCTGGTCGATCAAAAGATCAAACTTCAGGAGTATTTTTCAACCGTCGAGGAGGCTCCACTCACGGATGAGCAGATGGATGCCTGCATTTGCATGGATGACGCTGTGCAGGTCGTTGCCGCCGCAGGCTCTGGTAAAACCTCTACAATGGTGGCCAAGGCAGGGTACGCCATGAAGCAAGGGCTGGCGGAGCCTGATCAGATCCTAATGCTGGCCTTCAACAAAGATGCTGCGATCGAGCTCAAGCAACGAGTAAAAAAACGCCTGGCGCTTTTCGAGAAAGTTGATCGGGTCGTCGCAGAGACGTTTCATGCTTTCGGGTTGCACGTCATCGGCACTGCAACGGGAAAAAAGCCTTCTCTTGCTCGATGGGCAGAGCCAGGCCAGGATGTGGCAACTGTCAGCGAGATCATCACTTTTTTAGAGCGCAGCGACTCAAAATTCGCCGCCGCCTGGGATGACTTTCAAACCATATACGCACGTGACATTTTGAATCCCGGTGACGATGAAACACCCGATTCCTATGCAAACGGCGTCGCAGGTTTTCGGACCGCAAGTGGCATAGTCGTCAAAAGTGAAGGCGAACGCACCATCGCCAACTGGCTCTACTTCCGGGGCATTCGTTTTGAATATGAAAGGCCGTATGAACACGAAACGGCCGACAAGTACCATGGTCAATACCGACCTGATTTTTTCTATCCTGACATCAACCTTTACCATGAGCATTTCGCCATAAAATCAAACGGTGCGAGTTTTGAGAAGTTCGTAGGCTATATGGATGGTGTTGCCTGGAAGCGCGACCTCCACAAGCAGCAAGGCACCAAGCTTTTTGAGACGACATTCCAGCAGTTTGTCGACGGCGATATGCCACGATTACTCGAAGCCGAATTGCGAAAGCACGGGCTTGATCCAAAGCGCGATCACTCCATTCGACCACAGTCACCATTGCCAATGGACAACCGTTCGATGGCGCGTCTCGTCCGCGTCTTCCAGCAGCACGTCAAAGGCAACGGCCTCACAACCGCGGCGCTCCAGGTCGCGGCGGACCGCTACTGCCAGACAGGCTTCCCCGCTCGCATTCGTACCTTTCTGTCGCTCTACCTTGCAATCGCGGGCGAGTGGCAGCGAAGGCTTGAACGGGAGCAGAGCATAGACTTCGATGACATGCTCCTAGAAGCTGCCGCCCATGTCGAATCCGGCCGGTACGTTAGCCCCTTCCAGATGGTTTTGGCCGACGAGTTCCAAGACAGTTCCCGTGCACGCATCCGGCTCCTCAAAGCGTTGACAGCGCAACGTGAGGGAATTCACCTCTGTGCTGTCGGAGACGATTGGCAGGGCATCAACCGGTTTGCTGGCGCCGACATATCGGTCATGAACGAATTTGAACGCAATTTCTCGAATTCAAGTCGCTTGGCTTTGGGAACAACGTTCCGGTTTCCTCAAACCCTCTGCGACGCATCGAGTGCATTTATTCAGAAGAACCCGGCTCAAATTAAGAAGGAAGTTAAAACTACAAGCCTGCTGAAGGGACAATCTGTGTTCGCCTTTGGCTTTGCCGGCGTTGACACTGCCTCCCGACATCTGGAAAGCCAGCTCAACAAGGCATATCATTCGGCGGATGCGAACCACCATTCTGGAACGAGCAATCTCGTCCGCGTGATGATCCTTGGCCGATATAGGTCGGACAAGCCCGCCGAAATCGCGCGATGGCAGCGGATGTTTAGAGACAGGCTGGCGATAGACTTCCGGACGATCCACTCAGCGAAGGGGCTGGGCAGAGTTTGTTGTGCTTCTAAATGTGAAAGAAGGGCCAAAAGGCTTCCCAAGCCAGATCCAAGACGACAGTCTCTTGCAAATCCCGATGCCAGCACCCGATCCCTTCCCTATGGCTGAAGAACGGCGCCTCTTTTATGTGGCCCTGACGCGTGCGAGGCGAGAAGTCTGGATTTATACCGGCCTTGACCAAGTCTCTCGATTCCTGATCGAGATGGAAACCGACGGTTGTATTGCAATTGAGGCAGTCGATGGGGAAAGGGCCGTTTATTGTCCAACTTGCAGGGTTGGCACCCTCAAAAAAATATCGGGCCGATACGGCGAATTCCGGGGCTGCTCGAACTACCCTCGGTGCCGTCATACCTCGAAACTTATGGCGGAACTGGTCTTCCGACGACCTGAAATCCTGAACCCAAATCCCCGTACAGAAAGCAGCTCAATTACACCAAGCAGTCCAAATCCCATCGATTTCGACGATTGCGAAATACCGTATTAGATTTTAGAGCGGATTTCGACCTGCGTGAATCTCCGATACAAGACTGCGTACTGATTGCGATATATCGACTATGCCGCGCCACTGATCCTCGTGACTGCCCAAATTGTTTTCCATGCCCATCTTGGTCAACGTACCTGTCGGCACGGGATAGCTCCTGATTTGTCTCTTTGGCTGATCGCTCCATGTCACATTGAACGCCCAAAACTTCGGGAAAAAATACATCCCGGAGTAGGGCAAATGATCGTGGACCCACCAGGCGAGCTTCTGCCAGTCTCCGGGTTCCTGAAATGCGTCCCAGAATGCCGGAACGACGATGCAGGCGGTGGCGCCGATCCTGCCGTCGGCAGCAGCCATATCCCAGATATGGCCGGCGGCATTGTCAGCGTTTGTCGCGCAGTTATAGCCGCCCTTCCCTTCGCGCATCATCTGGTTGCCCAATCCGTTAACCTGGGCGGAGCGGTACGCCGACCGGATGGCGATCCGCCCAAACGTGTCCTGAAGGGGCTCGAGAATATCCTCGCAAAGGCGTGTTCCAGTCTTGATAGCTAAATCAGGATCGTCGGGGATGTTCGAAAGTCCGTGAATGGCGGCGATATCCGAATACAAGAAATCGCGCAGAAAGAAGCTCTTCGACAAGCGAACGCGGCCCAGGTCGGTCAGACCCTGAACGGTTTTAGGTTTTCTCATCAGAACAACTGGCCCCCTCAGATGCCTGCTTTGGCACACGTTTTCGAGATCGATGCAATGCCTGCAGCGTGACAGGTTCATACGAGGAGCTGGTCGGCGCCTTTGGCCGCGAGATCGCCGACGTCGTCGCCGAGGTGACTGACGAAAAGTCGCTCGACAAAGCCGAGCGCAAGCTATTGCAGATCGAGCACGCCGCGCGTGCCTCGCCGCGAGCCAAACTGGTCAAGCTCGCCGACAAGACCTGCAACCTGCGCGACCTCGCCACCACGCCACCGGCGGACTGGTCGGACGAAAGGCGCTGGGAGTATTTTGAATGGGCGAAGAAGGTGGTTGCTGGCGTTCGCGGCTCCAACACTGGCCTCGAAGCGGCGTTTGACAAAGCCTGTCTCACCGGCGGTTGAGCGGTACCAGAGATTCCGCGAATTGAAGACACGTCTTTAGCGCTGTGTACGTCGCGTTATCGCTGCTGAACGGATCGGCTAGCGATTACAAAGTACAAATCTCCTGCTCGGGTTTCCGGAATAGGCGAGCAAGTCAAAAGGGGAAATCTGGCACTCCAGAAAGTTCAACACAGAATTTGCTGATGCGCGGGCGTCCCACCATCAACGAATTGACATCAAAGGACTAAAGCCTATCGAGAGCAAAGGCCGGGGGGAGCAGTATGGACGGCGAGCAGGAAACACTTAATTCAGACGATTATTGGCGGGCTCGCATCGCGGCAGCCCTTGCCCTGGACGAGCTGGACTCGATCGACAAGGATCTAGAAGCGTTGGGCTCTGGGGCACGCAAGTGGCGCTTTGCCGTCGCTGTTCGCCGGAATGCCTTGAAGGGCAATGCGACGCCCGGCGTAACTCCCAAGTCGAACTCATCGGACAACGCACAGACATCCACACCGAAGACGCCCTTTGCCACCGCTTATGGCCTTCCAGCGCCGGATGGGCGCAGACTCCATGGTTACCGGTTGACCGCTAACAACTTCTCGGCCTTGCAGGCGGATTTGGCTCAGCACCGAAGCTACAAGCGCCTAGACACTGGTTATAATCCCGGGCTGTTTGCGCTTTGGGCATCGGAATGGTTCCGCAGGTCCTATCGTGGGGGCTCTCGGAATTGGGATAGCCTTACATCCGTTCTTGGGCTGCCCCAGCCGGGCCAGATTGAGCAGAACGTGCTCCGCGATATCACGCGCTCTGGTCTTAAGCAGTGGGGCCGGCCGGTTTATAGCCAGACCAGCAATCAATATCTGGCCACGTTAGCCAGGGAAGGCGGGTTCCCGGCATATGCGGTCGCAGCAGGTGCACAAGGTTGGGCCAAAGCTATCCTCGAGGCGATCGTGCAGCGCCTGATGCGGTCTGCAGCAACCAATGAAATCGACGCACTGGCGCTCGCTGAGGAGCAAGCTATCAATCTGCCAGGCGTCTTCAAAGACCAGGAGTTCATCCAGCTTTGCGCTGACCTAGCGTTCGCAATCGTCAAGGTGCGGCGCGACTATGAACCAGCGGCGAACGCAGAGGGTATGCCGCTCGCCTCCTGGTTGAAACTCAACCAGCCAAATTGGCACAACGTCCTACCGATCTCGACGGGGGAAGCTGAAGCTGACAAGCTTATCGAAGCGCTGATCCAGGTCGAGGCCATCAAGGGATCGGTCGTCACCGTTGAAAGATTTCTACTTCGCGATCCATTTGAGGGAGCTTGGCGGGAAGCTGTCAGGCTTGTCCTGGATGGCGAAATATCAGCCGCAAATATGGCGTCAGTTGATAAGTCGCATGGACGCCTTCGCGCCTTCGCAGCCGGTGCGATGGCCAAGCATTTGCCGGGTGAATTGGCACTCTTTGACCCGCCCGCATTCGACGCAAACACTTGGAGCGTAAGGTCAAGTCGGGACGCACGAGGCATTAGGCCTCTACCCTTCAATTGTGCACTGCAGATCGATTTGCGAGCCGGAAGCCGACTCATCTCTCAAGTCGACTTACCGGGTGGGAAGCCCCGCCGCGGTCAGCTTTTGGTATGCGTACTCGAAGAGGGCGATATCGACGTACCACGGGCATTGCGCGTCGTGGGCTCGGGTTCGGGTAGTTATCGCCAGTCTGAGCTTTTCCTGCAAGTGCCAGCCAACTGGGCGGTGTTTGCGACGGACCAAGGCAGTATCACCGACCTCGGTGCCGGGGTCGGTCAAACCAAAATTTGGCGGGTCACAGGCGGCGCGCGTCTCACTGACCCGACCAATGACATTTACAAGGTCTTGTGCGGGCAATCGAAGGATCAGGCGGCCAGAATAGATCTCATTGGCAGTCACCCGCGGTGGGCGTCCGTTGAGGGAGATGTCGACCTTTTTGCAGGACCGCCGCACGTCTCCAAATCAGCCGAGGGAAACCTGGTGGTCCGGCAACTAGGAAGCAGCTTGTGGAAGCCGGCGCCCGCTAGTTTGCCAATCGGCCATTATGAGCTTGGCCTGCGTCAAGACGGGATCATGGTCGACCGCCGGCGTGTCGCAGTCTTGCCCGTAACCGCGAACATCACGACCGTCTTCAAGAGCAGCGGCGCTGAATTCGAGCTAACGGGCTTTGAAGGTGTCGCCATTTCTCCCGCCGGCGACGCACCGGTCCAGGCTTCCGCAAAAGGGGACCGCTGGCTGCCAAAGCCTGTGCCAACTATGGCGCACTGCTTTTCGGCCAAGATTGACTGGCAAAGCGCGACGCCACTGATGGTGACGATCGCCTATCCGGTCGAAGCTTCTATTGCGACTTGGGATGGTCGCATCCTGCCCCACAGGTCTATATTGACCATCGATGACCTGTCTGGCTTGGTGGCGGTCGATCAAGGGGACATGGTCCTGCTTGCGCACTTGCGCGACCCCAAGTCGTCGATCCGCGCTGAGATGTCGTGGTCATTCTCGCGAGAAATGCCGATGAGCGCGATCGCATTGGACATTGCAAGTGTGTTGCTGCCGACCTCGATCGACGCTGAGGTGGTCCTCGACATGAACAACGGGATCAACACTAACTGGCACGT
Organism: Polymorphobacter fuscus; assembly: GCF_011927825.1. NCBI lineage: Bacteria > Pseudomonadati > Pseudomonadota > Alphaproteobacteria > Sphingomonadales > Sphingosinicellaceae > Sandarakinorhabdus > Sandarakinorhabdus fusca. Next base: position 550,844 of record NZ_JAATJI010000002.1, on the reverse strand, counting down.
CCGGCAATTTCCTTTAGAATTGAAGAAGGAAGGCACTCGCTTTGTCGCGAGCGAGGCGATCGTGGACGACAGCGTTGAGCTTTGGGGAAGATCGTTCCTCGATCCGCTCGTTGAACAAAGCTTTGGCCCATACTCATTGCTCAGTGACAGCAATCACCGGCCGATCGCACTGCCCGACGAGTTGCACGGCGATTGGCTGGTCTATCTGCGTCGCGAAACCCGCGTGTTGACCCGGCCCCAATATGTCCGGACGGTGCCATCGGGATCAGCGCCCGTTGGTATACTCGCGCAGGCAATGGCGGCCCCTTTCGGCGCTGCTCAAGATCAGGCGCTGGCCGAATTCTTGAAACTTGCTGGAAGCGATGAACCGGAATCAGCTGCTGCCTTGGCGGAATTGCTCAAGCTGGTGGAAAGCCTGAAGGGCCTGCCCCCTGTAACCTTTAACGTGCTTACCAAGCTGCCGGCATTTCCGGACGTCCTGGCCCGCCTCGCATATTGCGCGCAGCCGGATCAGCGCGATGCGGTGATGGGCCTGGCTTTTGGCTTGCCTTTTGCCTGGTTCACGATCGCCAAATGCCATTGGAAAGCTGCCGAACAAGCCTTTGGCCAGGCCAGTATGGAACTGTTCAAGGATTTGGGCGCTGATGCCCCACGCTTTTCCCTGCAGCGCATTGAAATGGCGAGGAAGGCCATCAGCGAACGCCAGCCGTTGCTGGCGCCGGTGCTCGGCGAATGCGATGCCGTCCCGCTAGGGGATGCCGCACAGGCCTTCATGCGACATGCAGTGCAACAGATCCAAACTACCCACGGCACACGATACAGGGCCCGTCTCGCCACGGCGCTGCCTGCCTACTTCCAGCGATTTAACCAGCAGTATTACGACACGCTGGACGCACCTTGTGCCGCAGCCCTCGCTGTCCGCGGCGAGTGGAACCCTACGCCAAGTGATATTCAGCACTTTAAGTTGATCGAACGGACCTTTCCCACTTGGTTCTCAGAGGCGTTTGCCGTCTCCCTGCAAGGATATTCGTGAGTGGCTGAAACAGATGCTCCGATGCTGCCAATGCGCCCTGTAACGGGCCCATTAAAGACCATGGAGTTGATCCGGGAGCGGACCGTTGAAGCCGTCCTCGGCCGGTCAGGGCTCAATCACCGCGCGCTGGCTGCTGAAATCCGCCGCCGGTTAGGATCACGCGATGTGAGTGAAGGCGCGCTCGTGCGCGAGCCGGTGATCGAAGGCGCTGCGCCATTTGAAGTGGAGGGACGCACCTTTGCCGATTGCGCGGGCTCCCTTCTCCACCCCAAAGTTATTAGCGCGATTTCGAGCGAGAGCGCAGGTGAGTATCGCTTTCCGCCCGATGCCCAGCCATACCGCCACCAGATCGCTGCTTGGGAACATTTGACGGCACCCGATCGGCGTTCAGTGCTGGTGTCGAGCGGCACAGGTTCTGGCAAAACCGAATGCTTCGTGATGCCGCTGCTGCACGATCTTGCCTGTGAAGCTGAGCAGGCCGGTCGATTGCAGGGTGTGCGGGCAATCGCTCTCTATCCCCTGAATGCCCTGATTGCGAGCCAGCAAGAACGACTGCGAGCGTGGACCGCCCCGTTCGATGGCAAGGTGCGTTTTGGCCTCTACAATGGTTTGACGCAGGAAAGATTGCGGGCCCAAGACAAGGTTCGGCCTGAACAAGTGCTTGATCGCGCAACGCTTCGCAGTGATCCGCCGCCTATCCTTGTGACTAACGTTGCCATGCTCGAGTATATGCTCGTGCGCCGGATCGATCGGCCGCTGATTGAGAAAAGCCAGGGCACGTTGCGCTGGATTATCATCGACGAGGCACACAGCTATGTGGGTTCATCGGCCGCCGAGATTGCACTTCTGCTACGGCGGGTCCTGCTGACGTTTGGTGTGACCGCCGAGCAAGTGCGGTTCGTGGCGACATCGGCCACGATCGGCGGCGAAGGGATGGATGTCACTGACGAGCTGCGGCGGTTCTTGCGGGATATTTCGGGCACAGATGAGCGCAAAGTCCATGTCGTACTAGGCAAACGTGAAGAAATACTGCTGCCGGAGCCCGCCCTCTCGTCGTCTCTGAGCACAGTCGACCTGACAAACCGAGACCGCGTCGCGGCTAGTCCAGCTGTTCAGGCATTTATTCGGGAAGCTGAATGCAAGCCCGTACCGCTGGCGCAGGCTGCCCGGCTTTTGAAACCGGTCGGACAGCCGCTCGACCAAGTCATCGAGGCCATCGCAAACGATCAAGATCGCCAGCGTGGGCCGCTGCTGCCGCTGCGCATTCACGGGTTCTTGCGCGCGGTGCCGGGCCTTTGGAGTTGTATAAATCCCAACTGCGCTGACCAGCCAGCTGGATGGCCCTATGGAGCCATATCAGTGGAGCGCACTGACAACTGCGCGACATGCAAGGCGCCGGTTCTAGAGATTCTCACCTGCAGTGAATGCGGCGAGCCGTATCTGGACTGCGAAGAACGAGAAGGGCGATTGCAGGCCCGCTACACCCCGCCCGTTCTGGACGAATTCGCAGCGCTTAGGGAACGCGAGTTTGTCGATGACGGCGACGATGACCAAGACCAAGACGAAAATACCGCATCGAGCTACGATGCACTGCGCCAGTCCGTCGGGGTGCGCCGACTGAGTGGAGCCCGCGATGCCTATGTCGAGCCGATGTCCGGTGTGCGCCACGACAGTTCAACTTCTGCCACCCACACCTACCCCATCTATCAGACGGAAAGCTGCGGAGCATGCAATGCGTCTGCTACCCCCAAGCGTAGCATTGTTCTGCGGCCGATCCGTTTCGGCGCCCCCTATCTAATTGGCAACGCTGCCCCGGTCCTGCTGGAAGGCGTAGAGCCGCGAAAGGTAGAGACGCCAGGGGCCTACAGGGCGCCCGCAGATGGGCGCCAACTCTTGTCGTTCACAGACAGCCGGCAAGGTTCCGCGCGTTTTGCTGCCAGCTTGCAGACAACGTCAGAAAGAGCCTTCGTCAGAGGGATCATTTATCATTCTGTCCAAGGCAGCATGGCTGCTGGCAGCGACGAGGATCCTGAAATCGGGACCATCCGAAGTGAGATCGCCACCCTCGAAGGCCTTGCGCTGAAGTTAGGAGCAAGCGCGCCTTCCGATCTCAAGGACATGATCAAGGCACGTGAAGCTGACTTGGCTCAGAAGTTACAGCCCAACCTCGGTGGGATTGCCTGGCCTGAGTTCCGCAAGCATTTCGCCGCCCTTCCCGAGATTCATCATTGGATGGCCAAGGTCTGGGGCCCGCGAGAGGATCGTTATGGCAAGGACCCGATCGCCTTTGCCGAGTTTCTTCTTCTCCGCGAATTCAATCGCCGGCCGCGCCGCGGCAGTACGCCGGAGACGATGGGCTTGGCGCGCCTACGCTTCGATGCCGTGGACAACGTGAAGATCGTTCCGCCCGAGCTGCAGGCCAAAGGGAAAGGCGTCGGTGATTGGCGAGACCTGCTCTACGTCATGATCGATACAGTTGTGCGGGCTCAAGCCGTCATTCGAGCCGATTGGAACGACGTGCACTGGCTCGGGTCGCAAACGCCGCTTTCGACGTTGCTGCCCCCAGGTGAGACAAGCCAAGCGAGGCGGGAACTTGCTTGGCCCCAAATCAACAAGCCCGGCGGATTGCCGTCCAACCTGGTTCTTGCCCTCGAAAAAGCCTTGCAGCTTGATCATGACAAGGGAGAAGATCGGCGCGATATCAACAGTATCCTGAATTCCGCCTGGCTTGCCCTGCGCCCCATTTTGTCATCGCAGCAACAACCGGGCTACGCTTTGGATTTCGCCAAAGCACGGATTGCGCCGGTCACCGATGCATGGCTGTGTCCGGTGACCGGCCAGGTGCTGCCGGCCACTGTCTTGGGTTACAGTCCCTATGGCCATCGAGATGGGCTGAAAACAGCCGACACATCCCCGTCTATAATCCAGCTTCCGCAGCTGCCGGTGTCTTTCCCCAACGCAGATGGCGTGCTGGCAATACGAGCCTGGCTATCAGACGATGAGCAGGTGAAGACGCTAAGGGACGTCGGGGTTTGGACCAACTTGCACGATCGCGTGGCTGTTCTGTCGCCTTACATGCGCGCAGCCGAGCATTCGGCCCAGCAGCCAGCCTACCGGCTGCGGCAGTTCGAGACGGAGTTCAAACGCGGCGAGATCAACATCCTCAACTGCTCGACCACCATGGAAATGGGCGTCGACATCGGCTCGGTTTCTGCCGTGATGATGACAAACGTACCCCCATCGCTTGCCAGCTACCGCCAGCGGGTCGGCCGTGTCGGTCGGCGGCGCCAAGGGTTTGCCAGTTCGCTGACTTACACGCGTGACACTCCGCTCGATCGGGAAGCTTTTCGCGATCCTGCCGGCTATCTCAGTCGTCAAACGCGCGCACCGCAGGTCCGACTTGATAGCCGCCGCATCGTCCAACGGCATATCAACGCTTTATTGCTCGCGCGCTGGTTCGCGAGCGCAGGCGGTGAAGCCCTAAAGACGCGCGCAGGCGATTTCTTCGGCTGCCCCGAGACATCCGGTACACCTCCGATCGAAGCTAGCCCGGTTCGAACCTGCATTGCGTGGCTGGGGGCTCCCAGCACTTGGAGCGAACTCCACAACGAAGTGGGTCGTCTGGTAACCGGGACAGCCCTCGATCGCGATCAGTCGCTCTTCGTGGCGGCAGCCAGCATGCTTGAGGAGGTTGCTGCCAGCTTCGTGACCGAATGGGAGCTAATGCAGGCTCAGATCGCCAGCGTCGATGTCCCAGAAGGCCGTGCTGGCCTTGAGTATCAGCTCAAGCGGTTGACGCGCGAGAACCTGCTAAAGGAGTTGGTCGTCCGCGGGTTTTTGCCCGCGCATGGGATGCCAACAGCTGTGGTGCCCTTTGTCCATGAGGACAAACCAGGAAATGACGCTGCGTACGACAGCACGGACCAGCAGGATGAGGGCAACCAGCGGCGGCGCAGCTACCCTTCCCGAACTCTCGATATCGCTATCAGGGACTACGCGCCTGGCTCCGAGATCGTCGTCAATGGGCTCGTTTATCGATCCGCAGGTGTCACTCTCAACTGGCAGCGCCCGTCTGATGATGCGCAGGCCCGGGAGGTGCAGTCGCTCCGGATCTTCTGGGCTTGCCCGTCCTGCGGGGCCGCCGATTGTTCGCCTGTCGTTCCTGACGCGTGCCCGTCTTGCCGCGAGGAGCTTCCCAATGGTGCGAGCCGACGTTTTCTTGAACCGACCGGCTTCATCGTCGATATGGCGGAAAAGCCACACGCTGATACCGACCAAGTACGCTACGTCGAACCGGAGCCGGAACAAATCGTTGTTCGCAACACGGTCTGGCAAAAATTTGTGACCCCAGAGCTTGGCCGGATGCGTGCAAGCGCAGATGGCCTGGTGTTTTTCTCATCCCGCGGGGTGGGTCACAAGGGCTACCATATTTGCCTTGAATGTGGCCGAGCTGAGCCCGTGTCCGCGGTTGTGAGCGGTACCAAGGCATTGCTGGATCACGCCCCCTTGCGCGGTACGCGCCGAAATGCCGCCGGCCTATGCCCAGGCAACGAGAAGTCGTTCAAGATCACCACTCCCATCGCGCTTGGGTATGAGGCGGCCACTGATGTTACCGAGCTCCAGCCTGTTGGTCTCGAGAATGAAGGCGCTGCCTGGGCTGCGGTTGCAGCGTTACGAGAAGCCCTCTGCCGGCGCTTAGGAATTGAAACTAACGAAATCGGGATTGCCGTACGATCTGCACGCAGCATCTTGGGGCAGAAAACCCACTCGCTATTCCTTTTCGATCGCGCCGCCGGTGGGGCAGGCTTCGCGCCAAATGCGGTGCGATGGTTCGAAGAGCTGCTGCATGAGGCGGCACAAATTTTAGACTGCCAAGAGCCCGGCTGCGTCAAAGGCTGCTCCGCTTGCGTGCTGACGGTGGACTTGTTCAAGCACCAAGAGAGCATCGACAGGCAAGCTGCGTTGAGCTGGGCCAGGACCACTCTTGAGGCGCTCGGACGTATCGATGAAGCCGACATGGCGGCACCCGATGCGCGCCATTGCCCGTCCGTGGCTGACGCGCTGGTGGACGCGGTTGAAGGTGGTGCCCAGACAGTTACGGTCTGGGCTGGTCCTGAAACGGATGTCGCTTACGTAGGTCGCGGTCTCTTTGAGGCAACGGTCCAAAAGATCACCACGAAAGGCAAGCGGGTGCGCTTGGTGATTGAACAGGCATGGCTGGACAAACTCGACCCTGCGGCTCGGCTTGCCCTACGCGATGCCGCCAAAGCACTCAACCTCGACCTGAGGGTCGGCAAGGCGCCTGTCTATTCCAATGGCGCCATCACCGTTGCCCAAAATGATGGAGCACGGCCGTACGCGTGGGTGACGCGTGATCTTCATGCCCGCAATCTGTCGCCCGATTGGGGACATGCTGCCGTCAGAATTACGGCTGAGCCTGCACCACTGAGTGTCGGGCTTGTACTCGACAGCTTGCTGCCCGCATCGGGCACTCAGTATCTTGAACTTTCCAAGGAACTGGACGGAGATCTGATCGGCTTCGGTAGCCGCTTTGCGACACTGCTTGCTCCGCACATTCGAGCCGCTGGGGGCTTAGGCCCCCTGGCACGCATTACGTACAATGACCGATACTTGCAGACACCGCTCAGTGTCCGTCTTCTCACCGACGCGATAAAAGGCATCCACGAGGAATTTGGCAGTCAGGGGAAAATCTCCGCCGGAATCATCACCAATCCACTTCGCCCGAATGACCGGCAGCCATTTGCGCCCGATCATGATTGGCAGTTTGCCGAAGACCGCGACGAGGTGCTTATCGGCTTGCTTGAGGCTGCTGGTTTTGACGTCAAACTCGATGATCGCAATGCCGGACACGGGCGGGTGCTGACGTTGCACTTTGCGCAAAATCACGCGGTTCGCATCATCCTTGATCAAGGCTTTGGTCCTTGGCGGACGCCATCATTTGCACGGTTTGATTTTGGCGCAGAAGTCACGAAGCAATTGTCTAAACTGGCCCAATTCAACGCAATTGTGAGTGCCCGCGGGGCTGGCTACGTGGTCATCACTTGAACCGGCACCGCTCGGGATCTCGCTTGAAGGCGCCCCAAATTGGAAGCCGGTCACAAATTTGGCAGATTGGGCGTTCAGTGAACCAACTGTGATCCCGGCGCCGACCGGTCATAGAAGGCATTGACGACGCAGGACCAGCGGGCGTTCATGACCCCGTCAATTCCGCGGCCCAAGTCCCAGATGACGGTATCCCCATTGCCAAGCCTGGCCTTGACGTAGCGGTCGTGCAAATCGCCAACGGATCGCCGCGACTTCTGTGAAAGGTGCAGCGGCACAGACGAGAGCAGGCGATTCCAACGCTGTTCAAGATCCTTGCGCTGATCGTTTGTGCTCTCAACGTCTCTTGTCTGAACCGAGTCCGCGTCGAACGCCACAATATGAACGGCAGCGATGTCCGAAGCGAGCTGCTGAAACCGACCGATAAAGTTGACGAGGCGTCCCCGCGCCTGCTCATCTGCGCAGCAATATGGATCCTGAACCTCGAGCCGCGCTATGGCCGCGTCGCGGGCATACTGCTCGAATATGGCCCAGTCGCGTGGTCCGTATTGCTCAAAAACCACGCGCTGAACATATGATACTCGTGCCTCTGCCGCATCAACGGGCGTTCGCACCGACAAGATTGGGCGCGAAGCCGATTGGCCAGCCTTGGTCGAAGTAAACGCCTTTTCACCTGCGTCCGGGGCACCTCCGTCGAGCACCTCGGATCGAGCCGCCAGGTCCTTGTCGGCCTGGGGATTTGGTTCATTAGCAAGCGGCTCTTCGTCTTTAGCACCCTTGCGCTCTGCATCATCCAAAGGCGCAGCGGGCTTGGAGCTTTCCTCAGCAAGATCGAGATCGACACGGCCTGGCTCGGCGCCGGCTAAGGAGATTGTCCGAATGTTGTCGGTGTCAGACTCTTCGAGAATTAGTCGACTTGCGCCTTCGCCTGCAGAATTTGCTTTCTGATCCCCTGTTTGAACCCGATGCCCGTCGAGAACGTCACAGAGCAACTCCTCAACGTCATGTTCGCTTTCCGGCGGCATGAGCAAACCGCGGCACAACGAGCGCTTCCGCTCCATGAGGGCATCAAGGCGCTGATCGAAGCTCGATGGGCCAATCGCCGAGTCCGGATGGATAGCCATCGGGATGTGAATCGTAACCGGCCGTGTTTGACCGATACGATAGGCCCTGTCGGTTGCCTGGTCTTCGACAGCTGGGTTCCACCACCTCGACAGGTGTATAACATTGTTAGCGGCTGTAATCGTAAGGCCCACACCGCCGGCCTTTGGAGAGAGAATGAGAACGTCGAACGGGACCGGCGATCCCTGAAAGGTGTTGACCATGTCCTGCCGCTTGTGTCCGGCCACCTTCCCACTGATGCACATAGGTCTGCGTTCAAGGTTGAAGCGCTCCTGAATCGCCATTGCGAGAAAGGTCTGCATTTCAAGGTCTTCGCAGAAGATTAGTGTCTTTTCCCCCCGCTTCTGGAGATCTTCGAGAATTTCGAAGGTCTTCTTCAGGCGAGCGGACTGCGCGATATACTCATCGATATCGACAATGCCTCGTGGCGGCGATGGATGGAGCGATGTGCCGCGCAGCATATGCAGCACCTTCAACATCGCACCTTGCTCGCCGCTTTGCCGCAGCGCCCGTGCACGGGCGAGCACGAGATCATAGGCCTCGGCTTGTACTGGCGGCATCTCGACCGCGTACTTGCGAGCACTCTTCTTGGGCAACCCCGTCAAAATTTCGTCCTTCATGCGCCGAAGCATGAAGGGCGGTAGTTCATCATCGCGGTCGATCAGCCGGTGTTGAAGTTCAGACAAGCGATCGAGATCGTTCGATGGGAAGTTGCTTTCAAACTCTCGACTGGATCCGAGAAAGCCCGGATAAACCGTATCAGCAATCGACCAGAGATCCTGAAGCCTGTTCTCGACCGGTGTGCCGGTCATGGCAATCTGGAGACGGCCGTTTAACGCCTTGGCTGCCCGGGTCATCTGGCTGGCAGGATTCTTCAGCTTCTGAACCTCGTCGTAGACAATCACGTCAAACGGAATGCGCGCGAAGCTAATGTGATAGTCACGCATCGTCTCGTAGGTCGTAAGGACGATTCCTGCGCCTTCCCACATGGCCGAATCCAGCCGCGAGGTACCACCGCGGATGTCGCTCCCAGCGTCGAGCCGAAAGCTCTGCAAGTTTGTCCCAAACGCCTCGACGACCGGCCCCATGAGGCCGGCCTCGACATGTTGCGCTAGCTCTGCTTGCCAATTCTTGAGCAGGCCGGTCGGCGCAACGATCAGAACAGGCTTTGCGTGAGCAGAGTTGCTCCGCAGCCATAGAAGGAACATCAGCGCCTGGAATGTCTTGCCTAGCCCCATGTCATCAGCAAGGAGGATGCCTGGCATCCGACGCTCCCAAGCTTCTGTCAGCCAAGAGAACGCGTCTACCTGGTGAGGCTTCGGCTCCGATTTCAGACCTTGGGGAAGCGATGGGACGATGAACGGCACCGATTCTGGTTTTGACCGGGGCAGGCGAGCGTAGTCGAGTTGCTCGAAATTAGCCCCAACCTGGAGGAACAGGATCTCGACGCTTTCACGCGCACCGCCACTGAGCGTCTGCCCATCACGTTCCGAGGCAATCTGCCTTTCAAGATCAGCGACAGCGCGCGCCGCCCCGAGAGTAGCTGGTGTTGCAGGGATATCTTCATTGCGCCATGCAACGGTCTCATTACCGGATTCAATGGCGGCTTTAACCGTGCCGGCAAGAACTTCTGCATCGCCCGGCGCCAGTTCGATATGACGCGCATTAGGAGGATCGCCAATCCGCAGGCCAAAGTCTTCTGGCAGCCACGTGTTGAGCTTCGGTTTAATCCAGGGCAGGACTGGTTTCTGCCAAACCTCAATGCCGCTGACGCGCTCCGAGAATTGCTGGGTCTCGATGAAGAGTCGATCGGCGGCTTCGTCGTCTCCACTCGCGTCGAGGTCGAGCTCTTCGCGTAGGATGCGCTGCGGCGAGCGCAAGAATTCGCGCCTTTCCCGCGACGTGCCCGCCTGCTTGGTACGAACGATGTCTAGAGCTTTCCCCAGCAATGGATCAAGGAACAGCAGCGTTCCATCTGATAAAAGGTAACTGCGCCGCCCCCCTTCCTGACTCCTAAACCTGCGTTGGAAATGCTGGTTGTCCTGAGCGGTCAGCAGCGACGCATCGGCTTCATCGATCAGATCTCCATCCGGTGCTTCGCCCACACTCCTCGAGAAGAGTATCGGATCAAAATCGAAGCGGCCGTGATCTGTTTTGGCGTTCAAGGAGAAGTTGGAGGCATATGCGATGCGGATTCTTTCAAGAAACCCGTCAGCTTCAATGCCGGCGCCGATCTCATCACCAAGCTGCTCGCGAAGATACGCAAAGGCCGCTCGGCGTGAGTCAGGATCATCAGCGGCATTAACGGCAAGCGCAGCGTTGAAAACCGAAAAGATTGGCTCGGGCATCCGGCTGACCCGTCCGCCTTCGCGAACACGTGCTCCCACAATGTCGGCACGAACGGGCGACCCACCCCGGCGAACCCATCTCGTGTTTACCTTGATGGTTCCTTCGGAAAGTGAACCGTCTGAATTGAGCTGCAGGGTCAGGTAAGTGGCTGGCGGCAATCCCAACGCAAAGGCATCGGCCTCGTCCAATCGCGCAACGACATGCGCTGGAAGGGCGATCTCGCTCTCCTGCTCGATAATTTGGCCATCGTCATCGTATGATCGTGCAAGAGCCAATGCCGCTTGCCCTGCTTCGGGTGCCACCTTGGGCCACTCTGAAACCGGGACCTTCTCGCTTGACGCACGCCGAAACAGTCCCTTCTGGTGTTCGCGCGACAGAGTGATCGCCTCGCCGCCGTCGCTCCGTTGGGTTGCGATAAACTTGGTCGTCACCACTTATCGTTCCAGTTTCGGGCACGACCTTTTCCGGACCGCGGATGCGATATTGACGTTCGGCGGTGTATTATGCCTGCAAATTTGGTCTCCCAGCCCGGGCTGGCGGGAACGTGCGACTCAAACTCGAAATCCGCCCGGCCGGCGGTGGTACGCAGTTTTCCGCCGTCATACGTCTTCGCATATAGTGGTGGCGCACCGGGATCGCTGTCACTCCAAAAGCGACACGACCCACTGTCACTCCACTCAGCGATCCGGAGATCGCCTATCCGCATGATGATTGAAGACGATGAGGCGGTTCCGCCACGAATGATGCCATATTCCGGCCGTTCGCCGCTTTGCCGGATAATTTCCTCGATCCGGTTGCGCGCGCGGATGCCAAGGGCTGGCCAAGCATCAGTGACGAGGCCTTCGTCGAGATAGGCCATCCAGAACTTCTCGCGCTGAGCCCACTGGTCAGGCCTATCGGTGGTCTTGGCGATAGCGCGAAAGAATTCGCGCATAGCAACTTCTGTCAGCCAGCGCTTGAACACCTGCGCAATCTCGCGCGCTCTTGCTTCTCCAATCGTCTCTGCCAAAGAATTGACAATCCTAGCCCAACGGGTTCGCTGAAGTCGCGGGTCCCCGACCTGATCGAGGAGAAACGCCGAGATTGCCTTGCGATGCTCAGGATCCGGCTTTTCGCTTATCCAAGGCTCTAACAAGGCTCGCACAACCAGTTCGAGTTGTCCCGCCAGCGCGTCTTTATCAAATAGAGCCAGTATGTTGCGCTGTGCTCCTACAGCGTGCCTAGACGGTAATCCCGCTGTGGCCACGCAAGCTTGCGCGAATGTTGCCTGGCCGAAACCACTCGCAGCCAGGTTGGTGCCAAGACCAGTACCTCTTAGCAGCTGCTCGATGCCGGCAGTATCGCGCGATATGAAATCAAGCGCGACTTTTGACGGACCTTGGCCCGGCGTGAACAAACTCCACCGCATGTTCCGGTCACGCCAAGTCCATTCGTATCGCTGGGCAGCGCTGGAGGCGGCGGCGGCAAGCTTGCCGATGATCGGGCGGTCTTTTGGAAAATAGGTGAGATATCCATCGATTACGGCCTGATCGGAACTGCGTCGCAGATCGCCAACTGCGCGATCCAGGGCGGCGGACCCAAGATCGTCAAACTCTGCATCACACCAAGCCCCGCGAAGCACCCGGTTCAGCTGGAAGCGCGGCAGCGCGTGAGCGCCGGTTTGCACAGCGCCACGTAAGAAGGGCTTCAGATCAACGGTTGGCTCCGCTGCGCCGACATTGGTGTCGAACTTGGCGAGTTGCCGCCGCAACTCAGGCTGCGTTGTCGGGGGCTTGGCCAGGCCTGCCGACGCAAGCGCGTCCATCCGAGCAATCGAAGAACGCAGAAAGCTCACTGCCGTCGCCTCAGGATGTCCTTGTCCATACCAGCGTTCGGTGTTGTCATAAGAAAGCGCAAGTCGATGCGGCGATTACGCTTTTTCGCCGCTTCACTGTCCCCATCAGCGATGGGTCGATCTGGTCCATAGCCGCTTAGGCCCAGGATAGGAGCAGAGCCGGGTTCCCCAGGCGGCTTATTGAGGAATTCTCGTAGCGCGGCCTGATTGCGCTGCAGCATGGTGAACGTGATTTCAGCCCGTCTCGCAGACAGGCCGTAGTTATTCATCTCGCCGTACATGGCGTCTGAATCGGTGTGCCCCTCAACAAAGACTGCGTCGATAAGGTGTGGTGAACGCGTCCCTTTGCACCGGTTCGACGTGGTGTAGCATGGCAACACCTCAACCATGGCGCTGGCGACCTTGCTGATAGCCGCCTGCCCGCTGTCAGTTAGATCCCAACTTCCCTTTTCAAAGAGCACGTCATCGGGGAGACGAAGGACGCCTGTCTTGGTATCGATTTCGACCTGCAACCCCTTGTTTTTGAGCGCCTGTTTCAACCCGTTCAGGATCACTTCGCGGGTTCGGTTAGCGCCCGTCAACTCTTCGGTCTTGGACTGCAGGTTGAGGGCGAAATAGGCCAGCAAAATGATAAAGATGAGAAGCAAGCCGACCATCATGTCCGTCATGGACATAAAGTAGCTTTCGCCTTCTTCGGGCGGCTTCCTGCGAACAGCGCCATCCATTATTCAGCAGCTTCCCGGTTTCGATTGGCAAGCACAGCTGCCAGCTCTTCAACCGTGTCTCTAAGGTTTGCCAAAGGCTCAAGTGCGCCAGCAAGCTGGGCAACGCCCTCGCCGAGCGCCTTGTCAATCTGACCGACGCGGTCATTGAGACTTGAGGCATGATTGACGGCGGCATCGGTGATTTTATCTATGGCCTCTCCGAGCGACCGATCGACGTCCTCAAAACGAGCTCGGTATTCTGACCAAGCCGAAGACGCTGCGGTTGCAGTTTGATTAAGCGCTGCTGCGAGCTGGCGCATTTCCTGGCGCGCGTTCTCGGACGATTGTGCATCCTTGGAAATGACGGCTTCCACCGATTTGACAGCTTCCGCGATTGAGAGAGCAGACTGGCGTACGGGGGCGGCGGCAGCCTGTACATCATTGGCCACAGTGCCGAACGCTGTCGCCAAATCACCTGAGCGGGCGGCCACTTGCTCGATGGCGCGCGCGTGGTCACCTATCGCGCTTTGCGCGCTGGACAGCCGGTCGGCTGAACCCGAGATCGCACTTCCAGCGTCCTTCATACTGGTAACAAGAGGCCCACCCGCCCCGTTAAAGCGCTCTACGAATTCAGCGAATGACTTCTCCATCGCCTCCTGGCCGATTTGCGCCGCATCATTTGCAGCTCGAGCCGACGCCTGCCCAAGTTGGCCAGCCGCAGCAGCGAGGCCGGCCTTCATGTCGTCGAGGGTGCTGCCGAGACTGCTGAGCAGCTCATCCATGCGCTGGCGGGCGAGAGCACTAGCCTGCTCGTTCTCATCACGCATGCGGTCAGCAACGACTCCAAAGTTTCGATTGAGGTCACCAAATGCGGCCCGCATCTCTTCGGACGCTTGACCAAACCTGCGCACCGCTTCCTCAATCTGGCGATCAGACTCGCCGGTTTGCTTGTCAAGGCGCTCTGACATTGTGACCATCGACGCAGTCATGGCCGCGATAGCTTCAGCTAACCCCGCCATTTCCACGCCTGCGCCTGTAGCAATTGCATCACGAACGGCCTCGCCACCGCCACCACTAATCTTATCGATGCCCTGCTGGATGGAACCAAGATAGGTGATCATGGGCGCCATCTGCTTTTCGAGTGCGCCGTCGAGTGCAGCCGCCAGCTGCTCGGAAAATGCCCTAAGAGCCGGCGTCTGCTCTTTCAGTTGCTCGAGCTGATCACTCGCGATGCGCTGTGGTGGTAGGTATACCATACCATGCTCAAGCTTGTCGCAGAGCGCAGAGAGGCCGTCGTTGATCCGCTTGCCAAACCGGTAGTCGTAAGATCGCAATACGATTGATGCGACGATGCCGCCGACCGAGGCCCAGAATTTTGCACCGGCTACTTTCATTAACTCATTAAGACGCTCCTGCATCGCATCAACGCCTCCACTAAAGTCGAGAGTGGAGAGAGCGGCAATGATTCCCAGGAAGGTAATGAGCAGACCGATAGCAATGAAGATATTCGCAAACCAGTTCAGGCCACGGTGATGGTCCCCGATGTTTGCGAAAAAATGCTCAGGACGGGCAGAGTTCTTTAAGACGTCCGCAGCCGGATCAACGATCGTTTCCCTGTACTCTTCCCATGTTCTGCGAAGTGGAAGGGTTTCGGGATGGTCCGCCTGCATCATTTGTTCATCGATGTCGTTGAACCGGCGTGCAAACTCCACGCGCGCCAGATCGACGTCTGCCATGCTCCCACCCGTCACCTCATCAAGAAGACGGACCCTCGCCTCGATCGCTTTTGCAAGGGGTTCGTGATGATCACGCTTGTAGCGCAGCGCTATCACAAAGGCTGTCCCGATAAGGGCGACAGCAAGAAAAGCTGCCATCGCATCGCCGATGATCGGAATCTTAGTGAAGAAATAGATTAATGCGTGACCGAGCCACTCGGTAATTCCCACGTCGTCCCCCCTGAAACCCTCGGAAGCGGAGGGCTCCTACTCGTATACCACGGAAGTTGGCGAAATCGCCAAACGCAGCCGAGCAATGGCACCCTTCGCTGGATGAAACCGTACCGGGCCACAACGCTCACGCCAAGATTCAATAACAGCACAGATCGAATGTAGGCTAAGGCGCATCACTCTGTGCTTTGCGGTTTCATCAAATCGACGACCGTTTAGGAAGCCCACCGACAAGCATTCGGGCTCCGACGCAGATCAAGTTTGCCAAAAAAGCGCGAGTGTTTCGCGCACCGGTCGTTCCTTCGGGGACTAACGTGGCAGAAAGCACGCTAAGCGGCCAGCGGCCTTGCCTTATCGCTGCCACAGCACCAAGAGCGCAGTTCTTTCTGCCCATCCCGATGGCGACCGTCACGCGCCCCATTTTAGATGCAAGTAGGGGACCCGGTGCTAGTCGAGCTTGCTTTGACAATCGACAGCGTGGGCCGAATAAGCCCTGTCAGGCACATTGAACCCATTCCAACACGGCTCGTAACCTATTGATACGGCACATGGGAACAAACCGTGAAATGTTGGAATGGACGTTGATTTCATTGAAGATCGGCATGACTCTTAATCAGCGGGTCCCAGGTTCGAACCCTGGTGCGTCCACCATAATCAATCGCCTTATTGAGATCGCCTCCTCGGCGCCGCGACCTTTGCTTTTTGCCCGTTCAGGCCAGGCAGTGGTCGATGCCTTCGGTCCTGACGACCCGCGCCCGGCGCTCGATCCTTTTGGCATAGCGTTTGACCATGCGGCCGGGGTTGGCCGCGTCGCGCTTGACCGGTTGTGGCAGAACGGCGGCAAGGCGCGCGGACTGCGCCGTGGTCAGATTGGCGGCACTGGTGTTGAAATAATGCCGCGCCGCTGCCTCCACACCGTAGATGCCGGGGCCCATCTCGGCGATGTTGAGATAGACTTCCATGATCCGCGGCTTGCCCCAGATCGTTTCGATCAGCACCGTGAACCAGGCTTCCAGCGCCTTTCGCACATAGGATCGCCCCGGCCAGAGAAAGGCGTTCTTTGCCGTCTGCTGGCTAATCGTCGAGCCACCACGAACCTTGGCGCTGCCTTTGGCCGCCGCCTTGGCATTGCGCGCGGCGGCGGCCTCCATTGCTGCCAGATCAAAGCCATTATGGTCGCAAAAGCGCGCGTCTTCGGCGCCGATCGCGGCACGCGGCACGGCGGCGGCCATTGCCGTCAGCGGCACCCAGTCCCGCTCGACATGCTTGCCGGCAATGGCATCGCGCGCCATCGGCCAGGTGATCGGCACGGGGAGAAAGCGATAGGCCACGACCCACAGCACGGACGCCACCACAAACACAGCCACCAGCTTGGCCAGGAAGATGGCAACCCGGCCTGTCATGCTCCGTCTCGCTGCGGCCACCTTGCCCCCGAACCCATTGCTGCCGCGCCTGCCGGCACTGCCGACCTTGTCGGCTTTGCTGCCTGAAGGTCAACAGTGGCCGCGCGGCCGGCGTCGTATCAGGCAGGTTCGGGCAGCAGGTGACGCTCATTTGCCAGGCTGTGCATCGCCTTGGTCAGTTTTTCGAACGCGCGGACTTCGATCTGGCGAACACGCTCGCGGCTGATCCCATAGCTTTGCGACAGTTCCTCGAGCGTCAGTGGTTCATCGATCAGGCGACGCTGCGTCAGGATATGCTTCTCACGCTCGTTGAGCGCATCCATCGCCGACGTCAGCAGCGCATGGCGCTGGTCGCGTTCCTGTTCATCGGCGACCATCTCGTCCTGCAACGGCCCGGTGTCGGCAAGCCAATCCTGCCATTCCCCCTCGCCTTCCTCGCGCAACGGCGCATTGAGCGACGTGTCGCCGCCCATCGACATGCGGCGGTTCATCGAAATGACCTCGTCCTCGGTCACACCCAAGGTCGTCGCGATCTTTTCGACATCGGCCCCGCGCAGGTCGCCGTCTTCCATGGCGTTGAGCTTGCCCTTCAAACGGCGCAGGTTGAAGAACAGCTTTTTCTGGGCTGCCGTCGTGCCGATCTTCACAAGGCTCCACGACCGCAGGATATATTCCTGGATCGAGGCGCGGATCCACCACATCGCATAGGTGGCGAGGCGAAAACCCTTTTCGGCATCGAACTTCTTGACGCCCTGGATGAGGCCGATGTTGCCTTCGCTGATCAGTTCGGCGACGGGCAGACCATACCCGCGATAACCCATGGCGATCTTGGCAACGAGCCGCAGATGGCTGGTGACGAGCTTTGCCGCCGCTTCGGGATCCTGATGCTCTTCCCAGCGCTTGGCGAGCATATATTCCTGTTCGGGCGCCAACAGCGGGAATTTCCGGATCTCGGACAGATAGCGGTTGAGGCCGGCTTCACCGCCAAGTGCCGGGATGCTGGTTTTGACTGCGGGAAGATTTGCCATGGTAACCCCTTCACTCTGGTTCAGCGTCTGAAAGACGACCGATTAACTCCACTATATCCGCCGGCAGGGCGGATTCGAAAGACAGTTTTTCTTGTGTCGTCGGATGGACAAACCCCAGCGTCGCCGCATGCAGGGCCTGGCGGGCGAAGCCCAGGTCCTGCAGCAACGCCGCAAGGCTGCCCGGGGTCCGACCATAGGTCGCATCGCCGAGCAGAGCATGGCCAATAGATGACATGTGAACACGGATCTGGTGGGTCCGCCCGGTTTCAAGGCGACATTCGAGCTGGGCCGACCGCGCAAAGGCGCGCACCGTGCGATAATGCGTCACGGCGTGCTTGCCGCGCCCCGCTGCAACGATTGCCATCTTCTGACGATTGGCCGGCGACCGCGCCAATGCGCCTTCGATCCGGCCCGCGGGCGGCGCCGGCACGCCCGCCACGACAGCGGTGTAGCGGCGGTCGACACTATGCGCCGCGAACTGGCGCGACAGGAATTCGTGTGCGGGATCGGTCTTGGCGACGACGAGCAACCCCGACGTGTCCTTGTCGATCCGATGCACGATTCCCGGACGCGCGACCCCGCCGATACCCGACAGGCGGCCGGCACAATGGTGGAGGAGCGCGTTGACCATGGTGCCATCGAAGTTCCCTGCGGCCGGGTGCACGACCAGGCCAGCGGGTTTATCCACCACCAGCAGCGCGCTGTCTTCATATACGATGGTAAGGGGAATATCCTGCGCGAGCGTCGTGGAGGGACGCGGCGCGGCAATGACCAAGGTCAGCGCCTCGCCGCCCTTCATCTTCTGCGCCGGGTCCCAGATCGTCCCGGCGGCACCGGCGACACGGCCGCCGCCGACCATGGCCTTCAGCCGCTCCCGGCTGTGCTCGGGCAGCGCCATGGCGAGGGCACGGTCGATGCGCAGCCCCGCTGCGGAGGCCGGCAAGATGACGTTTATCGACTTTTCGGCCCCCATGACTTAGCCATGTTGGAATGATCATCAGAATATCAAGCGGGGTGTTCGAATCGCTTCAGACTGAGGCGCAGAAGGCACATCCGCACGAATGCTGCGGGCTCGTGACCGGCAAACCGGGCCTCATCGAGGCGGTGGTGCCAGCCCGGAATGTCAGCCCGCACCCTGCCACCAGTTTCGAGATCGACCCCGGCACGCTGATGCGCACCCAGCGTGATGTGCGCGCGGAGCAGCGCCATGTGATCGGACATTATCACAGCCATCCCAATGGCAGCGCCGAACCGTCGCCACGCGATGCAGCGCGGGCCGTCCACAACGGGCAGCTGTGGCTGATCCTCGCCGATGGCGCCGTGACGGGGTGGGAGGTCGTGGGCCAGCGCGAAGCCGACGATCCGCGCGACGACGGCTGCGTCCACGGGCGGTTCCTGCCGGTGCAGCTGCTGTCCGCCTGATGGCCAGTGGCGCCGTCAAATGGTTCAATGCCGCCAAGGGCTTCGGTTTCATCACGCCGGATCTTGGTCCCTGTGACGTGTTCGTCCATGTGTCGGCGCTGACCGCGGCTGCCATCGACCGGCTCGAGCCGGGCGACCGCTTGGAATTCGAATTAACACAGGGCGGTGACGGACGTTTGCTGGCATTGGGCCTGCGGCGGCCGATGCCAACGCCCGACCAGGAGCCATTGCCATGACCGACTTGCCCGCGCTGCTGAGCAAATGGCTGTGCCACGACCTCGCCACACCCGCTGCGACCGTCATGACGGCGAGCGAGTTGCTTGGCCCCACCGGGGATGCCGAGATCAACGGGTTGGTCCAGGACGGCGCCAAGCGACTGGTCGCCCGGCTGCGGCTGATCCGCGCGGCGTTTGCCCCCGGCGGTGCGGCGATGTCGGGCACAGCGCTCGAAAGGCTGGTACGCGACGGGATCGACGGCACGCCATTGACCTGGGAACGGCCCGGCGATGCCAGCGGACCCGAAGCGGCTCTGGTGGCAGGCGCTGCGATGTTGCTGGCCGATCTGGCGCGCGGAAGCGCCGTTACCGTCGATGCGTCGGGTGTGCGGTGGGACGCGGCACGCACGCTGCCCGACTCCGTCTTGGCGGCCTTGGCGGGCGAAACCCCGACCGACAGCCGCGCAGCCGTTGCGGCCATGGTGGCCGCCGCAGCCGTTCGCGCCGGTGCGGCTGTCACGGCGACCGCCGACGGCATTCGCTGGAACTGAGGCATTAACATCGGCGGGCACGGTGACCCCTTCGATCCGATCGCCTAAGAAGCGCTGGTGAACGGAGTCCTTTTTCGATGAGTGTCTGGGTTGCGCTGGCGGGCGCCGCGGCCGGGCTGCTGCTTGGCGGGCCGCTCGGCGCGCTTGCCGGCGCGGCGGCGGGCGGGGCGCTGGACCTCGGAATTCGCCGCACCGCCAGTCCCGACCGGCGGCGTGTCGCCTTCACTATCGCCGCGATCGCGCTGGCTGCAAAAATGGCGCGTGCCGATGGCGAGGCGAGCGCTGCGGAATTCGCCACCTTCCAGCGCCTGTTCCACGTCGAACAGCGCGAGGCGGACAATGCCCGCCGCTTCTATGACCTCGCCAAACAGTCGATGGCGGGTTTCGAAGCCTATGCGGACCAAGCGGCGACCCTGCTCGGCGCCGGGTCGCCGGTCCTCGAGGATCTGCTCGATGCCCTGTGGCTGATCGCGGCGGTGGATGGTTTTCATCCAGCCGAGATCGCCTATCTCGACGCGGTGGCGGCGCGGCTGGGATTCGATGCAGCGGCGACGGCGCGAGTGCGGGCGCGGCATCTGGCGCCGGCCGATGTCGGGTCGGCGGCGGACGACTGGGCCGTGCTGGGGGTGACGCCGGGGGCGGACGCGGCGACATTGCGGCGAGCCTATCATGACCTGGTGCGCCAATATCACCCAGATCGCCATCTCGCCGAAGGCGTGCCGGCCGAGTTCATTCGCGTCGCCGAAAGCCGCATGGCGATCATCAACGCCGCCTATGCCCGGGTCACCGGCAAGGACAACGGCCAGAAAATCGGCCGGGCGGCCGGCCGGTGAAGCGCGAGCATCTGGCGCTGATCCTGTTCATCGATCTGATCTGGGCCTTCAACATCGTTCCGGTGAAGCTGGCCGTGGAAGCCGCAGGGCCGCTGACAGCCGTGCTGCTGCGTTACGCCATCGTCCTCGTTGTCACCCTGCCGTGGCTGCGCTGGCTGCCGGGTCGGATGCTGTGGGTGTTGATAACCGGCTTTGTCGCCGGTGCCCTGTTCATGGGGTTGGGCTCGCTGAGTTTTGCGCTCGCACAGAATGTGTCGGCACTGGCGATCGCCGGACAATTGGGAGTCCCGTTCAGCCTCATCCTCGCCGTGCTGATTTACAAGGAGCGTATTCGCTGGCCGCGCATCACGGCGGTGGCGCTCTGCTTTGCCGGAGTCGCCGTCATGGGCTTCGACCCTGCCATCGCCGATGAAAGCATTGCCCTGTGGCTCACAGTCGCTGCCGCGCTCTGCTGGGCGATGGGCAACCTGCTGTTCCGAAAACTTGCCGGTGTGCCGGTGTTGACCATCCACGCCTGGCTGGCGGCGGTCAGCGTGCCAATCCTCGCAGGCGCAGCCGCGATTTTCGAGCCGCAGAGGTTGGGCAACATCGCCAGTCTGTCGTGGCTGACCTGGGGTTGCCTGCTGTTCTCCGGGCTGCTGTCGTCGTTGCTCGGGCACGGCGGCATGAGCTGGCTCTTCCAGCGCTACCCGGTGGCGACAGTTTCGCCGCTCACGCTGCCGACGCCGCTGCTGTCGGTCATCATCGCCGTCATCGTGTTCAACACGCCGATAACGACACAGATGCTGATCGGCGGCGCGTTGACCTTGATCGGTGTCGCGATCATCACGCTGCGCACGGCCAA
Organism: Polymorphobacter fuscus; assembly: GCF_011927825.1. Lineage (NCBI taxonomy): Bacteria > Pseudomonadati > Pseudomonadota > Alphaproteobacteria > Sphingomonadales > Sphingosinicellaceae > Sandarakinorhabdus > Sandarakinorhabdus fusca. The sequence goes on along the minus strand of NZ_JAATJI010000002.1, from coordinate 529,497 downwards.
GGCAAGAGACGACAATGCCGCGCCTTCCCCCATCGAGAGGGAAGACGCGGCTTGACGTGCTCGCGAGCCGATGGCGCCCGTTGCGGACGCCACATCGACTGGCTTAGTCCTTGCGGCCGCTGACCAGCCAGCCGACCACGAAGCCCAGGGCGATACCGCCGGCAAGAACAGCGATCGGCTGTTCCTGAACGGCATGGCGTGCCTTGGTGGTGGCTTCTTCAGCCGCACGAGCGGCCTTCTCACGGGCTTCGCGGATCTGCTCCGGGGCCTTGTCGGCATATTCGCGAACCGTATCGGTCGCCTTTTCGTAGATTTCCTTGCCCTTGCCGATGGCCTGTTCGGCCTTGCCCTTGAGCTCGGTCACCTTGCCTTCGGCCTGGGTCTGGGTATCGCCGAGCACGCTGCCGATCTTGCCTTCGACCTTGCCGACGCCTTCGTTGAACGTGCCTTCGATACCTTCGGAATTGATAGCCATGAGAGTTCCTTTCGTGGGCGATATTCGAACGCCGGCCTTCAATTGGGGACGGCACACTCGTTTTGAAAGAGGTACGATCTTAACACCCGTGCGCGCGAATGGTTCAATCGGAATGATGAACTTTTGTGCGGCCCGCTTTCACGCCCGATCGCACCGCCTTGCCGGTCAACCGGCGCTCCTTCGATCCGGCGCTGGGCTTGGTCGGCCGTCGCTTGACGGGGCGCACGGCGGCCTGTGCCACCAGCGCGGCAAGGCGCTCGCGCGCATCGGCGCGGTTGCGATCCTGGGTGCGAAACCGGTCGGCGGTGATGATGATGACGCCATCCCGGGTCATCCGGCTGCCGGCGAGCCGCATCAGGCGCACGGCGACATCGTCGGGCAGGCTGGGCGAAGCGCGCACGTCGAAACGCAATTGCACCGCGGTCGACACCTTGTTGACGTTCTGCCCGCCCGGCCCCGAGGCGCGGATGAAGCTTTCGACCAGCTCGGCTTCGGGGATGATGATCGCCATGGCTGTGCAATATGCGATTTTCGTCCCGCGCGGAATGGCGCTACCAGTGCCGCAAGCAAAAGGAACCGCCGATGATCACCGTCCACCATCTCAACAACAGCCGGTCGCAGCGCATCTTGTGGCTGCTCGAGGAACTGGCGGTTCCCTATCAGATCAAGGCCTATACCCGCGACCTGACCACCAACCTGGCGCCGCCCGAGCTCAAGGCCATCCATCCGCTCGGCAAGTCGCCGGTGATCGACGACGATGGCCGGGTCGTGACCGAATCGGGGGCGATCACCGACTATGTCATTCGCCGCCATGGCGGCGGCCGCATGGCCCCTGCCCCCGGCAGCGACGCGCACGAAACCTATCTCGAATGGCTGCACTTCGCCGAAGGCTCGGCGATGACGCCGTTTCTTCTCGCGCTGTACACGGCGCGGCTGGGCGATGCCGCCGCGCCGTTGCAACCGCGGATCCAGGATCAGATCGGCGCGCATGTCGCCTATTTTTCGCAAAGCCTGGGCAGCAATGACTGGCTGGTCGAAAACACCCTGTCGGGCGCCGATGTGATGATGAGCTTCGTGGCTGAGATTGCCGCTGCACAGGGGCTCGGTGCGCACTTCCCCAACATTCCGGCCTATGTGACCCGGCTGCAGGCACGGCCGGCGTGGCAGGCGGCGGCGGCAAAGACCGAGCCGTATAATTTCACGGCGCGGGGTTAGCCCCCCGCCGACGTCGCGACGCGCCGCGCCAACAGCCTTGGGCCGAACATGTTGACCGCGAGCCCGCCGACGATGCACAGCGCGGCGAGCAGCTTCCAGCCCGGCAGCGGTTCGCCGAGCCAGAGTGCCGCCGACCCCATGCCGAACACCGGCACCAGCAGCGCCATGGGTGCCACCGACGACGCCGGATAGCGCGCCAGCAGCCAGCCCCAGGCGCCATAGCCGAACATGGTGTTGCCGACCGCCTGCCAGGCGATGACCGCCCAGACCTGCGGCCCGGCAGCCCCGAGCGCTTCGGCGATCCGCGGCGCGCCTTCGAACACAAAGGCGAGGGCGAACAGCGGCGGGATGGCGAACAGGCTCGACCAGACGACAAAGCCCAGCATGTCGACCCGGCCGGCGCGCCGCTGCACCATGTTGCCGAGCGCCCAGCCGAGCGCCGCGCCGACCACCAGCGCCACGCCGAGCGGCGTCGTGGTGCCGCCGGTGTGCGTAAGGATGATGGCGATGCCCGCCACCGCCAGCGCCAGCGCCGCATATTGCACCGGCACCAGGCGTTCCCCGGTGCCGCGCATCGCCAGCCCGATGGTGAACACGACCTGGACCTGCACGACCAGCGACGCCAGCCCCGGCGCGATCCAGCCATCGATGGCGATGAACAACAGCCCGAACTGGCCAACGCCGATCAGCACGCCATAGGCCGCCAGATCGCGCCACGGCACCGCCGGCCGGCGCAGGAAGAACACCATCGGCAACGCCGCCAGCGTGAAGCGAAGTGCCGCGAACAGCAGCGGCGGCAGGGCATCGAGCCCCAGCCGGATGACGACGAAATTGGTGCCCCAGACAGCGACGACAGCCAGCGCGAGCAGAAAGGCCTTTGCGTCGAAAGTCCCGAAAGTCACACCGAATTGCCATGCCGGGGCTGGGCGAGAAAATAATATGCCGCGGCGCCGGCGACCAGCGCGGTGGTGATGACCATGGCGACCGGGACCGCCGTATTGTCGTGCAGCGCCGCCGCCGCTGCCGAAGCCACCGCGCCGAGTGCGAAGTTGGCGGCGCCGAACAGGCCCGACGTTGTGCCCGCGCGCAGCGGATCGACATTGAGCGCCCCGGCAAGGGCGTTGGCGGCGATGAAGCCGTTGGATGTCAGCACCGCAAACAGCCCGGCCATGATCCACCATTTCGATGCATCGAGCAGCGCGGCGGTGAGCAGCGCGGCACCGAAACCGACGGCAAAGATGCAGGCGACGCCGAGAATTCGGTCGGGCGCGTGCCGCAACAGCAGCTGCCGATTGACCTGGCTGGAGCCGATGACACCGACGGCGATGATGGCAAAGATCAGCCCGAACTGGTGTTGTGTGAAGCCCCAGATATCGATGACGAGGTCGGGCGCCGTGGCGATATAGCTGAACAGGGTCGCGCCATTGCACGCCGACACCAGCGTGTAGCCGAGCAGGCGACGGCTGCGCAGCAGGTCGAAATAGGCGCCGATGACCGATTCGCCCCGCGCCTTGGCCTCGGTCGCCGGCGACCTGCTTTCATCGAGGCGGAACCACACCACGGTCCCGACCGCGAGACCGAACACCGCCAGCACGAAAAACACCGCGCGCCAGGAAAAGGCCTGCGCCAGCCAGCCACCCAACGTCGGCGCGACCAGCGGCGCGACCGCCAGGACAAGGACGAGCAGCGAGAAGATCCGCGCCGAATCGCGATGGTCGTAGCGGTCACGCACCACCGCCCGCGCCACGACCATCCCGGCACAGCAGCCGAGCGCCTGGGCAAAACGTCCGGCGATGAGCCAGTTGATCGATGGCGCCAGCGTGCAGGCGAGACTGGCCGCGACATAGACGACGCAGCCGATGAGAATGGCCGGCCGCCGGCCGATTCGATCGCTGAGCGGACCGTAAAAAAGCTGCCCGATCGCCATGCCGATGAAAAAGGCACTGAACGTCAGCTGCACCGTTGCCGGCGCGACGGCGAAACTGCGCGCGATGCTGGGCAATGTCGGCAGGTAAAGGTCGATGGTCAGCGCGCCGAACGCCGTCAGCGTTCCGAGCAGCAGGATCTCCCCACGGGTCGGAACGCGATTCGGGGAGACAACGGGCGCGTGCATATTGCAATGCGGCATAGGGGACGCCGCCCACGCATGTCGAGAGACGTCACACGCCTGCGGCAGTGGGGTCAGGCCCGCTGGCCGCCGACGAAACCCACCGAATTGTGCCGCAAGGCCTCCAGGACGGTCGCCACGATGGCAGGTGCGTCCAGCCCCGCCTCGGCATATTGCTTCGCCGGATTGTCATGGTCCTGGAAGATGTCGGGCAAGCGCAAGGTGCGCACCTTGAGCCCGGCGTCGGTCAGGCCCTCGTCGCTGAGCCAGGTCAGCACATGCGCCCCGAAGCCGCCGGCGGCGCCTTCCTCGATCGTCACCAGCACTTCGTGGGTGGCCGCCAGCCTGCGGATCAGCTCCTGGTCGAGCGGCTTGGCAAATCGCATGTCGGCAATAGTGGTCGACAGGCCCTTTGTCTCCAGCTCGTCGGCGGCCTTTTCGGCTTCCTGAAGGCGGGTGCCGAGCGACAGGATGGCGACGGTCTTGCCTTCGCGCACGATGTGGCCCTTGCCGATCGGCAGCCGCGTCGGCACCGCCTGGATGGCGACACCAGTGCCCTCGCCGCGCGGATAGCGCACCGCGATCGGGCCATCGTCGTGAAGCGCCATGGTGTGGACCATGTTGGCGAGTTCATTCTCGTCCGACGCTGCCATGACGACCATGTTCGGCAGGGTCGCCAGATAGGCAACGTCGAAGGCGCCGGCATGGGTGCAGCCATCGGCGCCGACCAGCCCGGCCCGGTCGATGGCAAAGCGCACCGGCAAGTTCTGGATCGCCACGTCGTGCACGACCTGGTCATAGGCGCGCTGCAGGAAGGTGCTGTAGATGGCGCAGAACGGCCGCATGCCCTGGGCGGCGAGCCCGGCGGCGAACGTCACCGCATGTTGTTCGGCAATGCCGACATCGAAGGTGCGGTCCGGAAACGCCTTGTTGAAGCGATCGACCCCGGTACCCGACGGCATGGCGGCGGTGATGGCGACGATGCGCGGGTCGCGCTTGCCTTCGGCGATCAGCGCGTCCCCGAAGACATTCTGATAGGCCGGCGCCTTGGGCGTCGACTTGTGCTGGGCGCCCGAGATGACATCGAACTTCTGCACGCCATGATATTTGTCGGGCGCCGCTTCGGCGGGGGCATAGCCCTTGCCCTTCTGCGTGACGACATGGATCAGCATCGGGCCTTCGGCCGCATCGCGGACATTTTCGAGCACCGGCAACAGATGTTCGAGGTTGTGGCCGTCGATCGGCCCGACATAGTAAAAACCGAGTTCTTCGAACAGGGTGCCGCCGCCTTGCGCCATGCCGCGGGCATATTCCTCGGCGCGCGCCGCGGCGCGGCTGAGCGGTGGCGGCAGCGCCTTTTTGGCGATGCCCTTGATGGCTTCGCGCAATTCCAGGAACTTGCGTGACGACAGCAGCCGCGACAGATAGGCGGAAAGCGCGCCGACCGGCGGCGCGATGCTCATGTCGTTGTCGTTGAGGATGACGACCAGCCGGTTGCCGGCCTGGGCGGCATTGTTCATCGCTTCATAGGCCATGCCGGCGGACATCGAACCGTCGCCGATGACAGCAATGGCCTTGCCCGGCTGATCCTTCAGCTTGTTGGCGACAGCAAAGCCGATGGCAGCCGAAATCGAGGTCGAGCTGTGCGCGGCGCCGAACGGATCATATTCGCTTTCGGCGCGCTTGGTGAAGCCCGACAGGCCGCCGCCCTGACGCAAGGAGCGGATGCGATCGCGCCGACCGGTCAGGATCTTGTGCGGATAGGCCTGGTGGCCAACGTCCCAGATCAACCGGTCGTCGGGCGTATCGAAAACATAATGAAGCGCGACCGTCAGTTCGATGACGCCGAGCCCGGCGCCCAGATGGCCGCCGGTCGTCGACACAACATCGATCATTTCGGTGCGCAACTCGTCGGCGAGCTGGCGCAATTGTTCCTGACTCAACCGCTTCATGTCTGCCGGTACATTGACCGTGTCGAGAAGTGGGGTGTGAGGTCTTTGTGTCACCAATGTCCGCCGGATTTATGGAGTCCTTATGACAGTGCTAGCGCTTTGTGCCCGCGCTGTCGATGGAACGCATGGCAGCGGCGGCCGGCGCTGCGCAGTCGCCGCAGCGTCCGCGCACTTCGATGACCGGCTTTTCCGGACGGAAGCCGGTTGCACGGGCGGTTTCACGGATTCGCGCCGACAGCTGATCGTCATCGACATGCGTCGCCCGGCCGCAGGTATCGCAGACAAGGAAGATGCAGTCGTGGAGGCAATCCGGATGGGCGTTGGCCAGATAGGCGTTGGCGCTTTCCACCCGCATCGCGACATTATTGGCCACGAACAGGTCGAGGATCCGGTAGACACTGTTGGCGGCGACCCGCCGGCCCTGGGCGGTGCTGACGGCGTCGGTCACGTCATAGGCGCTGGCCGGCTTGTCGAACGACGTCAGGGCCGAAAACACCGCGGCGCGCATCGTCGTCCATTGTTCGCCGGCCCCGACCAGCGCGCGTTCGGCGGCGGCGGTCAACGCGGCGCCGGACCGGTCGCTGTGATCGTGATCATGGGCAGTGGCCATGGCGCCTATATCGGCGCTTGGGCGGCGGGCTGCAAGTCAGACGCGGGAGGCGCGCAGGTTCCAGTAATGGGCCGCCCCGAGCAGGGCGACGCCCGCCACCGACACCAGCACCTCGGCACTGGCACCGTGCGCGATGAACAGCGACGTCCCCATCAGGCCGATGCCGAGCACGCCGAGCAGCGCCACCCCGATACGGCCGTGAAGCGCGACGCCCCGCCACAACGCCACCGCGGCCAATGGCAATGCCACCGCCAGTCCGACGAGGTGGACATCATGGTTCAGCCACGCGCCGCCGGCAGCGAACATCGTCAGCGCCAGCGCGCCGACGAGGCAATGGACCAGGCACAGGCCCGACAAGGTCATGGCCGACTTGTCGAGAAAGGAGCTGAAACGCCTTGGCATTGGATGGAGATATAATATCTCATGCCGATGCGCAAGGCGAAACTCGTGGCGGCCGGCCCCTAGAAGCGGCGGTGGTCCTCGCCATCGATCACGTCGCACTGGCCGGTGAATTCGTAAGGCGAGACACCGCGGATCGAAATCCGCCCCGAACGGCGGTCCATGGACACTTTGGGCTTGTTGAGCCCGTTGAGCCGATAGCTGGCGGTGATGACATCGGGCATCGCTACAACGTCGTTCAACGCCCACCAGCCGTCATTTGCGCCGGAGTGGATGATCGGCACAAGTTCCTTGGGCAAACGGATCCGGCCGCCATTCTCCCACAGTTGCAACGTCACTGTGGCGTCGACGCTTTCGGATGTCAGTTCGGAGCGGGTCCCGTAGTCGTAGCGGTCGCGGTCGGAATTCCACACCCATTCGGAGCGGTTGGCAATCGCGGGGCGATGCCCCTCGCCGAAACAGACCAGCCCGAGATCGACCGGGCGGCCATCGACCGTGTAGCGAGCGCCCTGCTGCTGGCCCGTCTGCGGGCTGTTGCCTGCGTAAGCCGGCGGCTGCTGATTGCCGACATTGGCGGAGGATTGCTGTTGGTTGCCACCCTGGCAATCGACGACCGGCGTTTCGACGATCGACTGATAGCGACCTTCGATCGTCGCGATCGAGACACAGCGGCCATAGGCGGCGTTGAACCAGAAGGTCCATTTGCGATCATCGTCTGTCTGCGTTCGGACAAGGACGTAACCGCGGCGGCCGAGCTCGCCTTCGGACTGGCCGGCCCTGGCGCCGACGAGATCCTTCAGGCCCGACGGCGTATCCTGTGACATTGCTGCGGCCGGCAAGACAGCTGCGGCAGCGACCAGTGCATAAAGTGCCGTATGCATGAATTTCCCTTCCCCTTCGGCGGTGCCTTCGCCTTAACGACAAACGCGGCGCGGTCATTTCGGTTGCCGTTCAAGGACTTTGACACCCTTGCGAAACCTCGTACAACTTCGACATGGATTTTCTGAAACTGTTGAAATCCTTCGAGGACCTGCTTTTCGAGCTGCTGTCCTGGATCATTTATTACCCGCTGACATTGTGGCGCGTCATCACGACGCCCTTGGCCATGGTGCGCTATTCCAACCACGAGCAGACCGAGGCGGTCACCGATCGCTACACCGACACACTAAGCCCGCCGCTGTTTCTTCTTGTCACCATCGCGCTGCTGCACGGCGTGGAACTGGTGCTCGGCCTGCCGGTCCTGACCGCCAAGACTGCGGCCGCACGCGCGATCACCGCATCCGACGAAAATCTGATCGTGGCGCGATCGATGCTGTATGCGCTGCTGCCCCTGTTCGCGGCCTGGCGCTACGTCGCTGCCAAGGGACATCCGCCGGAACGGAAATATCTGCGGGCTCCCTTCTACGGCCAGTGCTATCTTGCTGCTGTCTATGCCCTGGGGCTCGCAACCTCGGTCATCCTGATCCAGCGTGGCGGCGCACTGCCGGTCATGATCGGAGAAATCGGTGCTGTGCTGATCACCCTTTGGTATCTCGGCGTGCAGACCCTGCAGTTCCGCAGCAGCCTCGGTTGCGGGACCGGGCGTGCCGCGTGGCTGGCGATACGATCCTATTTCGAAGCGGTGATCGTCTTCGTGACGGCCGCGATCGTCATTTCCGGCATCCCTTCGACCTGACCGCGACGATACCGCGCTTGGCGGCGCCGTGCGATGGTGGCAAAGGGCCGGCATGGCCAGCGCCGCCGCCCCGACTTTCCCGCCCCTGCCCCTCGCCGCCGCCCGGCCGCGTGCCGTGGCGGTCTGGCTGCTCGCCGTGGCCGGGCTGGTCTTTGCCATGGTCGTTGTCGGCGGCATCACCCGGTTGACCGAATCGGGGCTCTCGATCACCCGTTGGGATGTGGTGTCGGGGACGCTGCCGCCCATCGGCGAGGCGGCCTGGGCCGCGCAGTTCGAAGCTTACAAGGCGTCCTCGCAATATCAGCTGATGAACCGCGGCATGACCATGGCCGAGTTCCAGGGCATTTTCTTCTGGGAATATGTGCATCGTCTGCTGGGACGGGTGATCGGACTGGCATTTGCGGTGCCGCTGCTGTGGTTCTGGGTGAAGAAAGCAATCCCAGATGGCTACAAGCCGCGCCTGCTGGCGCTGCTGATGCTCGGCGCGCTGCAGGGCACCATCGGCTGGTGGATGGTATCGTCGGGCCTCGTAGGGCGGACCGAGGTGGCGCATGAACGGCTGGCGGTGCACCTGGGGGTGGCGCTGACGATCATGGCCGGCTGCATCTGGACGGCACTCGACCTGCTGCGGTCCGGCACTCCGTCCGGGGATCGCCCGCACCGCTGGGTGGTGCCGTTCGCACTGCTGCTCGCGGTGCAGATCATCTGGGGCGCATTCGTTGCCGGCATGCGCGCCGGCCATGTGTCCGATAGCTGGCCGCTGATGTTCGGAGTGCTGGTACCGCAGGGCCTGGTGACGACGGCGCGCGACCTGATCGACAGCCCGGCCACGGTCCATTTTCTCCACCGCTCGCTGGCCTGGGTTGTCGCTGCGTCGGCGTTGCTGATCGCGGTGCGGCTCTGGCGCGCCGGCGCGGGTGCGCGTGCACTGGCGCTGGGCGGCCTTGTCGTCGCGCAATTCGCCCTGGGCGTCGCAACGGTGCTGAGCGGCGTTGCGATTCCGCTCGGCGTGGCGCACCAGGCATGCGGGGCGCTGCTGGTGGCAGCCACAATATGGGCGGCGCATTGGTCGATGCAGGGGACGCGCAGATGACGGCAACCAACGTCCTTGGCGGCGCGCTCGACCTATGCTCGGTCGAACCGCTCACCGGCTGGACGCGCGATGGCTGCTGCAACACCGATGCCGCCGACAATGGCCGCCATGTCGTGTGCGCCGAAGTAACGGCCGAATTTCTCGCTTTCAGCGCGGCGCAGGGCAACGATCTGAGCACGCCGCGACCGGAGTATGGCTTTCCGGGGCTCGTCCCCGGCGACCGCTGGTGCCTGTGTGCAGCGCGGTGGGAAGAGGCGCGGGTCGCCGGCTTCGCGCCCGAAGTCGTGCTGGCGGCGACGCACGCCAAGGCCCTGGAAACGATCGCCCTGGGCCATCTTCAGGCCTATTCCACTGCATCATGAGATGGGACGGCGCGGATTTCGGCGGTGCCAAGCTGGCAGCGTTGCATGACGGCGGCTTGCTCGCCTATCGGCGCGACGACCGGCCGGAACTGCCGTTTCCCGGCATGATCGACCTTCCCGGCGGCGGTCGGGAGGGCGACGAAAGTCCCGAAGATTGCGCACTGCGCGAATTGGCGGAAGAATTCGGAATCGTCGTGCCGTCGGCACGAATCCACTATCGCCGCGCCTATCTCCTGGGCGACGGCGCGACGGTGTCGCATTTCCTCGCCGTCCGCCTGACCGCCGAGGAGGTGGCGAGCGTGCAGTTCGGCGACGAGGGCCAGGATTGGGCGCTGATGCCGGTCGCCGACTTCATCGACGACGCAGAGGCGGTGCCGCGGCTGCGCGAATGGTTGCGGCATTATCTGGCGGCAGACGAAACCGTACGGTATCTTGATACCACGTCCAAAAACCCCGGAAATGCTTGACGCAATCGGGCGTTTCCGCGATATGCGCGTCATCCGGCTGGGGTGTCGCCCCGGCCGTTTCGCTTTTTTGCCGGATATTTCATCATGCTCACCCGCTCAACCGCCTCGATCAAACCCGCCGAGGTCGAGAAGAAATGGCTGATCATCGACGCCGAAGGGCTTGTCGTCGGTCGCCTTGCCTCGATCATCGCCAACCGCCTGCGCGGCAAGCACAAGCCGTCGTACACCCCGCACGTCGATTGCGGTGACAACATCATCGTCATCAATGCCGAAAAGGTGCGCTTCACCGGCAAGAAGGCGACCGACAAGGTCTATTATCGCCACACCGGCCACCCGGGCGGCATCAAGGAAACCTCGCCGGCCAAGATCCTGGAAGGCCGTTTCCCGGAACGCGTCCTCGTCAAGGCCGTGGAGCGCATGGTTCCCCGTGGTCCGCTCGGCCGCCAGCAGATGCGCAACCTGCGCGTCTTCAAGGGCAGCGAGCACCCGCACACCGCCCAGAACCCCGAAATCGTCGATGTTGCCGCGATGAACCGCAAGAACTCGACCCTTACCGCTGAGAAGGCTGCCAACTAATGTCCGATACGCGTCAGTCGCTGTCCGATCTGGGCGGCATGCAGGATGGCACCTTCAACCAGGGCGCCGCCAACACACCGTCCGAACGTCCGGTCCACACCGGCGGCGGCGGCCCGCCGGCGCCGCTGCGCCCGCAGGAAATCGACGCCCAGGGCCGCGCCTATGCGACCGGCAAGCGCAAGAACGCCATCGCCCGCGTCTGGCTGAAGCCCGGCACCGGCAAGATCATCGTCAACGGTCGCGACCAGACGGTGTATTTCGCCCGGCCGACACTGCGCCTCGTCATCAACCAGCCGTTCGACGTGACCGATCGCCGCGACCAGTTCGACGTGATGTGCACCGTCGTCGGCGGTGGCCTTTCGGGCCAGGCCGGTGCGGTCAAGCACGGCATTTCGGTCGCGCTCACCCGCTATGAGCCGACGCTGCGCACGACGGTCAAGCAGGCCGGCTTCCTGACCCGCGATCCGCGCGTCGTGGAGCGCAAGAAGTACGGCAAGGCCAAGGCGCGCAAGAGCTTCCAGTTCTCGAAGCGTTAAGTTCGAACACGGCCGCGCCGAAGTCTGCTTCGGCGCGGATCGGGGCCAAACCGGGCCGTGGCGTTCCGCCACCAAACCCTTCCGATGGCGTGGGCTTTCCCACGCCATTTTTTTGCCATTCTACCGTCGAAACCGCCGCGCTTTCGCACCCGCAGCAATGCAGGCATAACGGCGCAATGATTCGCCCCCTGCTACTGATCCTCATTGCGCTTCTCGCTGTTCCGGCGACGGCCCAGAGCTTTTCGCAGCAGCCCAACACCCGCATCGAGATCATCGCCGAAAGCACCACGCCGGCGGCCGGCCAGCCGGTTGCGATCGGGCTGGTGCTGACGCCCAAGCCCGGCTGGCATACCTATTGGTCGAACCCGGGCGACGCCGGCGCGCCGACGCGGGTCGAATGGACGGTCCCTGCCGGCACCGCACAGCCCGGGCCGCTGGCGTATCCGCTGCCCGAAACCTTGGTCGTGTCGGGGCTGATGAACTATGTCTATCCCAATGCCAATGTGCTGCTGACAACGGTCACGCCGCCGGCGGACATGGCCAAGGGCACGGCGTTTCCGGTCAAGGTCAAGGCCGACTGGCTGGTGTGCAGCATGGAACAATGCGTCCCCGAAAGCGCCACCGTCACGCTGCCGCTGACGATCGGCAAGGGCGACACCGACCCGGACATGGGCTTTCGCATCGCCGCGGCGCGGGCGGCCGTTCCCAAGCCGGTCCAATGGCCCGCGACATGGAAGGCCGATGGTGGCCGTTTCGTGCTGTCCGTGCCGTTCGGCAGCACCGACAAGGTGACGGCGGCCTATTTCTTCCCCGAAAAGGAAGGCGTCGTCGATTTTGCCGCGCCGCAGACGGTAACCATTGCCGGCGAGGCGCTGCGGATCGAAACCGCCGCCGCCACGCCGCCGCCATCGGGCCCGGTCACCGGCGTGCTGCGCGTCGTGCAATCCGACATGGACCATGCCCTGGGCTTTGCGATCACCGCGAACCCGGGCGCCGTGCCGGCTGCCGGCTTGCCGCTCGGCAAGCCGGACGACCCGATCGCCGCCGCCCCGACGTTGCTGCCCATCCTGCTTGCCGCCATCGTCGGCGGCATCATCCTCAACATCATGCCGTGCGTGTTCCCGATCCTGAGCCTGAAGGCGCTGAGCCTGAGCAAGGCCAATGTCGACGCCGGCAGCGCCCGCCGCGACGCGCTGGCCTATACCGCCGGTATCGTGCTGGTCTGCACGGCGCTCGGCGGGCTCGTGCTGTTGCTGCGCGCGGCCGGATCGCAGGTCGGCTGGGCGTTCCAGTTGCAGGATCCGCGCGTCATCACCTTCCTGCTTCTGCTGGTCACCGCCATCGCGCTCAATCTCGCCGGGGTGTTCGAGATTACGGCGTCGACCGGGTCGCTGGGCGACGAGACGATCCGCAAGGGCGGCGCGCTCGGCAGTTTCGCCACCGGGGCGCTGGCGGCGTTCGTGGCGACGCCGTGCACCGGGCCGTTCATGGCGGGCGCGCTGGGGGCTGCACTGGTGCTGCCGCCGGTGGCGGCGCTGGCGGTGTTTGCCGGGCTCGGCCTGGGGCTGGCGCTGCCCTTTCTTGCCATCGGCTTCATCCCGGCGCTGCGCCGGCGCCTGCCCAGGCCCGGCGCGTGGATGAACCGGCTGCGCGCCATATTGTCCGTGCCGATGTTCCTGACGGCGCTGGCGCTGGCCTGGGTGCTGGGGCGGCAGGCGGGCGTCGAAGGGATGACGGCGGGCGTTGCCGGGGCGTTGATCACCGGGCTGTTGCTGTGGTGGCTGGGCAGTCGCCAGCATGGCGGCGGCGGCGGTGGCTGGCTGCCGGCAAGCGCCGCCATTGCCGCCGGGGTGGCCGCGATCCTGCTGCTGCCGGTCGGCGAGCCGGCGGCGCAGGCCAGGGGCACCTCCGCCCCCGCCGGCCTGATGGCCGAACCCTATACGCCGGAACGGCTGGCGGCGCTGCGGTCGAGCCGCAAGCCGGTGTTCCTTTACATGACCGCCGACTGGTGCCTGACCTGCAAGGTCAACGAACGCGGCGCGATGGCCGATGCCGAAGTCGCCCGGACGTTCCGGGCCAAGGGGATCACCGTGCTGGAAGGCGACTGGACGCGCGGCGATGCGGTGATCTCCAAATGGCTCGCCGAACGCGGCCGCGCCGGGGTGCCGGTCTATGTCTTTTATGGCGCCGACGGCCGCGACCGGGAATTGCCGCAGATCCTGACGGTTGACGCGCTGACCTCGCTCGGCTGAAGTGCGGGCAGCTTCCCCTGACAGGATGACCCAATGCGAGACTTGATCGGCGCGGCGCTGTTGCTCGGCGCCGCGCCGGCGCTGGGCGCCGATGGCAGTGCCAGCCCGGTGGTTTTCCCGGGTCCCGCCGGGGCGTTCATGGCGGATTAAATCGACCGCGGCGATGGCAATTGCCGATGGTCTCTCACCTGCCCTTGGGGCCAGGATTGCAACAGGAACTCACATGCGCTTTCAGATCGTTGCCGGCCTGCTTCTCGCCACTGCGCTGACCACGCCGGGGCTTGCCGCCCTGCCCGCACCGGCGCCGGTCGCCGAACTCGTCAAGTCGGTCGACATTCCCTATGAGAGCTTCACCCTGCCCAACGGGTTGCGGGTCATCGTTCACACCGATCGCAAGGCGCCGATCGTCGCGGTCAGCGTCTGGTATCACATCGGGTCGAAGGACGAGCCGGCGGGCAAGACCGGCTTTGCGCATCTGTTCGAACATCTGATGTTCGGCGGCAGCGAGAACAACAAGGGGTCCTATATCAAGACGCTGGAAGGCGTCGGCGCGACCCAGTTGAACGGCACGACCTGGTTCGACCGGACCAATTATTTCCAGAACGTCCCGACCCCGGCGCTGCCGCTGGCGCTCTACTATGAAAGCGACCGGATGGGGCATCTGCTCGGCGCGGTGACGCAACAGCAGCTCGATGTGCAGCGCGGCGTCGTCCAGAATGAAAAGCGCCAGGGTGACAATGACCCGCTGGGGCTGACCGAATATGCCAAGCTGAAGGCGATGTTCCCGGAAGGCCACCCCTATCGCCATTCGACCATCGGCAGCATGGCCGACCTCGACGCGGCGTCGATGGCCGATGTGCGCAGCTGGTTCAAGGCCAACTATGGCCCCGGCAACGCCGTGCTGGTGCTCGCCGGCGACATCGACGTCGCCACCGCCCGGCCCCTTGTGGAGAAGTTCTTCGGCGACATTCCGGCCGGGCCCACCATCAAGCGCTATGACGCGCCGGTGCCGGTGTGGACGACGACACGTACCGAGACGATGTACGACCAGATCCCGACGCCGCAGCTCGATCGCAACTGGGTCATCCCCGGCCGGCTCGACGGCGACACCGCCCTTGTCGATGTGGCGCTGACAATCCTGGCCGGTGGTGGCTCGTCGCGCCTGTACAATGAACTGGTGCGCGACAAGAAGCTGGCGGTCGCGGTTTCGGGCGGCGCCCAGCCGTTCGAAAAAATCTCCATGGCCAATATCGCCGTCACCCTGGCCAAGGGCGCCGACCCCAAGGCCGTCGACGCGATCATCGACCGTGCCATCGCCGATTTCGTCAACAACGGCCCGACCGCCGACGAAGTCAGTCGCGTTGCAACCCGCAACGTTACCGGCACCATCCGCGGGCTGGAAGCGGTGGGGGGTTTCGGCGGCAAGGCGGTGACGCTGGCCGAAGGCGCGGTCTATGCCGGCGATCCCGATTTCTACAAGAAGGAGCTCGCCGCCTATGCGGCCGCAACGCCGGCGAGCGTCAAGGCGGCAGCGGCCAAATGGCTCGGGCGCGGCGACTATCGGCTGACGGTGCTGCCCGGGACGCGGCCCAAGGCCGAGGATTCGACCCCGGCGACGACTCCGCCCGTCCCGGCACCGGCAATCGCCATCGCCCCCCGCGCCGCGCCGCCGGCAATCGGCGGCACGCCTTCGCTGACGGTTCCCGCCGTCGAACGCGCGACGCTGGCGAACGGCATGCAGGTCGAACTGGTGCAGCGCCAATCGGTGCCGCTGGTGCGCATGGCGCTGTCGTTCGACGCCGGCTATGCCGCCGACGACCGGGCAAAGCTCGGTGTGCAGGGCCTCGGGCTGGGCCTGCTCGATGAAGGGGCCGCCGGGATGACCGGGCCGCAGATCGCCGAGGCGCGCGAGCGGCTGGGCGCCGCCATCGGCGCCAGCGCCGGGCCCGACCGGACCCGGATCGTCCTCGACGCGGTCAAGCCCAATCTTGCCGCCAGCCTCGCCCTGTTCGCCGACATCGTCCAGCGGCCCGACTTCAAGCCGGCGGAAATCGAGCGGGTGCGCGGCCAGGTGCTGACCGGCATCGCATTGGAGGAGGCCGACCCCAACAGCATCACCCGCCGCATCCTGCCCGTGGAGCTGTACGGCGCCGCACACCCCTATGGCGTGCCGTCGAGCGGCAGCGGCACCGCCGCCGGCGTGAAGGCGGTGACGCGCGACGATATCGTGCGCTGGCACAAGGCGTGGATTCGCCCCGACAATGCCCGGCTGTTCGTTGTCGGCGACATCACCATGGCGGAGTTGAAGCCGCTGCTGGAGGAAAGTTTCGGGACCTGGCAGCCGGATGCCAAGGTCGCCAAGGGGGACAAGCAGTTTCCGCCGGTTACCGTGCCGCGCGGCGGGCGGATCATCCTCGTCGATCGCCCCGGCAGCCCGCAGAGCTTCATCCGCGGCGGCGTCGTCCTGCCGACCAAGGGAATGGACGACCCGATCGCGCTGCGCGCCGCCAACGACATTTTGGGTGGCCTGTTCAGTTCCCGCCTCAACATGGACATCCGCGAGAACAAGAGCTGGGCCTATGGCGTGTCGAGCGGTGTCGGCGATGCGCAGGACCGGGTGACGGCGCAGATCGTGGCGCCGGTGCAGGCCGATCGCACCGGCGATTCGATCGCCGCGATGATCGCCGATGTGAAGGCATTGGCCGGCGCCCAGCCGATCACCGCGGCCGAGCGCGATGCGACGATCGACAACACGGTGCGATCGCTCCCCGGTGACTTCGAAAGCGGCGCGGCGTTGCTCGGCGCGATCGAGAAGAATGCCATTTATGCGCGCGGCGACGATTATTACGGCAAGCTGGTGCCGCGCCTGCAGGCACTGACCCCAGCGCAGCTCAACGAAGCGGCAAAGCTGCTTTCGACCGACAATTTCACCTGGGTCGTCGTCGGCGATCGCAAGGTCGTGGAGCCGCAGTTGCAGAAGCTGGGGCTGCCGATCGTGGTGCGTTAGGCCTCGGCCGGCCGCCCGGCGCCGCGTGCGACCGCCTGGAAGAACATCGCCAAGGCCAGCCCGGCAAAGGCGGTGGACAGCAGGAAGGGGGCGCCGGGGAAATAGATCTGGCTGCCGCCGCCGGAAAACCACGCAAAGGTCGATGTCATCAGCGGTGGCCCCATGATCGCGCTGAGCGCCTGGATGCTGGTGATCGCGCCCTGCAATTCGCCCTGCTCCCGCGCCGACACATCGGCAGACATCAGGCCCTGGAGGCAGGGAAAGACCAGCCCCTGCAGCGCCGCCACGGCGATGCCGACGTAAACCACCCAGCCCGACCAGGCGAAGGCATAGAGGGTGTAACCCGCCATGCCCGACAGCGCGCCGGCAATGATGATGTTGCGCTGGCCGAAGCGTGGAATGAGCCGCCGGCTGAGCACCCCCTGCACCAGCGCACCGCTGACGCCGACCGCGGCAAGGCTCCAGCCGACCTGCGCCGGGGTCCAGCCGAAGCGTTCGATGCCGAAGAAGCTCCATACCGAATAGAGCGACTGATAGCTCATCGCCCAGATGAAGACGGTGATGGCGAGCAGCAGCACGCGTGGATGCGCCGAGCGCAGGCGCGACAGCGCGCCGATCGGGTTGGCACGGCGGATGTCGAACGGCCGCCGGTTGGCCGGTGCAAGGCTTTCGGGCAGCACCAGCCAGCCATAGGCAGCGTTGGCAAAGGCCAGGCCGCCGGCAACCAGAAACGGAACACGGTCGCCGAACTGCGCGACGATGCCGCCGAGCGCCGGGCCGATGATGAAGCCGAAGCCGAAGGCCATGCCGATGATGCCGAAATTGGCGCTGCGGCGTTCCGGCGTCGAGATATCCGCGATATAGGCATAGGCGGTCGGAAAGGTGGCGCCGGTGACGCCGGCGATGACGCGCGTCGCCACCAGCCACCAGAGGTTCGGTGCCATCGCCATGACCAGATAATCGACGCCGAAGGCGAACAGGCTGGCGAGCAGCACCGGGCGGCGGCCGAAGCGATCCGACAGCCCGCCGATGACGGGACCGCAGAGGAACTGCACAGCGGCGTAGAGAAAGCTGATCCAGCCGGCGATTTCGGCGGCGCCGGCCAGGCTGCGCCCGGTCCATTGCACGATGAGCCCGGGGAAGACCGGGATGACGACGCCGAAGCCGATGGCGTCGATCAGGACGGTGACGAAGACGAACAGCAGCGCCCGCCGTTCCCCGGCGGGCGCTGCCGCCGCCTTCAGAGCCACGTCACATGGCCCATCTTGCGACCGGGCTTGACCGCGCTCTTGCCGTACAGATGAAGATGGGCGCGGGCATCGGCGAGGATCTGATGCCAGTCATGGACATCGTCCCCCAGCAGGTTGCGCATCAGCACCGAAGGCGCCGTCATCTCGGTGGACCCCAGCGGCAGGCCGCAGATGGCGCGAATATGGTTTTCAAACTGCGACGCGCGCGCGCCTTCGATCGTCCAATGGCCGCTGTTGTGGACGCGCGGCGCCATTTCGTTGAAGCACGGGCCATCGGCGGTGGCGAAGAATTCCAGCGTCAGCACCCCGACATGGCCGAGCGCATCGGCGACGCGGCGCGCCAGCGCCTCCGCCTCGGCCGCCTGGGCGAGGATTTCGGCCGGCGCCGGAACCTGCGACGTATCGAGCACGCCGGCGACATGGACATTGTGCGGCACCGGCCAGACCGCGATATCGCCGGTCGCCCCGCGTGCCAGCACGACCGAAAATTCGTGCGAATAGGTCACCCAGGCTTCCAGCACGGCGGGCTGGCCGCCGATCGCTGCGAAGGCTGCATCGGCCTCGTCCGGCGAGCGCAGCCGAACCTGGCCCTTGCCGTCATAGCCGAACCGCCGGGTCTTGAGCACTGCCGGGCAGCCCAGATCGGCCAGCGCCGCATCGAGCCCGTGGCGATCATCGACGGCGCGGAACGGCGTCGGGCGACCACCCAGCCCGGCAACAAAGGTCTTTTCCGCCAGCCGGTCCTGCGCCACTTCAAGGCTGGCGACGCCCGGACGCACGGGAACCTGCGCGGCGAGATGGCGGATCGCCAGCGTGTCGACATTTTCGAATTCGAAGGTGACGACATCGACGCTCGCGGCAAAGCGGTCGAGTGCGGCCAGGTCACCATATTCGGCGCGCGTGACCTGTGCCGCGACATCGCCGGCCGGCAGCTCCGCCTCCGGTGCCAGCACATGAACGCGATAGCCCATCGAGGCTGCCGACAGCGCGAGCATTCGCCCGAGCTGGCCGCCGCCCAATATGCCGATCGTCGATCCCGGTTCGATCATGCTGAAACCGTCATTCGGGGGCTTGCGCCACGGCATCGGTCTGCGCCTGGCGCCAGGCGTCGAGGCGCTCGGCCAGTGCGGCATCGCCATTGGCCAGCATCGCCGCCGCCAGCAGCGCCGCGTTGATGGCGCCGGCCTTGCCAATGGCAAGCGTTCCGACCGGGATGCCGGCGGGCATCTGGACGATCGACAACAGGCTGTCCATGCCGCTCAGCGCCTTCGATTCGACCGGCACGCCGAGTACGGGCAGCCGCGTCATCGCGGCCGCCATGCCCGGCAGATGCGCGGCACCGCCAGCGCCGGCGATGATGACCTGCAACCCGCGCGCGGCGGCGCCGCCGGCGTAATCATACAGCCGCTGCGGTGTGCGATGGGCACTGACGACACGGGTTTCGTGCGCAACGCCGAGTGCGGCAAGCGTTTCGGCGGCGTGGGTCATCGTCGCCCAATCGGACGTCGATCCCATGATGATGCCGACAAGCGGATCGTTCAAACTGGCGCTCCCCCGGAGACAGGCAAGCGCCGGACGTTAAGTTGTGAAGGGGGAAATGGGAAGGGCCGCAGCGGCTGCCGCGGCCCGGTTTTCACAGTCTATGGCTAGAAAGCGCCGGTGATCGAAAACAGGATCTTGCTGCCTGCAATCGACGAGCCATCCTTGGTCGAGGAGAAGCTCGGCTGAAGATAGAGCGCATCGCGCACGCTGATGTCGGTATCGACATAGGCAACCCCCAGCGTGACCGGGCCGACGACATAATCGACGCCGATCAGCCAATCCCAATATTTGCCGGTCGGCGCGACGCTGGTGCCGTTGGGCCCGAGGCCCGGGTTGCCGTCCGAATAGCCGATATGCGCCTTGACGGTGATCGGCGTGGACGGGATGCCGGTCGCGAAGTCACCCCAGAGATAGAGGTTGTCGTTCTTGGCATCGGGCGCGTTGGGAACGCCGGCGGCATAATCGGCGCCGGTGAAAAACCATCGGCCGAGCGACTTCTGCTTGGGCGCATAGGCGACGCCGCCGAGCAGCGAAACCGGGCCCGCCGTGCCGCTGACCTTGAAATAGGGCTCGGCGAAATCGGTCAGCTTGGCGCCGCCCGGGAACATGTACCAGGTGAGGCCGAGGTCGAAGGCACCGTTGCCGATGGCGCGCTTGTAGCCGCCGATGAGATCGAATTCGATGTTCGGACCGCCGAAGGTGCCCCAGCCGGCAAGGCTGGACGAGAAGAAGCCGGCATAGAGCCCGCTGCTATGGCCGACGGTGACACCCGCCTGGGCGGCGAATCCCTTGTCCGACTGCGAGACGCCGCGGACACGATAATCGGTGACGACGGCTCCAAAGCCCGAAATCTTGAAATCGGGTTCGGGCTCGTCCGCGGCAAGCGCAGGCGAAGCGATGGCGATCGCCATGAACGCGGCGGCGCTGGTGAAGACATGACGCATGAGACATTTTCCCTCTGCTGGGGGTTGAATGTCCCTCTCCCAACTGCCTGCCGCTCCTCTCGACCATCCTTCGGACGGCGGGGTTCCGGTCAGTGCAACAGTCGTAACATTAGGCCGTTCGGAACGGCCTTGTATAGCTGCGCTGCAGCATGAATTTACCGGTTTTGAACGGCTGTTGCGGATATGACACGGATTCCGGACAGCGTGTTTCCCGAGCCATGGTGTCTGAATCATTTCGATACTCCAGCGGCATGTTGCCTGCTGGCCTTGATGCAACCGGACCCGGTAAGGCCGCGCGCGGAATTCGCGGCCGCAACAATAATGCCGGCGTAAACTGCGCCGTCGTCAGGCGGCGACGAATGCCTTCACCTGGCCCTCGATGACGGCGCGCGCCACCTCGGGCGACAGATTCTGTTCGACGCGCAACCGCTGCCAGCTGTCGAAACTGAGCAGGAAATCGAGCGTTTCGATGGCCACTGCGTCGTCGTCCAGCGCGGGCGGCAGCATGTTGCGCAACCGGGCGCGCAGCAGGCGCGATGTTTCGGAGTGATTGGCCTGCAAGGCGGGCGAACTATGGCGGTGGGCGTCGGCCGCGCGCTTGTACGGCAGCAGCTTCTCGTAGATGTCGATGCGCCGATCCATGGCCTCGAACAGCTGGCCCTTCCAGTCGCCGCTGGCAAAGGGCACCAGAGCCCCCTGGTAATGCCGGGTCAGACGCACCGCCATTTCAGCAAAAAGGCTCTCCATGTCATTGAAATGGCGAAAGACGCTGCGCAATCCGACCTGGGCGCGCTCTGCCACCTGTTCGGCGATGGGGCTGATCTGCCCCTCCTCGACCAGCGCCATCATCGCGGCGACGATCCGGTCACGGCTTTGTTGCGAGCGGCGACGGCGGCCATCGGTTTGCGGTTGAGTGTCTTCCATGAGCATCGGCCATACTTAACAAATATTCTCAGTTCGACCAATAGACATAGGCCTCCCCCGAAACAGACGGGGTTCCAAGCGGCCGATCTATGGCAATCGGCGCCTTGACGAGCGACGCCCAGGCCGGTGGCATTTGTTGGGCGTCATGCGCCTTCAACTTGGCGAGCAATTCGGTCACTTTTGCCGGATTGGCAGCGGCAACATCCTTTTTTTCAGTAGGATCGACCTTCAAATCATAAAGCAGGTCCTGGCGCGGCAGGTCGAGCGACTGCAGCTTCCAGTCGCCATCCCGTACCACGCGATAGGCGCCGCTGCGCCAGAACAAGGTCTGGTGGGGCATGCCGACCTTGTCGCCAGCCACATAGGGGCGCAGGTCGACACCATCGATCACGCGTCCGGCGGGCAGTGCCGCCCCTGCGGCGGCGCTTGCCGTCGCATAAATATCGAAGTGGCTGACCGGCGGCGCAAAGCGACTGCCCGCTGCAATGGTGCCGGGCCAGCGCATCATGAACGGCACCTTGGTGCCGCCTTCGAAGAAGGTCGCCTTCCAGCCGCGATAGGGACGGTTGATATCGGGCAATCCGATGTAATTGGCACCGCCATTGTCCGACGAAAAGATGACGATGCTGTTGTCGTCGAGACGCTGGGCCTTCAGTTCGGCAAGCACCTTGCCGACGCCGCGGTCGAGGGCACGGATCATCGCCGCATAGACTCGCAAGCGATGGTCCTTGATCTGCGGCAGCGCGTCATAATCCGATTTCAGCGCCTGCAGCGGCGTGTGCGGCGCGTTATAGGCAAGATAGAGAAAGAACGGCCGGTTGCGGTTGGCGCGAATGCCGGCGAGCGCTGCTTCGGTGAGATAGTCGGTCATGTACCGGTCGGGGGCAAAGCGCGGTCCGCCGTTGAACTGCACGGCGAAGGGCAGATTGGCCCAGAGATATTTGTCGATCGGGTCGAAATCCTGCCGCGAATTGACGACATCGGCGTCACCTTCGGGCAGGAATTTCATGCCGCCGATCATGAAGCCCAGGCTTTCGTCGAACCCCTGTTGCTCGGGCCGCATGCCCTTCGCTTCGCCCAGGTGCCATTTGCCGAGGTGAATGGTGTGATAGCCACGCGATTTAAGCTGTTCGGCGATGGTGATTTCGGATGCCGGCATGCCCTTGCCGCCGGGCAATGCCGAATTGGCGGCGGCTTCCTCATCGAAAATCGGCTTGTGGACCGAATCGCTGTCCATATGGGCAATATTGCGGGCGAACATATGGTCGACCCGGAACTGTTCGATCGGGAACCATTTCGGTATGTTTGGGTCGGTCGGCGTGAATTCATAACCGAAGCGCGTCGCATAGCGCCCGGTCATCAGCGCGGCGCGCGACGGTGCGCAGGTGGCATTGCCGGCATAGCCATTGGCAAAGACGACACCCTGTCGACCGATGGCGTCGATGTTGGGGGTCTTCACCCCGGCGACGCCGCTGCCGGTCAGGCTGATGTCGTTGATGCCGAGGTCGTCGGCGATGATGAGGATGATGTTGGGCGGGCGCTGGCCTGCCGGCGCGGTGGCGGGGCCTTGCGCCCATGCCACCGGCCGGTTCGGCGCCACCGGCCCCGCCATCCATCCGGCCATGTGCAGCTTGATGTAATCGCGCGACGCGAACAGCCCGGCGGCGCCGACAACCAGCGTGCCGAGCAGCAGCTTGGCCCAGAGCCTCACCGACCGGGCCGATCGAAATTGCGCCAGCCGAGCACCAGCAGCGTGATCATCACCGCCTCCACCACCATCGGCTGCACCGCTGTCGGCGCCATGCCGTCAACGGCCAGGCTGATGAAGCGGCCGAGCAGCGCCAGCCCGAGCATCAGGATCGGCACCAGCAGCGGCCGCGCCTGCGCCGTGATCGCCCCGACAAGGGCGAAAGTGGCGGCGCCGATGAAGAAGCCGGTGAAGTCGGCGCGCATCGTCGCCAGCCCCTGGCTGCCCATCGGCTGCAGGAAGAACGCCAGCCCCAGCCGGTCGGGGGCGAGCAGGAATCCCAGCCCGATGGCGATATTGAACAGGCCGATCAGCCCGATGACGATGCGCAAGACGGTCCGCACGCCACCCTCCCCTTTGTCCGGCCATGCCGCAGTGATAGCATGTTAGCGCAGGCCAGCCAGCCCGACAAGGTTTCGGCATTGCGTGCGCCAATTATTTCCGCCATGTTTGCGACAGGCGCGAGAGGGCTGGACGGCATGGGGAAGGCAGGCTGGCGGACGATCGGCGCCGTGATGATCGGTGTCATGGCCATCATCGCCGCCGCGGGCCTCGGCGTCTGGTTGTTCCAGCCGCAGCTCGGTACGCTGCTGCTCACCCGCGTCGCCCAGGAACGCGCCGGCCGCGACGCCACTGCGGGCCTGCCTGACGGGCTGCACGTCATTCTCTGCGGGACGGGGTCGCCGCTTCCCGACCCGACCCGCGCCGGCCCCTGCACGATGATCATCGCCGGCCGCCACATCTATGTCGTCGATGCCGGCGAAGGCGCCGCGCGCAACCTGCTGCTGATGGGGCTGCCGACCGGGCGTATCGATCGGTTGTTCCTGACCCATTTCCATTCGGACCATATCGACGGCATGGGCCCGATGCTGTTGATGCGCTGGTCGGCCAGGCCGAACCTGTCGCCGCTGCCGGTCGCCGGGCCGACGGGCGTCGAGGCGGTCGTCGCCGGATTCAACCAGGCTTATGCTCGCGACAACGGCTATCGCACCGCGCATCACGGCGCGGCAATCATGCCCCCGGGGGGTGCCGGCGGCGTGGCGATGCCTTTCGCCTTCGGCGCGGCGCCGGTGGTGGTGCTCGACGACCAGGATGTGCGCGTGACGGCCTTTCCCGTCGACCACGGTCCCGTCTCGCCGGCGGTCGGCTATCGGTTCGACTACAAGGGCCGCTCGGTGGTCATCAGCGGCGATACGGCGCCATCGCCATCGGTGGCGGCGGCAGCGCGCGGCGCCGATCTGCTGGTCCATGAAGCCCTGCAGCCAGCACTCGTCGCGCGCCTGACCGATGCCCTGGTGGCGCGCGGTGTCGCCAACACGGCGCAGGTGACACGCGATATCCTGAATTACCACAGCAGCCCCGAACAGGCCGCCGATGCAGCGCGCACGGCCGGTGCACGCCAGCTTGTACTCAACCATGTCGTGCCGCCGATGCCGTTCCGCTTTGCCTATCCGGCATTTCTCGGCGATGCGGCGCGGCGTTTCGACGGGCCGATCACCGTGGGCGAGGACGGGATGATCTTCACCCTGCCGGCGAACGGCACGGCGACCACGGCCGGGCGCCTGATGTGAGAGTCCGGGGCGCCCTGGCCGCGCTGTTGCTGACCACGGCTGCGCCCGGTGCAAGCCAGCAACGGCCCAATATCGTCGTCCTGGTCGCCGATGACTGGGGCTTCACCGACGTCGGGGCATTCGGCGGGGAGATCGCGACTCCGAACATCGACGCGCTGGCGGCTGCCGGCGTGCGCTTTTCCAACTTCCATGTCGCCGGATCCTGCGCGCCGACGCGCGCCATGTTGCAGACCGGCGTGTCGAGCCATCGGGCGGGGCTTGGCAACATGCCCGAGACCATCCCACCGGCTCATCGCGGCAAGCCGGGTTATGAAACCGTCCTCAGCAACCGGGTGGCGACGCTGGCGGAACGCCTGCGCGCGGCCGGCTATCGCACCTATCTGACCGGGAAATGGCATCTGGGCCACACCCCCGACACGCTGCCGACCGGACGCGGATACGACCGCGCCTTTGCCTTGTCGCAATCGGGCGCCGATAATTTCGAGAACAAACCCAATCTGTTGCTTTACGGCAAGGCGGACTGGACCGAGGACGGCAAGCCGGCGCAACTGCCAAGGGACTTTTATTCGTCGCGATTCATCGTGGACAGGATGATCGCCTATCTCGATGGCGGCGACCGGGCGAAGCCGTTCTTTGCCTCGGTCAATTTTCTTGCCAATCACATTCCGTTGCAGGCGCCCGACGCCGATATCGCCCGCTATCGCGGCCGCTACGACGCCGGCTGGACGGCATTGCGCGCGGCCCGGCGCGACGGCGCCATTGCCAGGGGCGTGATGCCGGCGGGGATGGCGATGGTGACGATGGCTTCGACCCCGGACTGGGCCGGTCAGTTTCCGGCCGAACAGGCGCAGCGGCGCGGCGCCATGGAAGCCTATGCCGGCATGGCGACGGCGATGGACCGGGAGGTCGGGCGGCTCGTCGCGCATCTGAAGGCCACCGACCGCTATGACAACAGCGTGTTCGTCTTTCTGTCGGACAATGGCGCCGAAGCGACCGACCCGATGGCGTCCCCGGTGCCGCGCGCCAACGCCATCTTCAACTACGACCAGCGGACAATGCAACAGGGGCGGCCAGGTTCACTGACCGCCATCGGCGCCGGTTTCGCCAGTGCCGCGTCGGCGCCGCTGCGCGGGTACAAGTTCACCGCCAGCGAGGGCGGCCTGCGGGTGCCGATGATCATTGCCTGGCCGGGCAACCCGGCGATAGCCCGCGGCGCGGTCGCCGGCGGCTTTGCCCATGTCGTCGACGTGGCGCCGACGCTGTTGCAGTTTGCCGGCGCGGCGCCGGCGGCCGCGATGACGGGCCACAGCCTTGCGCCGATGCTCGGCGGCGGCAGCATGGGGGTGCGCGGGGCCGACGAAGCCCTGGGGTATGAACTGTCGGGCAATGCCGTGTTGTGGAAGGGCAATCTCAAGCTGGTGAAGAACCTGCCACCTTATGGCGACGGTCACTGGCATCTGTTCGATATCATTGCCGATCCCGGCGAAACCAACGATCTGGCATCGGCGCGGCCGGCCACTTTCAAAGCCATGAAGGCGGATTACCGGAATTGGGCCGCGGCCGAAAAGGTGCTGCCGATGCCCGCGGGCTACAGCGCGCCGCAGCAGATCATGGACAATGCGATGGACGACCTGCTGTGGCCGCGGCTGCGGCCGGTGCTGGGCTGGGCGGCGGCGCTGCTGGGGCTGGTGGCGGGCGCCCTGCTGTGGCGCCGTGCACGGCGTTAGGCAGCGCGGCGCATGATCGTCTAGGGTCGGGCATGATCGCCATTGACCGCCGCAACCAGTTTCTCGCCACCGGCCTCGCCGGACTGGCGGGTTTCGTCGATGGCACCGGCTTCCTTGCTACTGGCGGCTTCTTCCTGTCGTTCATGACCGGCAATTCGACCCGGCTCGGGGTCGGGCTGGCCGGCAATGGCGGTGACGCCGTGATCGCCGCCAGCCTGATCCTGGCGTTTGTCGTGGGGGTGATGACCGGCACATTGACGGGCCGGGCTGCCGGGACCTGGCACCGACCGGCCGTGCTGCTGCTGCTGGCGACGATATTGGCCTCGGCGGCCGCGCTGGCGGGCAATGGCTGGCCATGGCCGGCGTTCGTCGCCACCGCCTTTGCCATGGGCGCAGAGAACACCGTGTTCGAGGCCGATGGCGAAGTCCGCATCAGCCTGACCTACATGACCGGAAACCTCGTCAAGACGGGCCAGCGCCTCGCCAACATGCTGATCGGGGGCGCAGGCTGGGCGTGGCTGCCCTATCTGGCCCTGTGGGCGGCGATGGTCGGCGGCGCGGTGGCGGGCGCCGCCGTCTGGCCGGCGCTGGGGCTGGCGGGCCTTTGGGTCGCGGCAGCCGTTGCCCTGTTGCTCGCCATCGTCAGCGCGCGGATCGACCGGGCCAATTATCCCCAGAATTGATGCAGCGCGCCGCATTGCCGCCTATCGCTGCGGCGCGGTTTGGCCGACAATGGTGCGATGCCGTCGACCAGCGCCCATAGCGGATTTGTCCATCTGCGCCTGCAATCGGCCTATTCGATGCTGGAAGGCGCGATTCAGCCCGACGATCTGGCCAAGGCCTGCCGGCGCGGGCTGTTCCCTGCCGCAGGCCTCGCCGACCGCGGCAACATGTTCGCCGCCATGGATTTTTCGGCTGCCGCCAAGGATGCCGGCGTGCAGCCTGTCATCGGTGCGATGGTGCCGGTGGAGCGGCCCGGAACGCGCACCGCGCTGACCCGGCCGGTGCACGACTGGCTGGTGCTGTTCGCGCAGGATGCCGGCGGCTACACCAATTTGATCGCGCTGGTCAGCCAGGCGCATCTGGGAGTCGACCCCAGCGACGACCCGCATTTGAAGCTGGCGGATTTCGAAGACCGCACGACGGGCTTGCTGTGCCTGACTGCTGGTGCCGATGGCGCGCTGGCGCGGCTGCTGGCCGATGGCCAGAACGTCGATGCCTATGCCGAGGCGCTGGTGCGGCTGTTCCCCGGCCGTCTTTACATCGAGCTGTCGCGCTGCGGCGATGCCATCGAGCAGCGCGCCGAAGCCGGGTTGTTGCGGCTGGCGGCGGCGCGCGACCTGCCGATCGTCGCCACGAACCCGGTCAAGTTCCTCGAAGCGCGGGTGCACCTGGCGCACGACGCGCTGCTGTGCATCGCCGATTCGGCCTATGTCGAGGCGGAGGATCGCCGCAAGTCGAACCCCGAGCACCGGCTGAAGTCCGCCGACGAGATGCGCCGGGCCTTCGCCGACCTGCCCGAAGCGATCGCCAACACGCTCGTCATCGCCCAGCGCTGCGCCGTCGCCGCGCCGGCGCGCAAGCCGATCCTGCCGCGCATGGCCGAAGGCGGTGCCTCGGAGGACCCGGCGCTGGTCGCCGCTGCGGAAGCGGGACTCGACAAGCGATTGGCGGCGCGCGGCATCACCGGCGAGGCCGCCCTGCCCTATCGCGAGCGGCTGGCCTTCGAACTTGGCGTCATCAACGCCATGGGCTTTCCAGGCTATTTCCTCATCGTTGCCGACTTCATCGGCTGGGCCAAGGCACAGGGTATCCCGGTCGGTCCGGGGCGCGGGTCGGGCGCCGGCTCGGTCGTCGCCTGGGCGCTGACAATCACCGATCTGGATCCGCTCGAACATGGGCTGCTGTTCGAGCGCTTCCTCAACCCCGACCGCGTGTCGATGCCCGACTTCGATATCGATTTTTGCGAAACGCGCCGCGGCGAGGTCATCCGCTATGTGCAGCAACGCTATGGCGACGCCCAGGTGGCGCAGATCATCACCTTCGGGAAGATGAAGGCGCGCGCCGTGTTGAAGGACGTCGGCCGGGTTCTGCAAATGCCCTATGGCCAGACCGACCGCTTGTCCAAGCTGGTGCCGAATCACCCGACCGACCCCTGGACGCTCGCGCGCACGCTCGGCATCGGCAAGGACAAGGACGGCAAACGCTATCCGGGCGTTCCCGAATTCATCGCCGAGCGCGACCGCGACCCCAAGGTCAAGCGGCTGATCGAGATCGCGCTGCAGCTGGAGGGCCTGCCGCGCCACAGCTCGACCCATGCCGCCGGCGTCGTCATCGGCGATCGGCCGCTCAGCCAGCTGGTGCCCCTGTACCGCGACCCGCGGTCGGACATGGCGGTGACGCAGTTCGAAATGAAGGCGGTCGAAAAGGCCGGGCTGGTCAAGTTCGACTTTCTCGGGCTGAAGACGCTTTCGGTGCTCGACCGCGCGGCCAAGCTTTTGAAAAACCGCGGCGTCGAGGTCGACTGGCTCGACCTGCCGCTCGACGACCCGGCGGTCTATGCGCTGCTGGCGCGGGCCGATACGGTCGGTGTGTTCCAGTTCGAATCGGAAGGCATGCGGCGGGCGCTGGGCCAGGTCCGGCCCGATTGTTTCGCCGATATCGTCGCGCTGGGCGCGCTGTACCGGCCGGGACCGATGGACAACATCCCGTCCTTCGCCAATCGCAAGCACAAGCGCGAGGCGGTGGCGCTGCTGCATCCGATGATGGAGCCGATCCTGCGGGAGACCTATGGCATCATCGTCTACCAGGAACAGGTGATGCAGATCGCTCGGACGCTGGCCGGCTATAGCCTGGGTGAAGCCGATCTGCTGCGCCGGGCGATGGGCAAGAAGATCCACGCCGAAATGGTGGCGCAGAAGGAGCGTTTTGCCGAAGGCGCTGCCACCAACGGCATCGAAAAGGCGACTGCCAGCGCCATTTTCGACCTGGTTCTCAAATTCGCCAACTACGGCTTCAACAAGTCGCACGCCGCCGCCTATGCACTGGTCAGCTTCCAGACCGCCTGGCTGAAGGCGCACCATCCGGTCGAATTCTTCGCCGCGTCGATGGCCTATGACATCACCAACACCGATCGGCTGGCCGCCTTCACCGACGATGCGCGGCGCTGCGGCGTCAAGCTGCTGCCGCCTTGCATCAACGCCTCGCAGGCCGATTTCAGCGTCGAGGACGGTTGCGTGCGCTATGCGCTGGCGGCGCTGAAGAATGTCGGCGAAAAGGCGATGGAAGTCGTCGTCGCCGGACGCGGCGCCGGTTATTCGGGCCTGCCGGCCTTTTCCAAGTCGGTCGACCCGCGCCTGCTCAACAAGCGCCAGCTCGAAAGCCTGATCGCCGCCGGCTGTTTTGACGGGATCGCCGCCAATCGCGCCGGTGTGCACCTGCTGGCGGAAGCCATTCTGGGAACGGCGCAATCGGCGCAGGCGGCGCGCGAGTCGGCCCAGACGGCGCTGTTCGGCGAGGCGACGGGGTTTGTCGACGATGGCGGTCTCGCGATGCTGGTGCCGGCCAGCGCCAGCTGGACGCTGGCCGAGACCATGGCGCAGGAAAAGGAGGCCTTCGGCTTTTATTTCTCCGGCCACCCGGTCGAGGCGTGGCGGCCGGTGCTCGATGCCAATGGCGCCCTCAGCTTTGCCGAAGTGGCGGCGCTGCCGGCGCCGGCGGGCGGTGGCCGGCGCGGTGTCGTCATGGCCGGGCTGATCGAGGAGGTGCGCTGGCGAACGCCCCAAACGGGGCGCGGCAACCGCTATCTGCTCGTCACCCTGTCCGACCGGTCGGGCCAATATGTGGCGAGCTGCTTCGAGGAAGACACGCAGGCGCGGATCGAGGCGATCGGCGGCGAAGCGGCCGCGGTGCTCGTCCAGGCCGAACTGCAATGGCGCGAGGGCGAGGATGTGCCGCGAATCACCATGCGCGGGATAACGATGCTGGCCGAAATGGCGAAGCGGACGCGCAGCCGGCTGGTGGTGGCGCTGGAGAGCGCTGACGACGCAGCACAGCTGGCGGCGCTGGTCGCCGCGGTCCGCGGCAAGGGTCGCGGCGAACTGGTGGCGACGGTGCCGACCGCGGCTGGCGTGGCGCGGGTGCGGCTGGGCGGTGATTATCTTGTCGATGTCGAAACACTCAGTCGGCTGTCGCGCGCGTTCGGCGCGGAGCGGGTCGTGTCGCAGGCGCTCGACCCGCCGCGACTGGCGTTGGTGGGATAGACCGAGGCACCGCGGTTGATCCCCTGTCTGCTGTCATGTTACCGTATCGCCACAAGGACTTCGTGCAAGTGAAGGACGGTGACGTGAAAATCATGATTGCTGCTGCTGCGCTGCTGGTCCCCGGCATGGCCTTTGCCCAGTCGCTCTCCAATCCCCAGCCGTCTATGAACATGCCGAACTACAGCACCGAACGCAGTTCGATGGAGGGACGCGACCCGCTGCCACCCAAGGAGACGGCGGCAGTCCGCGCGGAGAAGCTGGCCCGCGCCGTCGCGCTTCGCGAGGAGGCGCTGGTTCTGGAAGCGCAGGATGGCGGCAGGTTGAGCCGCAAGAGCACGCTTTACCTGCAGCGCAAGGCGCGCCTGATCCTCGCCTACCGCTGAGCCGGTTCGCGCCTGTCGCTACAGATCGGGGTTGAACACGCTCCAGCCCATCGCCTGCGCCAGTTGCTCCAGCGCCGCCGTGCCGAGCAACGAATTGCCCTGCGGGCTGAGGCCCGGCGACCAGACGGCGATGCTGGCGCGGCCCGGCGCGATGGCGAGGATGCCGCCGCCGACGCCCGATTTTGCCGGCAGGCCGACACGGAAGGCGAAATCACCCGACGCATCATAATGGCCGCAGGTCAGCATCAGCGCATTGATGCGGCGGGCGCGTTCGGGGGAGACGATGACAACACCGTCCTGCACACCGCCGGCGGCGAGGAAGCGCCCGGCGCGCGCCAGCTGGCGGCACGACATGGCAATGGCGCATTGCTGGAAATAGACGCTGAGCGTGGCATCGACCGGCCCGGCAATGGTGCCGAACGACCGCATGTAATTGGCCAGCGCGGCGTTGCGATAGCCGGTCACGGCTTCCGACCAGGCGACGGCGGCGTCGACGGCGATGCTGTCATCTCCGGCCAGCGCGCGGACGCGCGCCAAGATGGCGCCGATGGCGGCGCCGGGTTCGCAACTGGCAGCGATCAGGTCGCTGACGGCGATGGCGCCGGCGTTGATGAAGGGGTTGCGGGGACGGCCCTGTTCCAGCTCGAGCTGGATGATCGAGTTGAAGGCGCTGCCCGAAGGCTCCCGCCCCACCCTGTCCCAGACGCCTTCACCATGGCGGCACAGCGCCTCGACAAGCGCGAAGACCTTGCTGACCGACTGGATGGAGAATGGGGTGTCGGCATCGCCGGCAACATGTTCCGCACCGGCGGCCGTGACCACGGCAATGCCGAAATGGCCGGCCGACACTTTGGCGAGTTCGGGAATATAGTCGGCGACGCGGCCGCGGTCGGTCGCTTCCGCCCCGCGTGCCGCGATGGCAGCTACCACTTCCGCTAGATCGGCCATCTCGAAAGGTCCTTGCAAGGGCGCGCCGCAACCTAGAATATGAGTAGCACTTGAATTACACGTAGTGTAGCAACGTGATCGGGGATGGAGCCGAATCTCGCTGCAACGGGATCGGTTATGGGAGAGACAGCGATGGCCACGCAACCGAGCCTGGGCGCCGAAGCGCCGATCAGCCACACGGTATCCCGCGAGGATTATGAATATGTCTGGCCGTTGCCGCCGCGCCGCCGCCCGCCGCTGAAGGATTACAGCGCCGAATCGCTGCGCGAATATCTCGCGACCGCACCGCTCGACGAGGTCGACATCGCCGACCCGATGTATTGGGAAACCGACACGCACTGGACCTTCTTCAAGCGGCTGCGCGACGAAGCGCCGGTTCACTTTACCGGCGTCAACGCCAACCGCCACCGCGGCTATTGGTCGGTCACGCGCTGGGCCGACATCATGGCGGTCGACACCAACCACCAGATCTTTTCGTCAGACGCCCATCTCGGCGGCATCACGCTATTCGACATGGACCAGGATTTCATCATGCCGATGTTCATCGCCATGGATCAGCCCAAGCATGATGTGCAGCGCAAGGCGGTCAACCCGATCGTTTCGGGGTCCAACCTGCAGGCGTTCGAAGCGCTGATCCGCAGCCGCACGCAGGAGGTTCTCGACGGCCTGCCGCGCGGCGAGGAATTCGACTGGGTCGACCGCGTTTCGATCGAACTGACCAGCCGCATGCTGGCGACGCTGTTCGATTTTCCGCAGGAACATCGCCGCAAGCTGACCTGGTGGTCGGACATCGCCACCGCCGATCCCGAAGTGCCGGGCAACTTGCAGAAGGAGGAGCGCCAGGCGGCGCTGCTCGGCATGTTGCAGGAATTCATGGGGTTGTGGAACGATCGGGTCAACGACCCCGAGCCCAAGGGCGACCTGATCTCGATGCTCGCCCACAATCCGGCGACGCGCAACATGCCGCCGATGGAGTTCATGGGCAATCTCGTGCTGCTGATCGTCGGCGGCAACGACACGACACGCAATTCGATCACCGGGGGCCTCAAGTTCCTCAACGACAATCCGGCCGAATATGCCAAGTTGCGCGCCAACCACGGCCTCATCGAACCGATGGTCAGCGAGATCATCCGTTACCAGACGCCGCTGGCGCACATGCGCCGCACCGCGCTTGAGGACACCATCCTGGGTGGTCAGCACATCGCCAAGGGCGACAAGGTGGTGATGTGGTACGCCTCGGGCAATCGCGATGAACGCGCCATCGAAAACCCCGACGCCTTCATCATCGACCGGCCGCGCGCGCGCCAGCACATGTCCTTCGGCTTCGGCATCCACCGCTGCGTCGGCAACCGGCTGGCCGAACTACAGTTGAAGATCCTGTGGGAG
Organism: Polymorphobacter fuscus; assembly: GCF_011927825.1. Taxonomy (NCBI): domain Bacteria; kingdom Pseudomonadati; phylum Pseudomonadota; class Alphaproteobacteria; order Sphingomonadales; family Sphingosinicellaceae; genus Sandarakinorhabdus; species Sandarakinorhabdus fusca. Next base: position 496,087 of record NZ_JAATJI010000002.1, on the reverse strand, counting down.
GAAATCCTGGCGCGCTTCGACAATATCGAGGTCGTCAGCGAGCCCGAGCGGGTGCCATCGGCCTTCGTCAAGGGCTACAAATCGCTGATGGTCCGCATCCCGGCCTGATCGCCCCTTCATCGCACGAACAGGACCAGCAATGGCACGCATCACCTATGTCGAATTCAATGGCACCGCGCACAGCGTAGAGGTTGCCAATGGCGTTTCCCTGATGGAAGGCGCGATCAGCAACGGCGTGCCCGGCATCGACGGCGATTGCGGCGGCAATGCCGCCTGCGCCACCTGCCACGTCTATGTCGATGGCGCCTGGACGGGAAAGACCGGCACGCCCAACGAGATGGAAGATGCGATGCTCGACCTTGCCGACGGCAAGCGCGACAACAGCCGCTTGGCCTGCCAGATCCTTGCCAGCGACGACCTAGACGGACTGGTGATCGAAATGCCCGAGACGCAGCACTGATCGGTTGAACCCGCCTCTCCCGCTTGCGGGCGAGGTCGAGAGACGGCGAAGCGGACCGCGAGTGGGGTGTTCGCGGCTCGCCCCTCGTAGGGATCAGGCCGCCGCCAGCCGGCCCTCGTGGAGCGTCACCACCCGGTCCATTGCGCGCGCCAGTGCGACATTGTGCGTCGCCACCAGCGCCGCCGAGCCCTGTCCGCGGACCAGCGCCAGAAATTCCGCCAGCACCTTTGCGGCAGTCGCCTCGTCGAGATTGCCGGTGGGTTCATCGGCAAGGACCAGCACCGGCCGGTTGGCGAGCGCCCGTGCCACCGCGACGCGTTGCTGCTCGCCGCCCGACAGTTGCGACGGACGATGCGTCAGCCGGCTGCCTAGCCCGAGATCGGTCAGCAGCTGGTCGGCCCGCGCGCTGGCGGCCTTCTCGCTGTGCCCGGCGACGAGCCCTGCCAGCAGCACATTTTCGCGCGCGCTGAAATCGGGCAGCAGATGGTGGAACTGATAGACGAAGCCGAGCGAATCGCGCCGCACCCGGGTGCGCCCGGCGTTGTCGAGCGCTTCGACGCGTTCGCCGGCGATGCTGATGCGCCCCTGGAAGCCGCCTTCCAGCAGGCCGACCGCCTGCAACAAGGTCGATTTGCCCGACCCTGACGGGCCCAGCAGCGCGACGATCTCGCCAGGCCGGACTGCCAGGTCGACGCCGCGCAACACATCGATCGTGGCCGAGCCCTGGGTGAAGCTGCGGCGCAGGTCTTCGACGGCGAGGACGGGATCACTCATAACGCAGCACCTGGACGGGATCGGTGCTCGCCGCCTTCCACGCCGGGTACAAGGTCGCGAGAAAGCTGAGCAGCAGCGCCAGAAGGACGATGCCGATGACCTCTGCTGGGTCGGTCTTGGCCGGCAGCTCGGTCAGGTAGCGCACCGACGGGTCCCACAAATTGGTGCCCGTCAACCGGCCGACGCCGGCGACGATGCCGGCGCGGAAATACAGCAGCGCGAAGCCGAGCACGCAGCCGAGCGCGATGCCGAGCCCGCCGATCAGCGTGCCGACGGTCATGAACACCCGCATCAGCGCGATCCGGCTGGCCCCCATTGTGCGCAGGATGGCGATATCGCGGGTCTTGGCGCGGACCAGCATGATGAGCGACGACAGGATGTTGAAGACGGCAACGAGGATGATGATCGACAACACCCAGAACATCACGGTGCGTTCGACCACGAGCGCCGAGAACAGTGCCGAATTGGTCGTCTTCCAGTCGTTGACCACCGCCTGGCCGGCGATCTCCGGCACGATCGGCGCCAGGATTTCGCCGACACGGTCCGGGTTGTCGGTGACCACCTCGATCATGCCGACGGCATCGCCGAGCCGCAGCAGCGTCTGGGCATTGGCCATCGGCATGACGACAAAGGCCTTGTCGTAATCATAGATGCCGACTTCGAAGACGGCCGCGATCGTATAGGCGACGATGCGCGGCACGGTGCCGAACGGCGTCGATTCGCCCTGGGGGTTGATCAGCGAAATCTGGTCGCCGACGCGGACGCCGAGCGCCTCGGCCAGCCGCGCGCCGATGGCGACGGTGTTGGTGCCGGGCTGCAGGCGGGTGAGCGTTCCGGCACGGACATTGTCGGTGATGATGCGGCTGCCGGCGATATCCTCCATCGTCATGCCGCGCACCAGCACGCCTTCGACGCGCCCGCCAAAGCTGCCCATGAGCGGCTGCTCGATCAACGGCGTTGCCGAAACCACGCCGGGCAGGGCCTTCAGCCTGGCCTGCAGTGGCTGCCACGCCTCGATCCGCCCGCCATAGCCCTGGACGACGGCATGGCCGTTCAACCCGAGGATCTTGTCGAACAATTCGGCTCGAAAGCCGTTCATCACGCTCATCACCGCGATCAGCGCCGCGACCCCGAGCGCGACCGCCACCAGGCTGATGCTGGCGACGAGGAAGATGAAGCCTTCCCCCCGCCCCGGCAGCAGGTAGCGCTTCGCGATCATGCGCTCGTAGCGGGTGATCACGCCGTCAGCCGCTCCACCGCGGCGTCGATGCCGATCTCGATCTTGTCGCCGCCGCGCCGCTTCAGCTCGACGACGCCGTTGGCGATGCCCTTGGGCCCCACCACCAGTTGCCACGGCACGCCGATCAGGTCGGCCGTGGCGAATTTGGCGCCGCCGCGTTCGTCGCGGTCGTCGTAGAGCACCTCGACGCCGGCGGCGGTCAACCGCGCGTAGAGGTCATCGGCCGCCGCGAGGCAGGCGGCATCGTCGACGCGCAGGTTGATCAGCACCACCTTGTACGGCGCCACGGCGTCGGGCCAGATGATGCCGTCCTTGTCATGGCGTGCCTCGATGATGGCGCCCATCAGCCGCGAAACGCCGATGCCATAGCTGCCCATCAACGGCGTAATGGGGGTGCCGTCGGCACCTTGGACGGTAACACCCATCGCCTTGGTGTATTTGTCGCCGAAGTAGAAGACCTGGCCGACCTCGATGCCCTTCGACTGCTGCAGCTTGTCCCCGGCGGCCGCTTCGGCAGCCGGATCGCGCTTTTCGTCGGTGGCGGCATAATCGGCGTTGAGGCCGTCGATAAAGGCTTCGAGTCCCGCCGCATCATCGGCGTCGACGGCGGCGGTGTCGCGCGGCTGCAGCCAGTTTTCATGGTAGAAGACGTCGCTCTCCCCGGTCGGCGCCAGGACGATGAATTCATGGGACAGGTCCCCGCCGATCGGGCCGGTGTCCGCCTGCATCGGGATCGCTTCGAGGCCCATGCGCGCGAAGGTGCGCATATAGGCGATGAACATGCGATTATAGCTGTGGCGAGCGCCGGCAAAATCCACGTCGAAGCTATAGGCATCCTTCATCAGGAACTCGCGGCCGCGCAGCACACCGAAGCGCGGGCGAACCTCGTCGCGGAACTTCCACTGGATCTGGTACAGGTTGCGCGGCAGGTCGCGATAGGATTTGGCGCCATTGTGGAAGATGGTGGTGAACAATTCCTCCGCCGTCGGGCTGAACAGCATCTCGCGATCATGGCGATCGGTAATGCGCAGCATCTCGGGACCATAGGCTTCGTACCGCCCGGATTGTTTCCACAGCTCGGCGGACTGGATGGTCGGCATCATCACCTCGATGGCGCCGGCGCGGTCCTGCTCCTCGCGAACGATCTGCGCGATCTTCTGGAGGACGCGCAGGCCGAGCGGCAGCCAGGCATAGATGCCGGCCGCGGTCTGCCGAATCATGCCGGCGCGCAGCATCAGCTGGTGTGACACCACCTGGGCATCGCCCGGCGTTTCCTTGAGCACGGGGAGGAAGTAACGGGACAGGCGCAAGACCGGAAACCTTCTGAAAAGCGTATGCCAAGGGCGTGTAGCATGGTCGCAGGGCCGTGCAACGCCGGTGCCGGCCAGAGCAGATGGACAGATTGTTGCAAGCTGGCAACAGTCCCCCGAGGAAGTATCGAACCACCTAAAAAACCGGAACAAATCCGATGACATGGCGAGGGGTGTGGCGTAACCACCGCATCAGGACATTCGGCGGGACAAGGCGGTCCGGGCGAAGGTTCAGGGAAGAACGGTCGCAAGGCCGATTGATCGCAAGATCATGGGATGCGCTGGTCGTGAAAGCGATCGCCCGTCCGACCAGGGTGGGGGAAATACCTCGGTCGGACGGTTCATCCTCCTGTTTCCAGTCTCGTCACGGAAGTGCCCGGATCGAAAGATCCGGGCCTTTTCCTTTGTGCGGCCGATAGCTGGCGCCACCTGTCGGAAGCGTGAATGGCGCGGGCTGCGAGGCCGCGGCACGGTGCATCATGCAGGCAGAAGGATTGCGCATGAGCATATACGAACATTGCACCATCGAACGCGACGGCCGCACGCTGATCGTGACCATGAACCGGCCCGACCGGATGAACGCGCTGCATCCGCCGGCCAATGCCGAGCTGGCGCAGGTGTTCGACGATTTCGCGGCCGACCCGGAGCTGTGGGTCGCCGTCCTGACCGGCGCCGGCCCCCGCGCCTTTTCCGCCGGAAACGATCTGCGCTGGCAGGCCGAAGGCAATGCGATCACCGTGCCGGCGACGGGTTTCGCGGGGCTGACGTCGCGCTGGGATCTCGACAAGCCGGTGATTGCAGCCGTCAACGGCGTTGCCATGGGCGGCGGCTTTGAAATCGCGCTGGCGTGCGACATCATCCTGGCATCGGACGCTGCCAGCTTCGCCTTGCCGGAACCAAAGGTCGGGCTGGCGGCGCTCGCCGGCGGATTGCATCGGCTGCCGCGCAGCATCGGCGTCAAGCGCGCCATGGGCATGATCCTGACCGGCCGCACCGTATCCGCCGCCGAAGGCAAGGCGCTGGGGTTCGTTCATGACGTGGTGGCGCCCGATGCGTTGATGGGCGCTGCCAAGGCGCTCGCGGCGCAAATCTGCGAGCTTTCGCCGATGTCGGTGCGCGCGTCGAAGCAGGTGGTCAGCCGCAGCCTCGACACGGCTTCGCTGCAGGCGGCCTATGACGGGCAGATGGCGCATCCGGCGGTCGCGGCCTTGTGGAAATCCGATGACGTTCGCGAAGGGCCGCTGGCTTTCGCACAAAAGCGCAAGCCGGAGTGGAAGGGTCGCTGACAGGCGACTGTCGAGGGAGACCGGCCGGGCAAAAAGAAGGGCCGCCGGTTGCCCGGCGGCCCTTCCCGCATTGTCGGCTTGTTAGACCGAAAGGCGGTGTCTTCTCAGATTGTTGCGATTCCCACCGCAACCACCAGCGCTTCGGAACCAAGCATGAGACAATGAGACACTGGATCACCTCCTTTCGTGTTGTTGAACACCGACGCCAATGTCAGAGTGAAGCCGCAGAATTGCAAGAGGAAAAATGCACACACCGGGCCAGCTTCTCGCCGTCCATATCGGCAAGGTCGCACGGCTGGCCAACGCCGGCCGCGGCGGTGCCGGGCTGATGACCGCCTATCGGAAAACCGCCGTTGCGGGCCCCGTTGCGGTGCTGCCGCTGGGGCTGGCGGGCGACGAACAGGGCAACCGGCGGGTCCATGGCGGGCCCGAAAAGGCCGTCTATGGCTATCCGGCCAGCGGTTATGCCGGCTGGCGCGCCGAACTGCCCGACATTGCCGATCGCTTCGGCCCCGGCGCCATGGGCGAAAACCTGGTCGTCGCCGGCCAGGACGAGTCCAGCCTGTGCATCGGCGACATGGTCCGCTGCGGCACCGCCCTTTTGCAGATCGCCCAGATCCGCGAACCGTGCAGCACCTTCGCCGCCGTGCTCGGGACGACGCGCGTCGTGCGCGCCATGGTCCGGTCCGGCCGCTGCGGCTGGTACTACCGCGTCGTCGAACCCGGCATCATCGCCCCGGGTGACCGGCATGAAGTGGTCGACCGGCCGAACCCCGATTGGACAGTGGCACGTTTCGCAGCCTTTGCAGCCGGGCGCGGCGGCACCGTGGCCGCGATTGCCGAACTGACCACACTGCCCGGCCTGACGCCGGCCTGGCAGCGGCGCGCGGCGGCGGCGCTGGCGTCACAGACCGACCGATAGCGTCAGCCAAGCATCACCCGGTCGCGCCCGGCGGCCTTGGCAGCGTACAGCGCCACATCGGCGCGATCCATCCAGCTTTCGGTGGTGTCGCCCGGCGTCAGCAGCGCAAGGCCGACGCTGACGGTCACTCCGGAATCGGGGATCGCGGCAATCCTGACGCTGGCCACGGCGCTGCGCACGCATTCCCCCGCGGCAACCAGCGATAACGCGTCGGAGAGGTCCAGCAACACGCCGAATTCCTCCCCACCCAGCCGGCCGATGATGGCTTCGGCGGGAAGTGCGGCGCGCAACCGATCCGCCACGGCCTTCAAAACATCGTCGCCGCATTTATGGCCATAGCTGTCGTTGACGCGCTTGAAGTGATCGATATCAAGAATGGCGACGGCATGGCCGGCGCCGCTGTGGCGCTGCGTTTGCAAGGCGCCCGAGACGGCCTGGTCGAACGCCCGCCGGGTCAGCGTGTCCGTCAGGCTGTCGCGACTTGCCAGTTGCCGCAACTCCATCTGCGAGACGACAAGATCGGAAAATCGGCGCAGGATCTCCAGATCTTCCGGAGAAAAGCGTCGGACTTCATCACTGATGATGCACAGTGCACCGACGTGATAGCCATCGGGCGTGCGTAGTGGTGCGCCCAGATAGCTGCGGATGTTGGGATCACCCAGCACCAGTGGTGAAGCGGCAAAGCGCGGATCCGCAAGCGTGTCTTCGACCGCAAGGACATCGGCCGTGGCGATAGTGTGATGGCAAAAGGCGATCGGCCGCGGCGTTTCCGACACGTCGAGCCCCCGCCGCGCCTTGAACCATTGCCGTTCGCTGTCGACCAGCGTGATCGCCGCCATCGGCATGTCGAAGACACGCTGCACGAGTTGCACGAGCTGTTCGAATTCATCCTCGATGCCTGTGTCGAGAATGTCGTAGCGCTGCAGCGCTGCCAACCGGCCAGCTTCGTCATCGAGCTTTAATGTTTTCAGCATCGGTTCCTTGCCCGCGCGACATGGCTGACGAATCGCACACGGCATTGAAATAGCAGCTTTTACGGAGCGCCTGAAACAGCAACGACCCCGCGCCGCCGCGCCCGCAAGGCGCGCCATTCCATGACCGCGATCACGATCAGCCCGAGCAGGAACGGGATGTACGTGTAGATCAGCCGGAACATCACCAGCGCTGCCAGGACCCCGGCCTTGGGTGCCAGCGGCATCAACAGCAGGATGACGCCTTCGAAGACGCCGAGCCCGCCTGGCGAATGGCTGAGCGCGCCGGTCACCATCGCCACGGCATAGATGGTCAGGAAGGTCAGCAGCCCCGGCGCACCCATGTCGGGCAGCAACAGGTAGAGCGCGCCGCCGGCAAAGGCGAGGTCGATGGCGCCGATGCCGATCTGCAGCAGCGTTTCGCGCCCGTCGGGAATATGGAAACGATAGTTGAACAGGCGGAATTCGCGGCGCCACCAGGTCGCCAGCGCCAGATAGCCCAGCGTGCCGGCGAGCAGCAATGCACCGGCCCAGCGTTCGGCGCTTGGCGCAATGTCCTTGAACGGCGTTGCCAGGTCGGGCGAAATGACCAGCCCCAGCCCCGCCACCGCAACAATGCCCAGCCAGAAGGTCCAGCCGCACAGCAGGATGATCATGGCGATATCGGCGGCGCGCACGCCGACGCGGGTATAGATGCGATAGCGCACGGTGCCGCCGGTGAGCACGGTAACGCCCAGCGTGTGACTCATGGTGAAGCTGGCAAAGCTGGCAGCCGCCAGCGTCGGCCAGGTCAACCGATAGCCGAGATGCTGCGTTGCCAGCCAGTCATAGCCGACCAGAACGACATAGGACGCGGCCGCTGAAAGCGCCGCAAGGGCAATGAGGTGAGTCGGCGTATTGCGGACATCGGCGATAACTTCGGCCAGGGTCACCTGGCCGGCGATCATCTTCAGGCCCCAGATCGCAAGGCCGAGCACGACGAGGCCGAGAACGGCGCCGATCCATTGCTTCATGCCGGCGCGCGGCGCGCCTGCGGCGGTCAACGGCGAAGCGGCGGTCGCCGTATCGGGCGGCGACGCAGCAGGTGGAAACTCCGACAGCGACCGCTCCCTTGCATCTGAACCAGCGATAGCGCCGTTTAGGCAGTCCGCCGAGGATAGACAACTACGGCCATGGCGGCGCGAGCGGTTTCGCCGCAGTCCGCGCCCGTTCCGGCGTGGCCCTTGACTCACATCCGGGCATAAATGACCATCGCATCATGGGGATTGCGTCCGACCAGCCGAGAGCGGCGGCAACGCCGCGAGTCGTGGTCGTCGACGATGATCCGGACCTGCGGTCGCTGATCGGCGGATTCCTGCGCGAGCATCATTTCGACGTTGTCACCGCCGCCGATGCCGGCGGGCTTACCGCGCGGCTGGGCGAATCGCCCGTCGATCTGATCCTGCTCGACCTGATGATGCCGGGCGAGGATGGGCTGTCGGTCCTGCGCCGCATCGACGGCCCCAACCGCCCGGGCATCATCGTGCTGTCGGCGATGGGCGACGAGCACGACCGGATCGAGGGGCTTGAGCTGGGCGCCGACGACTATCTGGCGAAGCCCTGCAACCCGCGCGAACTTCTGGCCCGCATCCGCGCCGTGCTGCGCCGGCGGGACGAGGTGCGGCTCGCGGTCGGCAACCGCGACTTCCGCTTCGGCGGCTGGCGGCTCGATGTCATCGCCCGGCGGTTGAGCCATGCGACGGCGCCATCGACCCAGTTGACCGATGCCGAGTTTCGCGTCCTCAAGGTGTTGCTCGAAACGCCGCAGACGGTGTTGTCGCGCGACCAGTTGCTCGACGCGGCGCACGGCGCATCGGCGGATATCTTCGACCGCGCGATCGATGTGACGATCAGCCGGCTGCGCCGCAAGCTCGACCCGGAAAACCTGATCCGCACGGTCCGCAACGAAGGCTATATGCTCGCCGTCACGCCGGAAGCGGCGTGATCAGCCGCGCCGGCGGGATGGTCGCCACGGTCGGTCGCCTGCCGATCCTGTGGCAGACCCTGGTTATGCTGACGCTCAGCCTGCTGGCATCGGCGATCGTCAGCGTGTTCCTGACCTGGGCATTGCCGATGCCGCGGCTGGACTTCTTTTCGATGCACGATCTTGCCGAAGCGCTGGTCGTCGCCGAACACCATCCCGGCACGCCGCCGACAGACCCGCTGCTGCGCCTGTCCACCGCCGCGACGCCGCCACGCCCGGGGACCGACCTGCGCAGCGATCCCGGATTGACCAGGGCGCTCGCAGCGCGCGTCGGCCGGCCGGTCGACCAGGTGGCGCTGGTGTATCGCACCGACCAGACCAACTTTCCGTTCCGCTACCGCACCGAGGCCGGGGTGCCGCTGCGGCTGGGCCAGGCGCAATTCTACAACACCGTATTTGCCGCGATGAAGGGCGCCGATGGCCGGTGGATCGTTGTCGAGACGCCGCCGCGGCCGCTCGTCACACGCTATCAGCGGCGGCAGATCATGGCGTTCCTGCTGTCGGTGCTGGTGACTCTTCCGCTTGCCTATATTTTCGCGCGGCAATTGACGGCGCCGATCCGGCGCTTTGCCGACGCCGCAGAACGGGTCGGCGCCGACAATGCCGCGCCTGCGGTGCCAGCCGAAGGATCGACCGAGTTGCGGCTGGCCGCCGAAGCGCTGACCAAGATGCAGGGACGGGTCGCGGAGACCATGGCGGAACGCACCGCCATGATCGGCGCGATCGCCCATGACCTGCGCACGCCGCTGACCCGCATCGCCTTTCGCATGGAAGCGGCGCCGGCGCCGCTGCGCGAGGCGGTACAGGCCGATATCGACCAGATGCGCGCGATGGTGGAGGCGACGATCGGCTTCATCCGCCATGGCAACAAGATCGGCGCGCGCACGCCCGTCGACCTGATGGCGATCGCCGGGCGGGTGGTCGCCGATGCAAGGGCGATGGACCTGCCGGTGACGCTGGCGCCCGGACCGGCAAAGGCGATTGTCGATGGCGACGCGCTGGCGCTGGGGCGGATGCTGCAAAATCTGGTGGACAACGCCATTATCTACGCCGGTGCCGCCGAAGTCCGGGTCAACAGCATCGGGCGAATGCTGACGCTGGGAGTCGCCGACCGCGGCCCCGGCCTCGACCCCGACATGGTCGACGAGGTGTTCAAGCCGTTCAAGCGGGGCGAGCCTTCGCGCAACCGCCAGACCGGCGGCCTGGGCCTCGGGCTGGCGCTGGCGCGGCTGATCGCCGCCGCGCATGGCGGCAACATCGTGGCGCGCAACCGCGATGTCGGCGGGCTGGAAGTGCTTGTCAGCCTGCCGCCGCTGGCGACGCAGGCAGCGCGGCGGGTGCGGCGCGCGGCGGTGCGGCCGGCAATGCCGCGGCCGCTGGCGGCGGAATGACGCCAGCTTCGGCTGGGTCAGTTGTAACCCAGCTGGCGCCCCGCCAGATCGAGCATGATCTCCTCGCTGCCGCCGCCGATGGCGTTGACGCGGACCTCGCGATAGATGCGCTCCACCTTCGACCCGGTGATGTAGCTGGCGCCGCCCAAGACTTGCGCCGCCTCGCGCGCGACATGTTCGAGCATGCGCGTCGCCTGCACCTTCAGCATGGCGAAATCGGCGGGCAGGCCCTTGCCCGTCTTGACCTGCCAGGCACAAAGATCGACCCAGGCTTGGGTGGCGGCGATCTGCCGGGCGCAATCCGCCAGCTTGATGCGGATGGATTGATGCTGCGCCAGCCGCTTGCCGAAGGTTTCGCGCGTCGTCGCCCATTCGACCGCCTCGGCCAGCGCCACCCGCGCCATGGCGCAACAGCCATGCGCCATGCCCAGCCGCTCACCGTTGAAATTGCGCATGATACCGGCAAAGCCGCCGTTTTCCGGCCCGATGAGGTTTTCCGGCGGCACTTCGACATTGTCGAAATGCACGGCGGCCGTGTCCGAACAGCGCCAGCCCATCTTGTCGAGCCGGGTCCGCGAGACACCGGGGCGGTCGGTTTCGATCAGCATCAGCGAGATGCCGCCCATGCCGTCCCCGCCGGTACGCACCGCCACGGTCATATAGTCGGCGCGCATCCCCGAGGTGATGAACATCTTCGACCCGTTGACGACATATTTGTTGCCGGTCAGCACCGCCTTGGTCCGGAGTTGCGCAACGTCGGAGCCGCCCGATGGCTCGGTGATCGCCAGTGCGATGATCTTGTCGCCCGACAGCACCGCGGGGGCGATCCGGCGCTTCATATCCGCGCTGCCGAGCGCCAGGATCGGCGGCAGTCCGATGCCATGGGTCATCAGCGACGCGCCCAGCCCGCCGGCGCCCGCGGCCGCCATCTCCTCCGACTGGGTCAGCGAATGGAAAATGTCGAAGCCCTCGCTGTGCCCGCCGAATTCCTCCGGATAGTTGAGCCCGAGCACGCCGGCCTCCGCCGCCTTTCGGTGCAGCGATCGCGGCAGTTCGCCTTCCGCCTCCCATCGGTCGATGTGGGGCAGCACTTCCTGCGCCATGAACCGCCGGACGCTCTGAGCCACCGCCTCATGGCTTTCGTCATAATAGGGGGAACGGGCGCGCCACTGGTCGAATTGCGTGGTCATTTTTCGGCAAATCCTGATCGGGGCTCTGGCAATGGCCAGCATGACCGGGAATAAGGCGGCAGCCATCCTCAAAACCGACAGGACCGCCGGTGAAGCCCCATCTCCTTGCCCTGCTGCTTGCTGCCGCGACGCCGGCGATCGCCGCCACACCCTTCGAAGCCGCCGACCTTTACCGCCTGTCGATGGTCACCGACCCCAAGGTGTCGCCCGATGGCAACCATGTCGTCTTCACCCGTGCCGCCTTCGACATCCAGAGCGACACCCGCACCGGGGAGCTGTGGCTGGCGACGGTCAGCGGTACAAAGATCGACCAGCGGCTGCTGGCCGGTGCCGCCACCAAGGCCGGTGGCGCCGAATGGTCCCCCGATGGCAAGCGCATCGCCTATGTTGCGCCGTTCCTAGGCAAGCCGCAGCTCTGGGTCATGGACATCGCCACCGGCACGGCGCGGATGGTCACCAGCGGCAAGGTCGGTCCTCGCGGCATCGCCTGGTCGCCCGATGGCAGCCGCATTGCCTTTGTCGGCCGGGTCGAATCGCCGGTCGTGACCATCCCCGGCATGCCGGCAAAGCCCGAAGGCGCAACCTGGGCGACGGCGCCCAAGGTCATCGACAGCTTCCGCTATCGCAACGACGGCAGCGGCTATATCGCGCCGGGCGCCGAGCAGTTGTTCGTCACCACCCTTGATGGCGCCGCGCCGGTGCAATTGACCAAGGGCGACACCGACCAGATTTCCAGCACGGCAATCGAATGGACCCCCGACGGCGAGCGCATTGTCTATGCGACACGGCTGCGCCCCGGCGCCGACATGCTGCCAGCCGAATCGGACCTCTACAGCATCGCGGCAAGCGGCGGTGCCCCGGTGCGGCTGACCGACATCGATGGCAGCGAGGAACAGCCTGCAGTGTCGCCCGACGGCAAGATGATCGCCTGGGTCGGCGCGCCGACCAGCACCAAATTCTACATCCAGCCCGATTTGTGGATCCGGCCCATGGCCGGCGGCCCGGCGCGGAACCTGACGGCCCGGCTCGACCGCCCGATCATCGACGCCAAATGGGCAAAGGACGGCAAGGGTCTGTATATCTTCTACAATGATGCCGGCTTCACCCGCGTGGCGCGGGTTTCGGTCAACGCCGATACCGACAAGTTCGGGCCGATGGTGATTGTCGAAAAGGTCGGCGGCACGCGGCTGTATCTGCCCTCCTCCGGCGGTAACTGGTCGGAAGGCAATGGCACCTTCGCCTATACCAGCGCCGAGGCGGATCGGCCGGCGGCACTCGCCATCGAGCGGCAGGGCCATCTGGTCGGCAAGGTCGATTTCAACGCCGACTGGCGCGCCAGCAAGAGCATCGGCAAGCTGGAACGAGTCACCTGGCGCTCGAGCGTCGGCGCCCTGCCCATCGAAGGCTGGGTGCAGTATCCGCCGGACTTCGACCCCGCCAAGAAATACCCGCTCGCACTGGAGATCCACGGCGGCCCCAATGGCGACTATGGCCCCTATTTCTCGGTCACCCACCAGATCTATGCCGCTGCCGGCTATATCGTGCTGTTTTCCAACCCGCGCGGCTCGATCGGCTATGGCGAGGCCTTTGCCAACGGCATCGATCCGTCGCGCGGCGGCAGCTACCCCGGCGACGACCATGCCGACCTGATGTCCGGCGTCGATGAGATGGTCAAACGCCCCTATGTCGACGCCAACAACCTGTTCATCGGCGGCGGTTCGGGCGGCGGCGTGCTGACCACCAACGCCATCGCCAAGACCGACCGCTTCCGCGCCGCGGCGGCGCTGCGCCCGGTCACCGACTGGACGGTGCAGGGGCTGACATCGGATATCGTCGCGGTGACGCTGCAGAACTGGGTGCCGGGCCGGCCCTGGGACAATCACGAGGACTATTGGAAGCGATCGACGCTGAGCATGGTCGGCAGCGTCAAGACTCCGACGCTGCTGATCGACGGCGACGCCGACTGGCGCACCCCGATCGCCCAAACCGAAGCCTATTACCAGGCGCTCAAGGTTCGCGGTATCGACGCGCGAATGGTGCGCCTGCCGGAGGCGGGCCATGGCATGGGGCGGCCGTCGCAGTGGCTGGCATCGATCCTGGCGGTGACGGATTGGTACGGGCGGTATCGCGCCAAATAAGCCGGTGTCGGCGGGGAAGACCCCGCCGACCCGTCTTGCGCCTGGCAACCTGACGCTCCGCTACACGCTCGCTGCGGTGCGCTTCAACCGTGCCGCATAGCCCTTGCGGAACTTGGCCAGCTTGGGCGCCACCACCGCGGCGCAATAGCCGTTGGCGGTGCCGTTCCGCTCGAAATAGCGCTGGTGATAATCCTCGGCGGGATACCAGGTGCTGTCGGGTTCGATCGTGGTCACGATCGGTGCGTCCCACACCGCCTGGTTGCGGCGGATCGCGGCTTCCGCCGCGTCACGCTGGGCAGCATCGGCCGGGAAGATCGCCGACCGATACTGGGTGCCGGTGTCCGCGCCCTGACGATTGAGCGTCGTCGGGTCATGGGTGTGGAAGAAAATGTCGAGCAAGTCGTCCAGCCCGACAACGTCGGGGTCATAGGCGATACGCACGGCTTCGGCATGGCCCGTCCGGCCGCTGCAAACCTGCTCATAGGTCGGGTGGTCGACGCTGCCGCCGATATAACCCGAAACCACGCTTTCGACCCCGCGCAATTCATTGAAAACCGCCTCGGTGCACCAGAAGCACCCGCCCGCCAACGTCACGACTGCCAAGTTCGACATGAAATCCTCCTCCGGAATGGCTGCAATCTAGGGTGGTGCCGCCACCATTGTAAGACCGCGTCCTTTGGCATCACCTTATTGGTCAAGGATCGGCTGGTCCCACGGGTCGTATCGCCATCGCAACAGCCATGGCATCAGCGACCGAATGGTGATATCCACGGCTGCGAATCGGGGGTCTAATGATTTCCGCGCCTTGCGCCGCATTGCTGTGCCGGGAGCGTCGATCTGGCCGCCTTCCGATTGCAAACTCGATCGATCGGTGGCTGTGATGGATCCCTATGAGGCCAGTTTCAGCAATGTCGTCGCCAGGCTGGGCGCCTGGGGCCGTGGCATGTTGCGCCGCTATCGCCGACCGCTGCTCGTCATAGCCGCGGCAACCGCGACCATGGCCATCGGCGTCAGCGCCGCACAGGCCCCGGCATCGGCGATCGCGCGCGCCGCCGACTGACCGCCCCGAACCTTTCACCGCCTTTTGTGCCGGTGGATGCGCGGCATCTTTCCACCCTGCCCCGCCGCTGCTACCCAAGGTCAACAAGGCCGCAAAGGCCGTAGCCGTGGGGATATGCATGACCGGCCGCGAGACGTCATCGACTGCAGCTGACGTCGCCCGCCCCGGCCTGCCGCCCGTTGGCGGCGCCTATGCCAAATATGTGCTGGGCGTCCTGATGGTCGTCTATATCTTCAACTTCATCGACCGGTCGATCCTGACCATCCTGGGGCCCTATATCCAGAAGGACCTGGGGCTTTCGGATGGGCAGCTGGGGCTGTTGTCCGGAACGGTCTTTGCGCTTTTCTACGGTCTGTTCGGCCTGGCGCTGGGCAAGCTGGCGGACACGTGGCTGCGCACCCGCACCATCGCGCTCGGCCTCGCCGTCTGGTCGGGAATGACGGCGCTGTCGGGCTTTGCGACCAATTTCGGCGGGCTCGCCGCCGCCCGCGTCGGCGTCGGCGTGGGAGAGGCGAGCGCCAGCCCGGCCGCCTATTCGCTGATCAGCGACTGGTTTCCCAAGGCGCGGCGCGCCACCGCGCTGGCGATCTATTCCAGCGGCATCTTCATCGGCGCCGGCCTGTCGTTCGCCATCAGCGGCGTCGTCGTCGAAGGCTGGAACAATGCCTTTGCGCCCGGCACGGCCCCGCTCGGCCTCGCCGGCTGGCAGGCGGCGTTCCTCATCATCGGCCTGCCCGGTGTGCTGTTGGCGCTGCTCGTGCTGACGTTGAAGGAGCCGCCGCGCGGCTATGCCGATGGCCTGCCGGCCGGCCCGCGCGAGCCGCACCCGTTCCGCAAGACCATCGCCGAACTGGGCACGGTGCTGCCGCCCTTCACACTGATCGGGCTGCGCCGTGCCGGTGCCAGCGCCGGAGTCATCCGCGCCAATCTGCTGGCCATCGTGGCGGTTGTCATCGCCGCCATCCTGCTGACGATGTGGACCGATTCGCTGATACCGGCGGAAAAGTTGAAAGTGCTGGCCCGCATCGGCGGCATCCCCCTGACGTCGAATGCCATCCAATGGGCGTCGATGGCCCTTGGCGTTTACGGCGTCACCAGCTGGGCGCAGTCGCTCGCCGTCCGTGACAAGCCGCTGTTCGCGCTGACCTGGGGCACCCCGACCTTCCTGCAGGCCGCCGGCGCCGGGACACTGATCTCCTTCGGCAGCTACGCCGTCGGGGCCTGGGTCTATATCTACGCCTTTCGCAACCTGGGCGCGACGCCGGCAACCGCGGGGCTGTTCCTGGGCCTTGGTTCGGCGATCGGCGGCTGGGTCGGCACGTCGCTGGGAGGCATCATCGGCGACGCCTGGCGCAAGCGGTCGCCGAGCGGCCGGCTGGTCGTGTCGCTGCTCGCGTCGATCCTGCCGCTGCCGGTGTCGATCTTCGCCTTCTGGACGCAGGACCTCAACGCCTTCTACATCGCCATCTTCCTCACCAACCTGATCAGCACCTTCTGGCTCGGCGGCGTCACCGCATCGATGCAGGACCTGGTGCTGCCGCGCATGCGCGGCACGGCCGGCGCGATGTTCTTCCTCGGCACGACGATGCTGGGGCTGGGCAACGGCCCCTATGTCGTCGGGCTGATCAGCGACGCCACCGGAGACCTGCAATTCGCGATCCGCTGCACCTTCCTTGCCGCCCCGGTGGTCTGGCTGCTGCTGGTCCTTGCCATCCGCGGCCTGCCGCGCGCCGAATCCACATCGCTCGCCCGCGCCCGTGCGGCCGGCGAACCTGTCTGACCCCGAAAGGCCCCCCCTTGAAGATCGACCAGCTCTTTTCCGTCGCCGGCAAGACCGTCGTCATCACCGGCGGCAGCCGCGGCATCGGCGAGATGATCGCCCGCGCCTATGTCGACAATGGCGCGACGGTTATCCTGACCAGCCGCAAGGCCAGCGATGTCGAAGGCCTGGCAGCGCAGCTCGGCAGCGCCGCCCATGCAATCCCCGCCGACCTTTCGCAGATGGCCGAAATCGACCGTTTTGCCGCCGAGGTCGCCAGGCTGACACCGAAGGTCGATGTGCTGTTCAACAACGCCGGCGCATCCTGGGGCGCGGACTTCGACAGTTTCCCGGAATCCGGTTGGGACAAGGTCATGGACATCAACGTCAAGTCGGTCTTCTTCCTGACCCAGCGCCTGATCGGGCTGCTCGAGGCGGCGGCCCGGCCCGATGATTATGCCCGGGTGATCAACATCGGCTCGATCGACGGGCAGCATGTGTCGGGGATCGAAACCTACAGCTACGCCGCTTCCAAGGCCGCCGTGCTGCACCTGACCCGGATGATGGCGAAGAACCTCGCGGGCCGACACATTGCCGTCAACGCAATTGCGCCGGGGTACTTCCCGTCGAAAATGACCGCGGCCATCGCCGAGGAGTTTGCCGCCGGATCGCTGGCAGCAACGCCGATGCAGCGGCGGGGCGATGCCGACGACATGGGCGGCGTCGCTTTGTTCCTGGGCAGCCGGGCGTCGGCATTCCTGTGCGGCAGCGTGCTCACGGTCGACGGCGGCTACGCCACGACAGTATGATTTTCATGGCCGATGCCCGTTTTTCGGGCAGTCGCTGGTGTTTTGCGCAAGGATCGGGCGGAAATACCCGGCAAAATTTGCGTTTCTCCCCGGATTCCTGCGCTATGGTCCGGCTGGCATGAAAATTGCTTCTCGAATGGCAAAACAACGGGGTGTGTGGTGAAAAAGATCGAGGCGGTCATCAAGCCCTTCAAGCTCGACGAAGTGAAGGAAGCGCTGCACGAAGTCGGCGTATCGGGAATAACGGTTACGGAAGCCAAGGGGTTCGGCCGCCAGAAGGGCCATACCGAGCTGTATCGCGGCGCCGAATATGTCGTCGATTTCCTGCCCAAGGTGCGGCTGGAGATCGTCGTCGATGACGACCAGGTCGAACGCGTCGTGGAGGCGATCGCCAACGCTGCGCGCACCGGCCGCATCGGCGACGGCAAGATCTTCGTATCGCCGATCGAAAGTGCCGTCCGCATCCGCACCGGAGAGCGCGATTCCGACGCGATCTGATCGCAGTGTTTCTTCTTAAACGAAAACCAAGGGACTGATTTCATGGCAAAGCTCGTCGCCGGCATCCTCGACATGATCAAGGAAAAGGAGATCGAATGGGTCGATCTGCGGTTCACCGATCCCAAGGGCAAGTGGCAGCACCTGACCATGGTTTCCAGCGTCATCGATGAAGACATGCTGACCGACGGCTTCATGTTCGACGGTTCGTCGATCGAAGGCTGGAAGGCGATCAACGAATCCGACATGATCCTCATGCCCGACCTCGAGGCAGTCTACATCGATCCGTTCTCGGCGACGCCGATGCTGATCCTGGTCTGCGATGTGGTCGAACCGTCGACGGGCCAGCTCTACAGCCGCGATCCGCGCTCGACCGCCAAGCGCGGGGAAGCCTATCTCAAGTCGACCGGCATCGGCGACACCATCTACATCGGGCCGGAAGCCGAATTCTTCGTTTTCGACGATGTCCGCTTCGGCCTCGGCTACGGCGAAGGCTTCTACCATCTCGACGACATCGAGCTGCCGGGCAATTCGGGCAAGGTCTATGAAGGCGGCAACATGGCGCACCGCCCGCGCGTCAAGGGCGGGTATTTTCCCGTCGCCCCGGTCGACAGCGCCGTCGATCTGCGCGGCGAGATGGTTGCGACGATGATCGAAATGGGGCTGCCTTGCGACAAGCATCACCATGAAGTCGCCGCCGCCCAGCACGAGCTCGGCCTGACCTTCGGCACGCTGACGACGACGGCCGACCGCATGCAGGTCTACAAATATGTCGTCCACCAGGTCGCCCATGCCTATGGCAAGACCGCGACGTTCATGCCCAAGCCGATCAAGGACGACAATGGCAGCGGCATGCACACCCATTTGTCGATCTGGAACGGCAAGACGCCGCTGTTCGCCGGCGATGGCTATGCCGGCCTTTCGGAACTGGCGCTGTTCTTCATCGGCGGTATCATAAAGCACGCCAAGGCCTGCAACGCCTTCACCAACCCGTCGACCAACAGCTACAAGCGGCTGGTCCCGGGCTTCGAAGCGCCAGTGCTGCTCGCCTATTCGTCGCGCAACCGCTCGGCCTCGTGCCGCATCCCCTATGGCAGCGGCGGCAAGGCGAAGCGCGTCGAAGTCCGCTTCCCCGATGCCATGGCCAATCCCTATCTCTGCTACACGGCGCTGCTGATGGCCGGGCTGGACGGCATTGAAAACCGCATCCATCCGGGCGCGCCGATGGACAAGAACCTCTATGACCTGCCGCCGAAGGAACTGAAGAAGGTCCCGACGGTCTGCGCCTCGCTGCGTGAAGCTCTGGGGGCGCTCGACCGGTCGCGCGCTGTCTTCACCAAGGGTGGGGTCTTCACCGACGACCAGATCGATTCGTACATCGAAGTGAAGATGCAGGATGTTATGCGTTGGGAAATGACGCCGGCACCGGTCGAATTCGACATGTACTACAGCGTCTGACGGCCAGGGGCGGGCCGCGGCGGCAGACGCCGCGGCCCGACTCGCGGTCGCTTGGAATGCGTTGCGATTCACCCGCGCCCGGGCTTGTCCCGGGCGTTTTCGCGTCGGCAGGCGCGCCAGGGCGCGATCCTGCGTTAAAAAATGCCAAATAATGTTAGCGCTCGCTATTGCAGCGCAACATTGCAGTCGGCCGGACAGCTGAACGCGCCACTTCGCCGTCTTGTGGCCGTAAAGCTGTCAAAAAACCGTCATTCTCCAAGAAAAAAGGGCCGGTGCGTTTGCACCGGCCCTTGAAGTTTATCCTTGGGGAGGATCGCCATGATGGCCTGATCTTTGTGCACTGCAGCACAGCGATTTGCAAGCCAAAAATGCATGGACCGTAAAAATACGAGGGCAGCGCCTGGTGTGGCGCGTTCGCTCCCTGTTCTTCCCCCCTGTTCGCGGCATGCCCGCCCTCCTATAACCCGGCCATGAGCGATTTGTTCGCCGCCACCGCGGCCCCCAGCGACTATGACGCCAGCCATATCGAGGTTCTGGAGGGTCTCGAACCCGTCCGCCGGCGCCCGGGCATGTATATCGGCGGCACCGATGAGCGTGCACTTCATCACCTCGCCGCGGAAGTGCTCGACAACGCAATGGACGAGGCCGTTGCCGGCCATGCCAGCCGCATCGAAGTGACGCTGGAGGCCGATGGCAGCCTGACCATCGCCGACAATGGCCGCGGCATCCCGATCGACCCGCATCCGCGCTTTCCGGACAAATCGGCGCTGGAAGTCATCATGACCATGCTCCATTCGGGCGGAAAATTCTCCGGCAAGGCCTATGCCACGTCGGGCGGCCTCCACGGCGTCGGCATTTCGGTCGTCAATGCGCTGTCGTCGGACATGACCGTCGAAGTGGCGCGCAACCGCGAACTCCACGCACAGCGCTTTTCGCGCGGGCTGCCGGTCACGACGCTGGAAAAGGTCGGTGCGGCCCCCAACCGCCGCGGCACGACGATCCGGTTCCTGCCCGACACGCAGATCTTCGGCACCGATGCCCGGTTCCGCCCTTCCCGCCTGTACAAGCTCGCGCGCTCCAAGGCCTATCTGTTCGGCGGCGTCGAGATCCGCTGGCGGTCGTTCATCGCCGATGGCGACACGCCCGACACCGCCGTCTTCCAGTTTCCCGGCGGCCTCGCCGACCATCTGCGCGAACGCCTTGCCGACCGCGAGATGGTGACGCCCGACCTGTTTGCCGGCCGCGCCGATCTTGCCGATGGCAAGGGCGCGGTCGAATGGGCCTGCGCCTGGCCGCAATATGGCGAGGGCGCCGCCAGTTTCTATTGCAACACCATTCCCACGCCCGACGGCGGCACCCATGAAACCGGCCTGCGCACCGCGCTGACCAAGGGCCTGCGCAACTTCGCCACCCTTACCGGCAACAAGAAGGCCGGCGAGCTTTCCGGCGAGGATGTTTTCACCGGCGCCGAAATCATGCTGTCGCTGTTCATCCGCGACCCGCAGTTCCAGAGCCAGACCAAGGACCGGCTGACCTCGCCCGAAGCGACCCGGCTCGTCGAAAACGCCATCAAGGACCATTTCGATCATTGGCTGACCGGATCGGGCGATCGCGGGCGGGCCCTGCTCGCCTTTGTGGTCGAGCGGATGGAGGACCGGCTACGCCGCCGTGCCGAGCTCAACGTCAAGCGCAAGACCGCCACCAGCAAACGCAACCTGCGCCTGCCGGGCAAGCTGACCGACTGCGCCCGCGACGACGCCGCCGGCACCGAGCTGTTCATCGTCGAAGGCGATTCGGCGGGCGGCAGTGCCAAGCAGGCGCGCGAGCGCATGACCCAGGCGATCCTGCCGATTCGCGGCAAGATCCTCAACGTCGCCAGCGCCAACGCCGCCAAGATCGGCGCCAACAGCGAGGTTGCCGACCTCATCCAGGCGCTCGGTTGCGGCACGCGTGGTCAATACAACGCCGCTGCGCTGCGCTATGAACGCATCGTCATCATGACCGACGCCGATGTCGATGGCGCGCATATCGCGACGCTGCTGATGACCTTTTTCTTCCAGGAAATGCCGGGGCTGGTGCGCGACGGCAGGCTCTATCTCGCCCTGCCGCCGCTCTATCGCCTCGCCGCCGGCGGCACCGTTGCCTATGCCCGCGACGACGCCCACCGGCTGGAACTGCTCGACACGATTTTCAAGGGCAAGACCAAGATCGAGGTCGGGCGTTTCAAGGGGCTGGGCGAAATGGCGCCGCAACAGTTGCGCGAAACGACCATGGACCCCGCCAAACGCACCCTGTTGCGCGTCGTGCTGCCCGATGGCGTCGACGCGCGTGCGGCCGTTGTCGACCTTGTCGAGCGGCTGATGGGGCGCCATCCGGAACACCGCTTTGCCTTCATCCAGGCGCATGCTGACCGCGTCGATGCCGAAGCCCTTGATGCATGATGCGTTTTCTGCGGGAACCCGTTAGGAGTTCGCACGTTTCCGGGCCTTAATACGCATTCGCAATATCATTCACGCGACAGGAGCACAGGGGGAGAATGGTCGCGTATCTGCAAAAGCTCCTCGGGTCGACGGGGCTGGCGCCGCACGGCTATTGCCTGTTGTGGGATCCGGTGCTGATCTGGACGCACGTCCTTGCCGATGCCGTCATCGGCCTGTCCTATTTCTCCATCCCCGTTGCACTCGCCGTGTTCCTGACGCGGCGGCCGGACATGCGGTTCCGGTGGATCGCCTGGCTGTTCGTGGCGTTCATCCTGGCGTGCGGCGCCACCCATTTCATGGCGATCTGGACGCTGTGGAACCCCGACTATGGCGCCCAGGCGCTGCTGAAGCTGGCGACCGCGATCATCTCCGTCGCCACCGCCGTGGCGCTGTGGCCGCTGTTGCCGCGCACGCTGGCGCTGCCGTCGCCAGCGCAGCTGGAGGCGGCGAATGCGGCATTGCAATTGCGGATCGACGAGCGCGACACGGCGCTGGCGGCGCTGGCAGCGCAAACCGAAGAACGCATGCGCGCCGAAGCCATGCTGCGCCAGGCCCAGAAGATGGACGCCGTCGGCCAGCTGACAGCCGGAATCGCGCATGATTTCAACAATCTGCTGACCGTCGTGATCGGCAATATCGATCGTGCCCGGCGCCTGTCGGGCCAAGATTCGATTACCCTGCCGGCCTTGGAAAATGCCATGACCGGCGCGCAATCGGCGGCGCGGCTGACCGACCAGTTGCTGGCCTTTGCCCGCCAGCAGCCGCTGCTGCCGGCGCTGTCGGACCTGAACGCGATCACCGATCGTATCCTGACGCTTTTCAACAGCATGATCGACCCGTCGATCACGGTCGATGTCGCGCTGGCGCCCGACCTCTGGCCTGTCCAGATCGATACCGGCCAGGCGGAAAACGCCGTCCTCAACCTGCTCGTCAACGCCCGCGACGCCATGCGCCATGGTGGCCAGTTGCGGGTGTTGACGCGCAACCAGCCGGATCCCGACGGGGACCGCGTGGTCCTGCAGGTCACCGATACCGGCCAGGGCATGGACGAGGCGACGCGCGAGCGCATCTTCGAACCCTTTTTCACGACCAAGACGCTGGGTCGCGGCTCCGGCCTCGGCCTCAGCCAGGTCTATGGCTTTGTCACCCAGTCGAAAGGCAGTGTCACGATCGACAGTGCCCCCGGCGAAGGTGCCACGATCAGCGTTTATCTCCCCCGCGCCATGGAAGGCCGATAGCAGTCATGCCCAAAACCATCCTTGTCGTCGAAGACGAACCCCTTGTCCGCGAAATGCTCGTCATCGACCTCGAAGACGCCGGGTTCGCGGTGCTGACAGCCGACAGTGGCGAGACCGCCCTCGCCCATCTCGCCAGCGAAACGCCGATCGAACTGCTGTTCACCGATATCAAGCTGGTGACCCCGATGACCGGCTGGACCATCGCGCGCGAGGCCCGCGCCCTGCGCCCGGGCATCGGCGTCATCTACGCCACCGGCTATGCCCCCGACATTCCCGACCTGGTGGAAGGCGCCCGCTTCTTCAAAAAGCCGTACATTCCGACCCAGATCGTCACCGCGGCAAACGAGATGCTCGGGTAGTCGCATCGTTCGGCGTGCGAAGGCCGGACGATCCGGCTCGACCAGCGCGGCCGATCCGGCGGGCAGCGAGCCGCTATGACGCGGCGCCTTCCAGCGCTTCGCTCGCCGCCAGCCATTTCGCTTCGCTTGCCGCGCGGGCCTTGTCCGCTTCGCCGCGCAGCCGCATCAGGTCGCTCGCCGGGCGGTGGCGGTCCGACGCATTGGCGGCCTTGGGGTCAGCCAGAGCGGCATCGATCTCGGCAATCCGCGCCGTCAGCCGCGCCGTTTCCGCCTCGGCATCCTTGATCGCCTTGCGCAGCCCCGCAGAGGCTTCGCGCGCCGCCGCCGCGGCCTTGCGGTCGTCCTTCTTGTTGCCGCTGCCCTTGCCCTTGCTGCCTTCGGGCGCCGCCGGCGACTTGCCAAGGATAGAGTCGGTATAGTCGTCGAGCGAGCCGGCGAATTCGACCGCTCGCCCGGCATCGACCAGCACCAGCCTGTCGGCGCTCGCTTCGATCATGTGGCGGTCATGGCTCACCACAACCACAGCCCCGTCATAGTCGTTGAGCGCCTGCACCAGCGCTTCGCGCGTATCGACATCGAGGTGGTTGGTCGGCTCGTCGAGGATCAGCAGGTGCGGTGCGTCACGGGTGATCAGCGCCAGCGCCAGCCGCGCCTTTTCACCGCCCGACATCTTGCCGACCTTCTGTTCCGCCATGCCCCCCGAAAACCCGAAGCGGCCCAGCTGCGCCCGCACCTGGCTCGGGTTGGCGCCGCGCATCAGCCGGCTCATATGCTCCAGCGGCGTGTCGTCGCTGTCCAGCTCCTCGACCTGATACTGGGTGAAATAGCCGACCCGCAGCTTGCCCGGCGCCGCGACGCTGCCCGCCATCGCCTTCAACTGCCCCGACAGCAACCGGGCCAGCGTCGTCTTGCCATTGCCGTTGCGCCCGAGCAGCGCCAGCCGGTCATCGGGATCGAGCCGCAGGTCGACATGTTCGAGCACCGGCTTGTCGTTATAGCCGACGCTGGCATATTCGATCTGCACCAGCGGCGGCTTCAGCGGTGGCGGCGACGGGAAGTTGAAGACCAGCGTCGGGTCGGTCACCGCCTCGGCAATCGGCTGCATCTTGGCCAGCGCCTTCTGCCGCGACTGGGCCTGCTTGGCGGTCGACGCACGCGCCGAATTGCGCGCCACATAATCCTGCAACTTGGCGCGCTGCGTCGCCTGCGCCTCGCGCGCGCTTGCCAGTTGCGCCAGCCGCTCGGCACGCTGGCGTTCGAAATCGTCATAGCCGCCGGGGTAGAGGGTGATCTTGCCCTGCTCGAGATGCAGGATATGATCGACGACGTTGTTGAGCAGGTCGCGTTCGTGGCTGATGACCACGATCGTCGCGCGATAGGTTTTCAGGAAGGATTCGAGCCACATCGTCGCTTCGAGGTCGAGGTGGTTGGACGGCTCGTCGAGCAGCAGCAGGTCGGGCTGCGAGAACAGCAGCGCGGCCAGCGCGACGCGCATCCGCCAGCCGCCCGAATAGCTGTCGAGCGGGCGATGCTGCGCTGCCTCGTCGAAGCCCAGGCCCACGAGGATGCGGCTGGCGCGCGCCGCGGCCGTATAGGCATCGATGGCGATCAGCCGGTCGTGGATCTCCGCCAGCCGGTGTGGCTCGACATGGCCGGCTTCTTCCTCCGCCATCAGCGCGGCGCGTTCGACATCGGCGGCGAGGACGGTTTCGAACGGCGTGCCCTGCCCCGCCGGCGCTTCCTGCGCGACATAGCCGAGCCGGGCGCTCTTGGGCATGTCGACGCTGCCGCTGTCGGGGTCGAGCGTCCCGGCGATGACTTTCATCAACGTCGATTTGCCGGCGCCGTTGCGGCCGATCAGCCCGATCCGCCCGCGCGGCGGCAGCGTGGCAGTGGCACTGTCGAGGATGGTCCGGCCGCCAAGGCGCACGGTGACGTTGTTCATGGTCAGCATGGGCAGCGCCCTAGCATGGTGCGGTGCGGGAGGGAACGGCCCCGGCTTCGTTCAGGAGGCGCAATAGCCGCTCGGCTGCCAATCGCCCCCCAGCACGACAGCCGGCTGGCCCCTGGGCGCCAGGATCAGCACCAGGTTGCGACGGCCGCGCGGCGCCGCCTGCAGATGCGGCCCGCTCGTCACGATATAGGTGCCGCCGGCGCGCACCGTCGCGCGGTCGGTCGGCGTTTCCATGCACTGCTCGCCTTCGACGACATAAAAGGCTTCGGGGCCCGGGTGCGAATGGACCCGCGTCTGCATGCCGGGCGGAAAGATCGCTTCGGCGAAATGCGCCGTCACCGGGCCGGGTGGCGGCGCCAGCGGGCCGATCAGCGCGCGCCGCGTGCCGCCGGCGACCACCTCGTCGGCTGGCCCCAGCACATGTAGCCAGGCGCGCGAATGCGCCTGGGCGACACTGGCCCAGCGGTGCCGGCCCGCCTCGGCCGCGGCCGCCGCCGTCGTCGGGAACTGATGCACCTGCCAGTGGAGCGCGTCGGGCGCTGCCGCGATTGCGATTGCCCCCGTGCTGTAGCAGCCGGGCGTATCGCGGTCGGCTGGCACAGGCGCCGTGCACAGGCCAGGCACCGGTGGCACGTCGGTCGCAGCGAGCGCCATAGTCGCAAGCAAGGCAGCGAACATCCTGACCCTCCTGGCCCAAGAATGCCGCTCGGCGTGGGTCGATGCAATATGCACAGGAAAACGGCCGGCGAGAGTGTCGCCGGCCGTTCCAAAGGTGGCATGGGCAAAGCCCATGCTGGCGCCCAACGGGCTCGGTGGAGAACGCCACCGCCCGCCGATCGGGCTGGCGCCTGTCGGCGCGTAGCGTTTGGCTACGCGCGCGCGGCGCTGCGCCTTACTTCTTGGTCGCGAGGAATGCGATGACGTCGGCGCGATCTTGCGGCTTCTTCAGGCCGCCAAATGCCATCTTGGTGCCCTTGATGACCTTCTGCGGCGCTTCGAGATAGGTGTTGAGCTGCGCCGGCGTCCAGGTCAGGCCGCTCTTGAGGTTTGCGGCCGAATATTTGTAACCCGGAACCGTACCGGCCTTGCGGCCGACGACGCCGAACAGCGACGGCCCGACGCGGTTCACGCCCTTGTCCGTGACGTGGCAGGTCTTGCACTGCGCGAAAACCTTTTCACCGGCTGCGGCATTGCCGGCAGGCATCGCCTGGGCAAAGGCCGGCATCGACACGACACCGGCAGCAACAGCGGCAGCAACAAAAATCGACTTGTTCATGCTCAATCCCATGGTTGATCCCCTTCAGCCCGCTAAACTACCAACACGCGGCGCGCAATCAAGTTTCCACTGCTGCGACCGTGCGCCGTGACGTGCTTTTAATCCGGCGGCCAGGCGGGAGCCATGGGCAACATCGCCTCAGCCGCGCAGGAACTCGACCATTGCCCGCACCTTGGCCTGGCGCCATTGCGGGGTCGGCGCCACCAGCCAGTAGGACCGCATGCTCGGCGCAGGCGTGCCCACCAGGGCCACGCGGCCGGCCGCCAGATCGGCGGCAGCCAGCGTTGCCGGTACAAGGGCGCAGCCCAGTCCCGCCGCGGCGGCATCGATTGCCAGCCCGGCATCGGCAACCGTGATGCCGGGCGCTTCCGGATCGGCAGGATGGGCGATGCGCGGCTCGGCCGCCGGCCCGGCCACGGTCACCAGCGTCTCGGCACCGATTGGTCGGCCATGGATGCCTTCGTCCGCCGGCTCGCCGCAGAAGACGATCGCCAGGTCGAGATTGGCCTGGGTGAAATCCGGCAACACATCGGGGGTGCCGTCGATGCCGGCGACGACGAAACGCACATCGGGATGGCGTGCGCCATAGGCTGCCAGCCGCGGCCCCAGCCATTTCGCCATCAGGTCGCGCGGCGCCGCGATCGTCAGCACCTTGGAACTCTGGCCGTCCTGCAGGATGCGCACCGATTCCTCGAACTGAAGGAACCCGGCCCGCAGCGCCGGCAAGGCCCGTGTCGCCTCGGGGGTCAGCTCGAGGTTGCGCGTCATCCGCTTGAACAGCACGACGCCCAGCGTGTCCTCCAGCGCCCGGATCTGCTGACCCACCGCCGCCGGGGTGACGGCCAGTTCGTCCGCCGCCTTGGTGAAGCTGAGGTGCCGCGCCGCCGCGTCGAAGACACGCAGGGCGTTGAGCGGCAAATGCGTGCGCTTCATGTCAGTGCGCCGCCGGTCGCACGCGGGGGGTTTCCAGCGCAAAGGCCGGGATGGTCACGTCAAAACGCGCCGCGCCCTGCCGCAGCGTGTAATATCCGTGCATCGTACCCGATGGCGTCGGCAGCGGGCAGCCGGAGACATAGTCATAGGCCTGGCCGGCGCCGATGACCGGCTGGACGCCGACGACGCCATCGCCCGACACTTCCTCCACCCGGCCGTCGCCATCGATGATCACCCAATGGCGGGACATGAGCTGCACCGCCGTATCGGCGGCATTTTCGATCCGCACCTGATAGGCCCAGACATGATAGCCGCGGATCGGGTCCGATTGCTCGTCGAGATAGCGCGGCGCCACCCGCACCGTCACCGCGCCGGTGGTCGCCGCATAGGGAAAGATCAGACCGATCATCAAAGCCCGATGTGCCGCAGCGCCTGGTCGAGATCGTCGATCAGGTCCTGCGGGTCCTCGAGGCCGATCGACAGGCGCAACATGCCCTCGGTGATCCCCATCTGGTCGCGCACCTCGGCGGTCACCGCATAATGGGTCGTCGATGCCGGATGCGTCATCAGGCTGCGCGAATCGCCGAGGTTGTTGGAAATGTCGATCAGTTCCAGCGCATCGAGCAGCCCGTGCGCCTGGGGCCGTCCGCCATCGAGGAACAGCGCGACGATCGTGCCGCCTGCCGCCATCTGGCGCATCGCCAGCGCATGCTGCGGGTGCGAGGCGAGGCCGGGGTAAAGCACCCGCGGCATCCGCGCTTCGAGAAATGTCGCGACCTTGAGCGCATTCTCGCACGACCGCCGCACGCGCAGATCGAGCGTTTCCAGCGACTTCAGCACGACCCAGGCGTTGAACGGCGACAGATTGGGGCCGGTGTGGCGGGCATAGGCAAGATAGACGTCGTTCATCCATTTTTCGCTGCCGAGCACGGCGCCGGCGAGCACCCGCCCCTGCCCGTCCATCAGCTTCGTTGCCGAATAGGCGACGATGTCGGCGCCATGGTCCATCGGTCGCTGGACGATCGGCGAGGCAAAGGCATTGTCGACGATGACCAGCGCGCCGGCATCATGGCCGATATCGGCGATTGCCCGCAGGTCGGACACTTCGAGCCCCGGGTTCGACGGCGTTTCGAGAAAGAAGGCGCGGGTATTGGGCCGCCGCGCCCGCGCCCAGGCGTCGGTGTCGGTCGCGTCGACGGTCGTCGTCTGAATGCCGAAGCGCGGCAAAATCGTATCGACCAGCACCCGGCACGACCCGAACAGCGAGCGCCCGGCGACAAGATGGTCGCCCGCCGACAGCGTGCTCATCAACGCCGCGCTCATCGCTGCCATGCCTGTCGTCGTGGCGCGCGCGGCTTCGGCGCCTTCCAGCAGTGCCAGCCGCTTTTCGAGCATGTCCGTCGTCGGATTCTGCAAGCGGCTATAGGTCATCCCGGGCCGGTCGCCGCGGAACCGCGCCGCCGCTTCCTCGGCATTGTCATAGGCATAGCCCGAAGTCATGAAGATCGCTTCGGAGGTCTCGCCGAAATCGGACCGCATCGTGCCGCCGCGCACCGCCAGCGTCGCGGGGCGCCATTTGTCGGTGATCGATCGGTCTTGGCCGGTAAAGCGTTTCATTCAGGATGGATAGTCGCAGGGGCGCGGCCACGCAACGGCGCCCTGTTCGTGGGTGCCCTGTTCATCGCTGCCCTGTTCATCGGTTCCCTGTTCATTGCGGCCGGTGCCGGCCCCGCCCGCCCGTGGTAGCCAATGATCCTGGGAGAGCGACATGGCCGATTATGACCTGATCATCCGCGGCGGCGAAATCCATGACGGATCGGGCGCCCCCGGGCGCATCGGCGATGTCGCCATCAGCGGGGATTGCATCGTCGCCATCGGCAGCGTGACCGGCAGCGCCGCCGAAGAAATCGACGCGACCGGTCATATCGTCACGCCCGGATTCGTCGATGTCCACACCCATTATGACGGGCAGGCAACCTGGGAACAGCGGATGACGCCGTCATCGGGCCATGGCGTCACGTCGGTCGTCATGGGCAATTGCGGCGTCGGCTTCGCGCCGTGCAAGCCTGACCAGCACGCCATGCTGGTAGCGCTGATGGAAGGCGTCGAGGACATTCCGGAAGTGGTGATGACCGCCGGCCTGCCGTGGAACTGGGAGACGTTTCCCGACTATCTCGACGCACTTGCCGCCCGCCAGCTCGATATCGACGTCGCGGCGCAGCTGCCGCATTCGGCGCTGCGCGTCTATGTGATGGGCGAGCGGGGTGCGCGACGCGAGCCGCCGACCGATGCCGACCTGGCCCAGATGCGGGCGCTGACCGCCGAAGCGATCCGTGCCGGTGCGCTCGGTGTCACCACGTCGCGCAACATGTTGCACCGGACCCGCGCCGGGGAGCTCGCGCCCAGCCTCAATTCGCCCGAGGACGAGTTGCTGGCGCTCGCCGCGGGGCTGCGCGACGCGGGCGCCGGCGTCTATCAGCTCATTGCCGACATTTTCGGCGAGGCTGATGACGAGTTCGCACTGATGCGCCGCGTCGCCGAGGCGGCGGGCCGGCCGCTGTCGTTTTCGCTGCTGCAGATGGCGACCGGCGACGCGGACGGCTGGCGCAAATATCTGCGCGCGCTCGAAACTGCCAATGCCGACGGCGTCACCATCCATGGCCAGGTCTACCCGCGACCCGTCGGGTTGCTGTTCGGGCTCGACCTGTCGTTCCACCCCTTTTCGCTCCACCCGAGCTTCCGGCCGCTCGCCGACCTGCCGCTGGCCGAAAAGGTCGCGGCGTTGCGTGAACCCGCGCTGCGCGCCCGCCTGTTGGCGGAAGCGCCTGACGACACCAATCCGTTTTTCCTGCAGATCGTCGCTGCCTCCACCGCGACCTACCTGATGGGCGAACCGCCGGTCTATGACCCTGCTCCGGACGATCGGCTCGACCGGATCGCCGAACGCCAGGGGCGGACGGCCGCCGAAGTCGCCTATGACCTGCTGATCGAAAATGACGGCCGCAACATCCTGTTCCTGCCCGGCGCCAACTACCGCGACGGCAACCTCGATGCGGCGCGCGAGATGTGCACCCACCCCGATACCATCATCGGCCTGGGCGACGGCGGGGCGCATTACGGCCTGATCTGCGATGCCAGCTTCCCGACCTTCTACCTGACGCACTTCGTCCGCGATGCAGGCCCCGACCGCGCCGTGCCGCTGCCCGCCGCCATCCGCTCGCTCACCGCCGTCCCGGCCGCCGCCGTCGGCCTTGGCGACCGCGGCCTGCTTGCGCCCGGCTACAAGGCCGATCTCAATGTCATCGATCTGGACGGTCTTGTGCTCCACGCGCCGGCGATGGTCCGCGACCTGCCGGCGGGCGGCAAACGCCTGCGCCAGCTTGCCGATGGCTATGCGGTGACGATCAAGAGTGGCAAGGTCACCTATCGCCGCGGCGTGCCGACGGGTGCCCTGCCCGGCCGGCTGGTGCGGGGCGCCCAGACGGTTTGACTCGCCTGGGCAAGGTCGCTTCCCCGCCAGCGTCAGACGCTGGTCATGGCGTCAGCCATGATCGTGCAGATCAGCCGAAAGAAACTCTTTCATCTGCTCGGCGTAGCGCTCGCTCACCGGCTTGAAGTCGCCGATTTCCTCATCATAGGCATACACTTCACCAGCCTTGATGTCGTAAACCCAGCCGTGCAGTTGCAAAGAGCCCGTTGCGAGCGCCACTGCCACCGTCGGGTGGGTTTTCAAATGCTGCAACTGCAGAATGACATTCTGTTCCAGCAGCAGCAGCATACGCTCCTGGTCGGTCAAGTCGTTGCCAATCGCCGCAACAATTTCGACTGCCGCGCGAGCATAGCCCAGCCACGCGCGGACATGCGGCAGCGAATCGAGCTTGTCAGGTGCCACCGCACCCTTCATTGCGCCGCAATCGGTGTGCCCGCAGATGACGATGTGCGACACCTTCAAGGCACCGACAGCGAATTCGATCGCGGCCGTCGTTGCCCCGGTCGAATTGCTGTGTGGTGGCACGATGTTGCCGGCATTACGGACAACGAACAGATCGCCCGGTTGCGCCTGGGTCAGCGTACCCAGTTCAATCCGCGAATCGGAACAGGTGATGAAAAGCGCCTCTGGTGCCTGACCCGTGCTCAGCGTGTCATAGAATTCCTGCTTGTGCGGATAAACGTCGCGCTGGAAACGCACGACGCCGGCGGCAAACTTGGGCATTGGCTACTCCTGTATCGGTGGACGGCCGTCTAGCAACAACATTACCAAATGGCAATGTTGTCCCCTACCGACATCGTCGTCGACCGGCGCAGGATCTGTAAAGCCATCATCTGCCAGCGATGCGCCGCGCCACCTCCAGCAACTGGTCGGCAACGACACCCCAGCCCTGTTCGAACCCCATTGCGGCATGCTCGTCCATCGCCGCCTTGTCCCAGTGGCGCGCGGCGGCACGATAATGGCTGCCGCCGGCACCATCGTCGGTGAACTCGAAAATGCCGACCATGAACGGCTTCTGCGGCCGCCACCCCGCGGTAAACGCGTTGGTGAACACGATGCGGTTCGGCTCGGTCACCTCCAGGAACACGCCCGGCATGTCGCTGATGCCACCGTCCGGCCCGTGCATCGTCACATGCGCCGCGCCGCCGGCCCGCATGTCCCAGTCGATGATCTCGGTTGTCCATGGCCGCGGGCACCACCATTCGGTCAGATGGTCGGTCCAGGCCTGCCAGATCGCCGTCGGCGGCACGTCGAAATGCCGCTCGACTGCCAGTTCGAACAGCGCGTCAGGGGCATCGGTCATCGTCATTCTCCTTCGAACGCGCGCTGCAGGGCGGCAATGTCGAGCTTCACCATGTCCATCATCGCCGCCATCAGCCGTGCCACCTGCCCGGCGGTGCCAGTCCGCATCCATTCGTCCATCATGCGCGGCACGATCTGCCAGCTGACCCCAAAGCGGTCAGTCAGCCAGCCGCATTGCACGGGTGCACCGCCATCGGCGAGCAGCGCGTCCCAATGATGGTCGATTTCGGCCTGCGTCGCGCAATCGACCGAAAGCGAAATGCCTTCGTTGAAGGCGATCGGCCGGCCGGTGTTGAGCGCCATATACGGCTGGCCGCGCAGGGTGAACTGGGCAAACAGAACCGTGCCTTCGGCCACCGGCATGTCGGCACCATAACGCGAAACATGGCCCAGCGCTGCATCGTCGAAGATGCCGACATAATGGCGGGCGGCGGCTTCGGCTTCGCTGGCGAACCAGAAACAGGGGGTGATATGGCCCGCCATGGTCAGGCGCCCGCCATGGCGGCGGCGAGTTCGTCAGCCGTCTTGGGTGGCCCCATCGGCGTCGCGATGGCCCAGACATGGCCGAACGGGTCGGTGACCATACCGTACATGTCGCCCCAGAACATCGGCTGGGCCTCCATCGTTACCGTCGCTCCGGCCGCAGCGGCACGGGCGATCGCGGCCGTGGCATCGTCGCTGTACAGGTGCAGCGTGACGGAGCTGCCGTTCAGCGTCGTGGGCGCGGCAACAGGCATTTCGGGAAATTCGTCGACAAGCATCAGCAAGCCGCCGTTGATCATCACCGAGGCGTGGTACAGCCGGCCATCGGGACCCGGCAGTCGCATCATTTCGGTGGCTCCGAACGCCGCCTTGTAGAATGCGATCGCTGCCGCCGCGTCATTGCAGACGATGTGCGGCGTCACCCCCGTCAACCGGGCGTCCATTGTCTCCGTCATTGCATTTCTCCCCAAAAAGCAAGGTCAGGTAACGGCGCAGATGGTCGATCCCGGCCAGCGACGGCGCCGTGTCGCCAGTGGCTTTCGAAAGGATGAAGCCGCCCTGCAGCACCGCCTGGGTGTGCAGCGCCAGGCTTTCGGCGGTGGTGCCGGTGACACCATGTGCTGCCATGGCCGCGGCAAAATCCGCTTCCAGCGTCGCCGCATGGCCGAAGATGCTGCGCCGGCAGGCATCGCGGATGGCAGGGCTGCTCTCGTGCGCTTCCTGCACCATGGTGCCGGCGAGGCAGGTGAACTCAGCCGGGGCGCCGGCGATCAACGCTGCCCGAAAGTCGATATAGCCGAAAATGCGCTGCAGCGGATCGGCGTGGCGATGCCAGTCGCCGCCGGCGAACAGCGCGCCGGTCGTTTCCGACCAATGCTCCGCCGCTGCGACCCCCAGCGCTTCCTTGGAGGCGAAATGGTGGAAAAACGCCCCCTTGGTCACACCGGCCACCCCGCAAAGCCCATCGACGGATGTCCCCGCGAACCCCTGACGCCGGATGATGGCGGTGGCAGCGTTGAGCAGGCGGGTTCGTGCGGACATGAGAAAAACATACCGACCAGTTGGTATGTTCGTCAATCACCAATTCGGGCGGTGCGCCATCGAAGTCGCTATCCTTTCGACTGAGCGAAATGGCCCCTCAGGCCGGTTCCGGCGCCGCGCCGCGCACGATCAGCAGGTACATCACCGGCGTCACGATCCGGCTGAGCAGCGTCGACGATATCAGCCCGCCGATGATGACCCAGGCCAGCGGCCCGTAAAGGCCCGATCCGGAGAGAGCGAGGGGCAGCAACCCGCCGATCGCGGTCACCGAGGTCAGCAGCACCGGAAGGAAGCGCACTTCGCCGGCGCGTTCGATCGCGTCGCGCAGCCCCAGGCCCTGGCGGCGCAGCTGGGTGGTGAAATCGACGAGCAGGATGGAGTTCTTGATCTCGATCCCGATCAACGCGATGAAGCCGATGACGGCGGTGTAGCTGATCGAATTGCCGGTCACGAACAGCGCCACCAGCCCGCCGAAAATTCCGAGCGGGATGACGCCGGCGACCACCGCCGTCTCGCGGAACCGGCCGAATTCGATGACCAGCACCCCCAGGATCCCGAACACCGCAATGGCGATGATCGGCCCAAGCCCACCGAAGCTGCGCGCCGCAACCTCGGCTTCGCCGCCTTCATCGAAGCTGTAGCCCGGCGGCAATTCGATCGCCTTCAAAGCGGCATAGACGGCGGTGTTGACCTTGGCTGTCAGGAAGCCGTCGGCAACTTGCGACTGGACCGACACCGTCCGCTGCTGACGTTCGCGGTTGATCCGCGGCGGCGCCGAATCGAGCCGCGGCGTCGCGATCTCGCGCAGCGGAATGGCGCCGTTGCTCGCGGCGACATAGACATCGTCGAGCGCCGAGACCTCGTGCCGCCGGTCGAGTGGAAGTCGCACCACGACATTATAGCTGTCGCCCTCGCGGTCGCGCAGCCGCCCCGCCGCCTCGCCGGCGAGCGCCAGCCGCAGCGCCCGGCGCGGCGCCCCGGGCTGGACACCCAGCAGCGCCGCCTTGCCGGTATCGAGGCCGAGTTCCAGTCGCGGCTGGTCGACTGCAACCGGGTTGCTGACATCGCGTGTCCCCGGCACCCGCCGCATCACCGCCTCGACCTCGCCCGCCAGCCGCTTAAGCACGTCGAGATCGGGCCCGACGACCTTGACCAGGATCGGCGCATCGACCGGTGGGCCGTTCTGGAACACCTTCAGCACATATTGCGCATCGGGACCGGCGGCGAAGCGCTGGCGCAGCCGCTCGACCAGCGCCGGGCCCGCGACCGGATCCCATTGCTTCAGATTGACCAGCACTTCGCCGATATTGGTGCGCTGGTCGAAACTGCGCTGGTTGTAGAAGATCTGCGGATTGCCGCGCCCGACATTGGCGAGCACCTGCGTGACATCGGGTTCGCCGCGCGTCGCCTGCTCGACCAGGCGGACAGCCCGATCGGTCTGGGTTATCGCCGCCCCTTCCGGCGCCGTGACGGTGACGAGGAAATAGGATGCGTCGGCCGGCGGGAACAGGCTCGATCCGATGAACGGCACCAAGGCAAAGCCGGACACCACGATCACCGTTGCCACCGCCATCGCCCGCCACGGCCTTGTCAGCGACCAGTGCAGTACCGGTGCATAAAAGCGCTGGATGCCGTTCTGGATGGCCTGGAGGAAGCGGTTGCCGTGCTCAGGCTCGTTTGCCGGCAGGATGCGACTGGCGAGAAACGGCACGATGGTCAGCGACACCAGCAACGACGCCGCCACCGTCCCCAGCACCGCCACCGGCAGCGAGCGCGTGAACTTGCCGGCGCCTTCGGGCAGGAAGGCCAGCGGCAGGAAGGCGAACAGCAGCACGAAGGTGCAGCCGATCACCGCTACGGCGATCTCGCGCGTGCCCGAAAGCGCCGCCTTTTGCCGGCCCTCCCCCATCCGCAAGTGTCGGGCGATATTTTCGGTGACGACGATCGAGTCATCCACCAGAAGCCCCAGCGCGATGATGAAGCCGGCGATCGCCAGCTGGTTGAGCGTGAAGCCCAGCGTCGCCAGCACCGCGACGCCGATCATCAGCGACAACGGCACGGAGACCATCACCACCAGAGACGCCCGCCAGCCGAGCGGCAGCAGCGTGATCAGCACGATCGCCAACGCGATGGCGAAGTCGCGCCCCAGCTGGTCGAGCTTGCGGGCAATATCGAACGACTGGTCGAAGCCGGTTTCCAGCTGCACGTCTGGCGGCAGGAGCTTGCGATAGTCCTGGGCCGCCGCAATGGCGCTGTTGCGGATGTCGAGCACATTGAGGCCGTCTTTCTGGGTGATCGTCACCCAGACGGCGCGCTTGCCATTGTAGCGGGCGTAATGGGGCTGTTCCTCGTAATCCCAGCCGACGCCGGCGACGTCCTTGACGCGCACCACGGTGCCATTCGCCGCCCGCACCGGCACATCGGCGACCTCGTCGACGCTGCGAAAGGCGCCGCCGGCCTGGACGTTCAACCGCTGGTCGCCCGATTGCACCGCGCCCGGCGGCAGGTCGGTCGATCCGGCGCGCAGCGCGTCGGTGATGGCGGTCACCGGCAGACCCAGCTGCGCCAGTCGGCCGCTGTCGATCGCCACGCGCACCTCCGGCGTCGGAATGGCCCAGGCGCGCGAGTTGCGCACCCCCGGCACCCTGTTCATCCGCTCGCGCAGGTCCTTCGCCAGCTTTTCCAGCCGGCGATAGCTGGCGGTGTCGCTGACAAGCGCAAATTGCAGCACGGCAGCTTCCGTCGTCCGCGTCTTCTGGAATTCGAGCCGCTGCAGCGCCGACGGCAAAGTCGAGCGGATGGCGTTCACCTCGCGCACCACCTCGTCGTAATTGCGCTCAGGGTCGCCGCTCCAACTGAATTCGGCCGTGATGACGGCGGTCGAATCGGTCGATCGCGACTGGACACGAACGATGCCGTCGAGCCCCTGGAGGACATCTTCGATCGGCTTGGCGATCGTCGTCTCCATGTCGGACGGCTCGGCGCCCGGCACGGTCGCGATGATGTTGACGAACGGCGACGGAAAGTGCGGATCGACCGACCGTGGGATGGTCAGGAAGGCCGACAGCCCGATGGCGAACAGCAGGGCAAAGGCGACCAGCGTGATCTGCCAGCGCTTGACCGCGAAATCGATGAATCCCATCCCGTCAGCCGCGTGCGCGGGCGGCAGCCGCGATGGCGACCCGGGTGCCGTCGCGCAGCCGGTCGGGACCGGAGACGACGACCTGCTCCCCGGCGCGCAGGCCGCCCGTCACCTGCACCCCGGCATCGCCGACGCGCCCCAGCGCCACCTGGCGCAATCGCACCTGGCCGGCGGCGCTGTCATGAACATAGACAAAGCCTTCATCGGCGCGCGCGGAAAATATCGCGCTCGCCGGCACCATGACCACGCCGCCGCGCGCGACGCCCGGCCCGATGCCGCCAAAGCGCAGCACTGCCTTGCCGATCATGCCGGATTTCAGCCCCGGCCGCGCCGGCAACGCCATTTCGACGCGAAAGGTGCCGGACCCATCGTCCCCGCGCGCGCCGATTTCGGACACGCGCGCCGCCATCGGCTGCGGGCCGACCGCCGGCACGGTGACGGCAGCAAGCTGCCCCAGCCGCACCCGGCCGAGGTCGGCGTCGGCGATCGGTACGCGCAGCACATGGCCGCTATTGGCTTCGCCGATGATCAGCACGGTGGCACCGGGGCTGACGATCTGTCCGGGCTCTGCCGGCCGGCGCAGCACCGTCCCAGACGACGGCGCGCGAATGACAGCCAACCCGACATCGAACCCGGTTTGCCTGACCCGTGCCGCCGCCGCCGCGGCACTGGCCCGCGCCGTCTCGAGGCGCGGTGCCGTCACCCAGCCCTTGTCGAACAGGGTCTGCAACCGCCGGTAATCGGCATCCGCCCGCACCGCCTCCGCGCGCGCCGAGGCCTGCGACGCGTCGAGCCCGGTGGGATCGAGCCTGGCCAGCACCTGGCCGGCGCGGACCGGATCGCCTTCGCGCACGGCAATCGCAGCGATCCGCCCGGCGGCATTGAAGGCCAGCGCCGTCTCGCGCTTGATGCGAACCGTCCCGCTGACGGCGAGCCGCTGTTCGCCGCTGTCACTGGTCGCCGCCGCCAGCCGCACCGGCACCGGCCGCTCATCGGCGATGACTGCCGGCTGCGGGGATGCCGCACAGCCGGCAAGCAGCAGCACTGTCGATACCACGCCGACCTTGGCCATCACCCGCGCACCCCTGCCCACCCCATGACCGCAGTCCCACGGCCATCTCGATTTGATCGGCGCTCATATTGAAGCGACATCGCGCCCGGCTGCAAGGGCTATTCGAGCATCACTCAGTTTTGGTGCCTGATGCGATCTTCCGTCGCACGCCAGGCCTAACCGTCAATCGCGGATGCAAAGCGCCTCGATCCGCAGGGTGCGAACGACGCCGTCCCCTGCTGCGAAGGTGGCATCCGCTCCGGCCACCACCTGGATGTCGGCGACGAAATGGCCAGCAACGGGAATGTCGCTGTCGGGCAGGCGATTGCACAAGGTCGCAATCGCTGCGGCCACCGCCTCGCGGCCACCCTCCAGCCGAAGATCGAGTTCGACCAGCGCGCCGACAAACGTCAGGCTTGCCCAGTCGGTCTGTCGACACGCCTCGACGATGAGAGTCGGTTTTTCCCTATCCACCGTATCGCTGGCAACCAGTTCGTCGATTCGACGGCGGATCGCATTGGCCACATGGCTGGTGATCATCTGCATCAGATCCGGTCCCCATCCGAATTGGCGCCGCGCGCATTGGCAATTGCCGCTTCTGCGCCGGCAATATAGGCAAGAACCCGGGCGGTCGTCGCCGGACGAGGCTCCCGACCGCGTCGCAGATCAAAGACAAAGCGTGGATCGCCAGATACTTGGCGCCCGAATCGTGATGGCGACAGCGCTTTTGCGCGTAAGTGCTTCTCAACGACCATCAATAATGTCATCAGCTGTTCCCTTCCCCCGCCGCCGCCTGTCATGTCCCTCGATTCGGCGACGGTGCCAATTTATCCGTCGGCAAATCCTACTAGTCTAGGCAAAAAACTATGCTATGGTTGCGGTAAGCGAGCCGGGAGAGGAGGTTCGTGAAAACATGGACAGTATCGCCATCCGCAAGCGGTTGGACGAGCTGATTGCGTCGCGCGGTGAGGATTATGCCTCGCTGTCGCGGCGTCTCGGCCGCAATCCGACCTATATCCAGCAGTTCGTCAAGCGCGGCGTTCCCCGCCGCCTGTCGGAAACGGATCGGCGTGTCATCGCGCAGCATTTCGGCATCGCCGAACGTCTGCTCGGCGGACCCGACGACAATGGCCGCGCTGTCGTCGCCCGCCCCGATCTCATCCAGCGTGCCGAGGATTATGTGCTGATCCCGCGCCTCGCCATCGGCGCGTCGGCCGGCAGCGGCGCCGTGGCAGACGACGAAAGCCCGCTGACTGCCCTGGCCTTTCAATCGACCTGGGTGCGCAGCGTCGCCAGCGGCAACCCCGCCGCCTTGTCGGTGATCAGCGTCACCGGCGATTCGATGCTGCCGACGCTCGCCGATGGAGACCAGATCCTGGTCGATACCGCCGATCGCGAACGGCTGCGCGACGGCATCTACGTCTTGCGCACCGACGACGCGCTGCTGGTCAAGCGCCTGTCCGTCAACCCCGCGACGCGGCGCCTGGCGATCCGCAGCGACAATGACGCCTATCCGAGCTGGGACGATTGCGACCCGGCCGGAGTCAATGTCATCGGCCGCGTTGTCTGGGTCGGCCGCAGGCTGGTCTGACCCCCCGTCTAACGGCCGTCGCGTACCGTCATCACCACCGCCGCGATGACGCCGATCACCCCGCCGGCGACCAGCCCGATCGACACTTCTCCGAACACCAGGCCGATGATCGGTCCCAGAATGAGCCCGGCAGCAATCAGGCAGCCGCCGCCACGCCGGGGCGGGCGGGTGACGGGGATCGGTTCGGGAACGATGGGCATCTCGCTGCTTTGGCACGCAGCACCCCATCCTGCCAACTTTTGTGCCGTCGCACCGCTTTGCGCAGGCAAATCGCTGGGCTAGGACGGTCGGTGTGACGCTGCCAGCTATCATCGGGATCCGCCGTCCGTGCGGAAGCGTCCTCGCCGTTCTCGCTGTCATCGTTACGCCCGCGCCGGCGGCGCGCGCGCAGGAACCCCCGGCGGCGGCACCCGCGGCCCCCGCCACCCTTCCCATGCTCGGCCTCGACCCGAAGGATTTCGCGCCGATGGCCGGCAGCGTCGAATGGCCGACGGTTGAATCCACCGCCGATGCCGAACCACCCCCTGCCGCTGCCAGCATCCGCTACACGGTCGAGGTCGTCGGCCTCGATCCGCTCGGCCTTGCCGACAGCTTTCGCCGCTTGTCGGTGCTCAAGGCCAATGCAGGCGACGAAACCAACATCGCGCAGATCAACCGCCGCAGCGCGGAAGACCGCGACCTGATCGACCAGTTGCTGCGCTCGGTCGGCCATTATGGCGGCAACACCGTCGTCAAGGTCAATCCGCCGGCAACTGCCAATGGCCCGTCGCGTGTCGTGCTGACCGTCGATCCGGGCCCCCTGTACACGTTCGCCTCGGTAAATGTCGTTGCGCCGGCCGATGCCACGGGGCCGGCACCCGCCGAAATCGTCAAGCCCTGGCTCGGAGTCGCCGCGGGTGACCCGGTTGATGCGTTGCGCGTGACCACGGCGCAGGAGGGCCTTGCCGTCCAGATCGCCGACGCCGGATTTCCGTTCCCGGTGGTCGGAAAGCCCGACATCGTCATCGACCACGCCACCCGCACGGCGACGCTGGTGCAGACCATCGACCTTGGCCCGCGCGGTGTGTTCGGCACCATCCGCATCGAAGGCGAAGCCCAGGGCATGCGGGACAGCGATGTCGCCCGCCTCGCCCGCTTCGGCCCTGGCGACCCCTATAATGGCGCGCTGCGTGACGATCTGCGCCGCGCGATGATCCACACCACCTTGTTCGGCACGGTGTCGATCAGGCCCGTCGCCGCCGGCACGCCGACGGCCGATGGCACCCAGGTCGTCGACCTGGTCGTGACCACCGAGGCCGCGCCGACGCGTACCGTGTCGGCCAGCGGCGGCTATTCGACCGGCCAGGGGCTGCGCCTGGAGGGCAGCTGGACCAACCGCAACATGTTCCCGCCGCAGGGTGCCCTCACCTTCCGCGGCATCGCTGCCGAACGCGAACAGGTGGTTGCCACCGAATTCCGCCGCAGCGACTGGAAACGCCGCGACCAGACCCTGACGCTGCGCACCGGCCTGTCCGCCGAACAACAGGACGCCTTCAACGCCACGACCTTCGAGGTCAGCGCGCGTGTCGATCGCGTGTCGAACCTCAACTGGCAGAAGCCATGGACCTATGCACTGGGCAGCGAATTCCTCGTCACCCGCCAGCGCGACCGTTCGGCGCCGAACGACCCCAACAACACCTTTTTCATCCTCGCCTTTCCCGGCATCGTCACCTGGGACCGGTCGGACAATCTGCTCGATCCGACGCGCGGTTTCCGCCTGACCGGCCGGCTGTCGCCCGAATTGACGCTGCGCAGCGGCAGCTACCTCAACTATGTGAAGGCGCAGTTCGAAGGCACCGGCTATCTGCCGTTCGGGGATTTCGTGCTTGCCGGGCGGCTGCATGTCGGGTCGATCATCGGCGCCAGCCGCGGCCGCATCGCCCCCGATCGCCGCTTTTACGCGGGCGGCGGCGGCTCGGTGCGCGGCTTCAATTTCCAGGGAGTCGGCCCGCGCGCCGACGACGGTACGCCGACCGGCGGCAACAGCCTTACCGAGGCATCGGTGGAAGGACGTTACCGCTTCCAGGCGTTCGGCAATGACCTGGGCGTCGTTGCATTCCTCGATGCCGGCAATGTCGATCAGGACACGGTGCCCGGCTTCAACAATCTGCGCTTCGGCGCCGGCATCGGCGTCCGCTATTTCACCAGCTTCGGCCCTGTCCGCATCGATATCGCGACGCCGATCAACCGCCAGGTCTATGACCCCAAGATCGCCTTCTACGTGTCGATCGGCCAGGCGTTCTGATGGCGCAAGACGCCGCCAGCCCGCGTTTCGCGCCCGGCGGCAGTATCGCGCGCGTCCTGTCCTTTGCTGTCCTTGCGACACTGGCGCTGGCGCTGCTCGTCTACGGCGCCATCCGCTGGTTGGACACCGACAGTGGCCGCGCCTTCGCCGCCAGCCAGTTGCCGAAAATCCGCACGGAAATCGGCCTGACCGTCCATGTCGATCGCATCGACGGCTCGCTGTTCGGCGCTGCGACCATCCACGGCATGACGCTTTCCGACCCGACGGGCGTGTTCGCCGTCATCCCGCGGGTCGATCTCGACTGGCGTCCGCTCGACCTTGTGTCGAAGACGTTCACGGCCAGCCGCATCACCACGCCGGAATTCCGGCTGCTCCGCCTGCCCCGGTTCAACCCGTCGACATCCAAGACCTTCTTTCCGGATTTCAACTTTGCCATCGGCCGGTTTCGCATCGATCGGCTGGTGCTGGAACCACCGGTAACCGGCAAGCTGCGGACGCTCGGCGCCGGCGGCAATGCCACCATCCGCGCCGGCCGCGCGCTCGTCGACCTGACGGTGCTTACGCTGGGCGAAACCGCCCGGGGCAGCGGCGACACGCTGCGCCTCCACCTTGATACCGAACCCGATGCCGACAAGTTCGACATGGACGGCCTGATCGCGGCGCCGGCCGGCGGCGCCATCGTCGCGCTGCTCGGCCTGCCGGCACCGCTCGATGCGCGGCTGCAGGGTGATGGCAAATGGTCGAACTGGGCCGGCCGGCTCGACGCCAGCCTGGGCGGAAAGCCGATCGCGGCCATTGCCATCACCGGCAAGTCGGGCCTGTTTGCAGCCAACGGCACAGCGATGCCCGGCGCCATCCTCACCGGCCTGCCGGCGCGGTTGACGGCGCCGCAGCTGACCATCGATGCCAGCGCCCAGATCGCCGATGGCGAGGCTGCGATCAACGCCGCCTTTGCCAGCGCCGCCATCGATATTCGGGTCAGGGGCAGCGTCAACTATACCGACGAACGCCTCGACGATGTTGCCGTCACGGCGCGCCTGCTGCAACCCGCCGCCATCGACCCGCGCGTGTCCGGCCGCGACGTCCGCCTGACCGCGCGTCTTGCCGGCACGTTCCGCAGCCCGCTGATCGATTATCGGGTGACCGCCGACAGCCTCGGCTGGGGGACCACCGTCGCCACCGACCTGCGCGCCGCCGGCATCATTCGCGGCGGCACCGTGCCGCTGCTCATTCCCGTCGCCGCGAGCGCCAGCCGAATCACCGGACTGGGTGACGCCGCCACGCCGTTCCTCACCAATGTGCGGATCGATGGTGCGCTGCGCTGGGGCAATGGCGTGCTGACGGGCGACAAGATCCGCTATCGCAGCGACCGCTTCAGCGGCACGGTCACCTTGCTGTTCAACCCGACGACCGGCCTGTTCCTCGTCACCACCTCGGCGGTGGTGCAAAAGCTCGCGATCCCCGGCATCGGACTCGCCGATGTCACTGCCGATCTGCGTATCGCGTCCAGTCCCACCGGGCCCGGCGTCACCGGCCCGGTGCGGATCCGTGTCACCCGGCTCGACAATGCCGGCATCGCGGCATTGACCGAAGGCCTGCCGACGCTCACCGCCGACATCGCCGTGGCCGGCGACCAGTCAATCACAATCCGCAGTTTCCGCCTCGTCTCGCCGGGGCTCAACGCCACCGGCAGCGGCAGCCTGTCCGCCAAAGGCATCGTTCGTGCCAACGCCACCGGCGTATCGCGCGCTTATGGTCGCTTCACCTTGGCTGTTGCCGGGCCGCTGGCCAAGCCGGTCATCGATGTCACCCTCGCCAAGCCCGGGCTCGGCATCGGGCTCGCCGCTGTCACCGCGCGGATCGCCGGCACCCCGCAGGGCTGGAGCTTCGATGCCCAGGGCCAGACCAGCTATGGCGCCATCGCCGGCACCGGCATCATCCGGGCCGGCGCCGGTCCGCTGGCGATCGACCTGACCCGGTTGAGCCTGGCGGGGCTGATCGGCAGCGGCACGCTCGAACAAACCGCCGAAGGCCCGTTTGCCGGCCGCATCGATGTCACCGGCAAGGGCCTTGCCGCTGTCGTCGCGCTCAGTGCGCAGGACGGGGTCCAGCGCGCCGACATTACCGCCACCGCGGCCCAGGCGCAGATCAACCTTGCCACGCCGGTGACGATCGACACCGGCAGTCTGAAACTGGCGGTGCTGCTGCCAGCCGAAGGCCTTAGCCTCAACGGTAGTTTCAGCTTCGGCGACATCAGGCGCGGCGACCTTGTCATCGAATCGACCGCCGGCACGATCGCGTTCGCCAATGGCCGGG
The DNA here is from genome assembly GCF_011927825.1 of Polymorphobacter fuscus. Lineage (NCBI taxonomy): Bacteria > Pseudomonadati > Pseudomonadota > Alphaproteobacteria > Sphingomonadales > Sphingosinicellaceae > Sandarakinorhabdus > Sandarakinorhabdus fusca. The sequence goes on along the minus strand of NZ_JAATJI010000002.1, from coordinate 451,861 downwards.
GCCGCGCCAGCAGCACCGTCAAGGGTCGCACCGACATTCCGTTCACGGCAAAGCTCGACGCCGATTTCGACCCCGAGCATATCACCCTCAACGCCTCCGGAACGCTCGATGGCCGCCCGATCACCCTGTCGGCGCCGGCGTTGCTGAACCGGACACCCGGCGGCTGGTCACTGGCGCCGGTCACCATCGTCACGCCTGAAGGCAAGCTGGTCGTGTCCGGCGCGTTCGGCGATCGCAATGCCTTGAAGGCGACCTTCGACCGCGTCTCCCTCGCCCTGCTCACCATCGCCTGGCCCAACATCGATGTCAGCGGCCGGGTGTCGGGCACCATCGATGTGGCGCTGACCGATGCCGGCGTGCCCGTTGGTGCCGCGGCGTTGCGCATCAACGCGCTGTCGCGCGCCGGCATCGCCTCGGTGTCCGCGCCCATCGACATCGGCATCAACGCCTCGCTCGATGCCAATGCCACCACGGCTCGCGCCGTCATCGTCCGCGGCGGCAAGGTGGAAGGCCGCGCCCAGATGCGTATCGGGCCGATTCCGCCGGGCGAGGAGCCGCTGGTCGAACGCCTGTTCGCCAGCCCGGTCTTCGCCCAATTGCGTTACCAGGGCCCGGCCGAAGCGGTCTGGGGCCTCGCCGGCGTCAACGGGGTCGATGTGCGCGGCCCCATCGCGATTTCGGCCGATGTCGGCGGCATCCTCGGCAATCCGCAGCTGACCGGCACGGCACGCAGCGAAGGCGCGCGGGTCGAAGCGACGCTGCTCGGCGCCGTCATCGACCAGGCCTCGCTCGATGCCCGCTTCACCCAGTCGCGGCTCGAACTCGTGCGCTTCGGCGGGCGGGTCGGCAACGGCACCATCTCGGGCACCGGCGGCATCGACCTGGCGGCAGCGCGCAGCTTCCCGATGGACATCCGCCTACAACTGAAGAACGCGGCGCTGGTCAAGCGCGACGACCTCTCCGCCACCGCCACCGGCAATGTCCGCATCGCCACCGACGAATATGGCGGCGTCATTTCGGGGCAGTTGCGCGTCGACAATGCCCGCTATCGCATCGGCCGCTCCGCCGCTGTGGAAGTGCCGGTGCTGCCGGTGCGCGAGATCAACACCCATGTCCTGGGTCGCCGCGTCAATGTCTATGTGGCGCCGACCCGCTGGCTGCTCAACCTGGGTGTCACGGCCGATCGCCGGCTGTTCGTGTCCGGCATGGGCCTCGAATCCGAATGGCAGGCGGACTTGAAGGTGCGCGGGCCGGTCACCGCGCCCGAACTGACCGGGCGGGTGGAACTGGTGCGCGGCGATTACGACTTTGCCGGCAAGCGCTTCACGCTGACCCGCGGCGACCTGCGCTTCCAGGGGGGCTTTCCGCCCGACCCGACCATCAACATCAGCGCCAGCAGCACCGCCAGCGGCTTCACGGCCCAGCTCGACATCACCGGAACGGCGCAACGGCCGACGATCGCCTTCAGCTCGGTGCCTGCCCTGCCCGAAGACGAAGTGCTCAGCCGCATCCTGTTCGGCGAATCGGTCACCAACCTGTCGGCACCCGAAGCGGTGCAGCTCGCCGGGGCGCTCGCCACGCTGCGCGGCGGCAACGGCGCCGGGCTCAACCCCATCAACCTGGTGCGCAAGGGACTCGGAATCGACCGGCTGCGCATCCTGCCGGCCGATATCGCCACCGGCCGCCGCACCTCGATCGCCGCCGGCCAGTATATCGGCCGCAATGTCTATGTCGAACTCGCCACCGATGCGCAGGGCTATACCGCCACCCGGATCGAAGTCTCGCTCACCCGTTCGCTGTCGATCCTGTCCGAAGTGTCGACATTAGGCGGGACGAGCGCGAGCATCCGGTGGAAACGCGACTATTAGCGATTTCCGGAAGCGCGCGCCCCGAAGCGAGATCCGGCCTATCCCCGACCGATCAACTTGCGCGCCATCGAATCCGCCACCATGTCGGTCGGCATGGCGATCCGGTCGGCGGTCACGAAGATATCGGCGAGCCGGCCTTCGATCGCGGCAATCGCCCGCGCCACTTCGGCCGGGTCGCCATGGCCCAGATATTCGGCAACGACACTGATGATCCCGCCGGCGTTGATGACATAGTCGGGCGCGTAAAGGATGCCGCGGGCCGCCAGCGCCGCGCCGTCGTTGGGCGTCGCCAACTGGTTGTTGGCAGCACCCGCCACGACCGCGACCTGCAATCCGGCGATGGTCGGCGCATCGAGCACCGCCCCCAGCGCATTGGGGCTGAACACATCCGCCGCGACCCGGGTGATCGCCGTCACGTCGACCGCGGTGGCGCCCAGTCGCGCCGCATAGGCCGCAGCCCGCGCCGCATCGACATCGGCGAGCGTCAGCACGGCACCGGCCACCGCCAGCTTTTCCGCCAGCGCGCCGCCGACGCTGCCAAGCCCCTGGATGGCGACATGCACGCCCTTGAAATCATGGCGCCCCAGCTTGTGGGCGACGGCGGCGCGCATGCCGACGAAGATCCCTTCCGCCGTCGACGGCCCCGGGTTGCCGCCCACCGCGCCGGCCGCGACCGGCAACCCCGACACATGGCGCGTGCGCCGCGCGATCACGGTCATGTCCTGATCCGACATGCCGACATCCTCGGCCGTCACATAGCGCCCGCCCAGCGATTCGATGACATCGCCAAAGGCTTCCAGCATCGCCTCGGTCTTCGGCGCATCCTTGATGATGACGCCCTTGCCGCCGCCCATTGGCAGGCCGGCCATGGCATTCTTGTAGCTCATCCCGCGCGACAGCCGCAGTGCATCGGTCAGCGCCGCCGCGTCATCAGCATAGGACCACCAGCGCGTGCCACCGGCGGCCGGCCCCAGGTGGGTCGAATGGAGCGCGATGATCGCTGTCAGCCCGGTGGCTTCATCCGTGGCAAAATGCACCGCCTCATGGGCGTCGAAATCAACGGCGTCGAAAATCATGGCGCAACTCGTCCGTTCAGGAAATTACTGAGGGACGCAATAATCGAACAACGGCTGCGGCGAAAGCCGCAAAAGTCGCCGGCTGGCCGGGCGCCGCTTCGCGGTGGCTTGCACGCGCGCGCCGCCTCCTCTATTCGCTCCTGTCTCGCGGCGGCAATGGCCCGCCGCGATTGCGTGGCGGTCGTAGCTCAATTGGTTAGAGCGCCGGTTTGTGGTACCGGAGGTTGCGGGTTCAATCCCCGTCGATCGCCCCAACGCGCCCAAGGGGTTACGCCGCATCTCGTCGTTGGACTGGGGTTCACTGGAACATGACCGCGTCAGCGCCGTTGCGGCCCGCTGCAGATAATCAGGGTGGAAGCAGCGTCGACCTGGCTATCGCACCGGCCTTTGACGTCAGCGATCCGACGGGGCACTATCACGTACCGGTTGTGGCAAGTCCCCATGGCTATTCGACCTATCGGGGAAATTGATCATGTCCGGCGCTTTTCTGATCCTTGCGTCGGCCACCGCGCTTTCCGCCCCCGGTTCGCCGCTGGAGCGTGGCACCGTGTCGCTCGTGCTCGCCAACCGGCTGGCGAGTGCGGCCATTGCCGCGTGTACCAGAATCGGTCGGGAAGCAGCGGTTGCGGTGGTCGATCGAGGCGGCAACCTCGTGGCACTGCAGCGCGGTGATGATGTCGGGCCGCACAACACCGTTGCAGCACAGCGCAAGGCATTCACGGCGCTGTCGACAAAAAGCAGCACGACCGCCCTCGCCGCCCGAGCCGCATCGGATCCGACATCGCGAAATCTGACAACCATGGCCGAATTGCTGCTGGTCGGCGGTGGCCAGCCCATCACTGCTGGCGGCAGTGTGATCGGTGGGATCGGCGTCGCCGGAGCTGGTGGTTCTGCCAATGATGACCGGTGTGCGCTGGAGGCAATCGCTGACGTCTTTCCGCCAGCGGTCCCCGGTCGCTAGCCTTTCGTGCCGCAGGTTCCGCCACAGTCCCGCTCATCGGCCGTCGTACGAACCGCCGCGCGGCTGTGGGCGGCGCCCTACGTCCTCCTGACGTTCACCGCCCTGTTCTGGGCAGGCAACGCGATCGTCGCACGAAGTGCACGCGAGGTGGTTCCGCCCTTCGCTCTTTCGTTCTGGCGCTGGGGGCTGGCGCTGCTGATCCTGATGCCCTTTGCCTGGCCGCATCTCCGCCGCGATGCCGGCCGGCTCCGCCGCGCATGGAAGATTGTTCTGTTGCTCGGTGTGCTGGGTATCGGCGCGTTCAATTCGCTCCTCTACACCGGCCTGCAAACAACAAGCGCCGTCAACGGGCTGCTGCTGCAATCGCTTCAACCCGGGTTGATTATTCTGCTCGGTGCAATCCTGTTCGCCGAAAAAACACGTCTGCCGCAATTGCTCGGCATCTGCCTGTCTCTTGCCGGGGCGCTGGTGATCCTGTCGCAAGGGAACGCATCGATGCTGCGGACGCTCGATTTCAATCGGGGCGATGTCATCATCGGCGCTGCGGTCGTTATCTGGTCGCTCTATTCGGTTTTGCTGCGCAGGCGGCCACAGGTGCACCCGCTCAGTTTTCTGGCGGCGACAATTGCCATTGGTGTTGTTGCGTTGCTGCCGCTGTATCTCGCGGAGGTCGCCAGCGGGCGATTGATCGAGCCTCGTCCAGAAAGCTGGCTGGCGATTGCCTATGTCTGCCTGTTCCCTTCGCTGATTGCCTATTTGTTCTTCAATCGCGGCGTCGAGCTTCTCGGATCTGCCGCTGCCGGCCTCTATCTCAACATCATGCCGGTCATGGGGGCGTTCCTCGCCGTGCTGTTTCTGGGCGAAGCGGTTCGGTGGTTTCACTTTGCGGGCATTGCGTTGATCGGTGCCGGCATCGCCTGCGCTCTGCGGCCGTCGGTGATACCGCAGCGGGACGACTCTTTGTGACATCTGACGGCGCAATGACGGCAAGCCGTCGCCGTTGATGCCGTCGCCGTTGATGCCGTCGCCGTTGATGCCGTCGCCGTTGATCAGGCCAGACACGGCGGGCAATGTCGCTTCCAGTGGCTCTAGATAGCTTACCGGGCACCGGGGCGCGTGTATCACTGACAGACAAGAAGCACACTCTGGGGAGAGCCATGCACTACGCTGAACTGGCGAAAGCGCGCGAGGAACTGACGGGCCCAGGTGGAACGTTTGAGATTGTCCACACCGACGTCAATGGCATCGCCATCCGCGCCTATCGCCATGCGCTGCCCGATGTGCGGGCATTGTGGCAATCGACCCTGCCATTCGCCGACAGAACCTATCTCATCTATCGCGACGAACGGCTTACCTATGCCCAGGCCCACGCCCGCGTTGACGCCATCGCTGCCTGGCTGGCGGCACGGGGGATCAAGCCGGGCGACCGGGTGGCGATCGCCATGCGCAACTATCCCGAATGGCTGCTGATCTATTGGGCCTGCGTCTGCTCCGGCATCGCCGTCGTCGGCATGAACGCCTGGTGGACCGCCGAGGAAATGGCCTATGCGCTGGCGGATTCGGCGCCGAAAGCACTCTTTCTAGATGCCGAGCGGCTCGACCGCTACAAGGAGATCGCCGAGCCACTGCCCGGCGTAACGCTCGTCGGCGTACGGCTGCGTGGGCCCGAGTCCGATGTGATGTCTTTCGCCGATGTCATCGCCCACCGCGGTGCCATGCCGGAAGTCGTGATCGATGCCGATGCCGATGCCTGCATCTTCTACACGTCGGGCACCACCGGGTTTCCCAAGGGCGCCCAGCTGACCCATCGCGGATGCATCACCAATTTGTTCAACATGCTCTATGCCGGCGCGTCCACGGCGCTGGCGACGCAGCGTGCCACCGGCGTCGCGCCGCCGGCCGCGCCGCCGGCGCCGGTGTCCCTGCTGACGACTCCCCTGTTCCATGTCACCGCCAACAACTGTGGCGCCTATGCGACGACGGCAGCCGGCGGCACCATCGTGCTGATGTACCGCTGGGACGCCGGCGAAGCGCTGCGCATCATCGCGCAGGAACGCGTGACATCCATCGGCGGCGTGCCAGTGATGGCGCGCGAACTGATCAACCACCCCGATTTCGCCACGACCGATCTTTCGAGCCTGACGGCGCTTTCGGGCGGCGGCGCGCAGGTGCCGCCGGATCTGGTGCACAAGATCGAGGAGAAGGTGGTGAGCGCCCGACCGAGCACAGGCTACGGCATGACCGAAACCTGCGGCATCATCACCTCCGTTGCTGGCGACTTCTTTGTCGACAAGCCCGACAGCGCCGGCCCCGCCATGCCCGCTTACGAAGCGAAGTGCGTCGATGAGGAAGGCAACACCGTGCCGCCGGGCGAAACCGGCGAACTTTGGGTGAAGGGCGCCGCGGTCATCAAGGGCTATATCAACCGCCCCGAAGCGACCGCCGCCGCCATCACCGACGGCTGGCTGCACACCGGCGACATCGCCCGCATCGACGAGGATGGCTTCATATTCATCGTTGATCGCAAGAAGGACATGGTGCTGCGCGGCGGCGAGAACGTTTATTGCGCCGAGGTCGAAGCCGCCATTTATCGCCACTCCGCCATCGCCGAATGCTGCGTGTTCGGCGTCCCCGACCACCGGCTGGGCGAGGAAGTGGGCGCGGCGATCGTGCTGAAACCCGGCGAGGTCCTGGATGACGCGGAGCTGCGCGGCTTCTGCGAAGGCCATATCGCGAACTACAAGGTACCGCGCCACATCTGGTTCATGACAGACTCGCTGCCACGCAACGCCAGCGGCAAGTTCCTGAAACGCGAACTGCGCGACCGTCTATGCCAGGACCGCCCCGCGGCGTGATTGATCGACCGGGCGCAGTGGCCTGGCACGATCCTGGCACCGGGTCGTGCGCCATCGAACCCTGGCCCGCCACAGATCGACTCGCTGCAAGGCGCAGAGCCGGGCTTGGTTAGCCCCGGTTCAGGGAACAACCGGCAAGCATCCTGGGGCCACGAGCTGGCTGGTATTCATTGCCCCCAATAGGCTCGTCGTTTCTCCCGAGCCAGCAGCGCGCAACGTTGATGTTGCGCTAAGGGCCCTGCTGGCCGCAGCCGGCCATGTCAGCGCTATCCGCCCTCAGCGCCGATCGGCGAGTTCCACGTCGCTGCCGAGCTGCGCGCGCGCCAGATCGAACTTCTTCGCGGCTTCGTGGCGGCCGCCTTCGTTGCAGATTTTCTGGGCGAGCCGTGCCGTCCGCAGCGCCCTGGCAGTTGCCTGCGACGACACGCCACCGGCTTCGGCACGCAGCGACAAGGCCTCGATCGCCTGGGCTTCGACGGTACAGTCAACCGGCGCGGCGTCGGCGGGGCTCAAAGCGATGAAGGGCATTGTTGCCGTCAGGACAAGGCCGACGATGGCAAAACGGTCGAGGTTGAAAAGACTGATCATCGCGAACATCCTTTGGTTGTTTCGGCGGGCTGGATCGTCTTGCCGATGCCCAGGTTTTAAGCGACACTCGAAACCAGGATAATCCGGATAATCCTGGTCGGCTTATGAAGCGGAACTACATAATCCCGCGGCACCTGCTCGATGGCGTCGAAGCCTTTCTGCGCGTCGCCGAGCGCCAGTCATTTCGTGCCGCTGCCGAGGACCTTGGCATTTCGGCTTCTGCGATCAGCCAGACGGTCCGCCAACTCGAAGAGCGCATGGGCGTGCCGCTGTTCATCCGCACGACGCGCTCGGTGGGGCTCACCGAGGCGGGCGCCGTGCTGCGCAACCAGGCGGCACCGGCCTGGACCAGCCTGATCGGCGCCTGGGAAAATGCCCGCACCCTCGGCGAACGGCCTGCCGGGCTGTTGCGGCTCAACATGCCCGAGGCGGTCGTGCCCTTGCTGATCGAACCGATCCTCGCCGATTTCTGCGCGCGCTATCCCGATGTCGATGTCGAGATCATTGTCGAGGATGCCCGGGTCGATCTTGCTGCCAGCGGCCATGATGCCGGCATCCGCATCGGCGAACTTCTCGAAGCCGACATGATCTGCTTCCGCCTGTCAGGGCCGTTTCGTTACATCATCGTCGGCGCGCCGGATTACCTCGACCGGCGCGGCCGTCCGCAGGGCCTTGCCGACCTGAAAGCGCATGACTGCATCCGGCAGCGGCTGACCGGCAATGGCGCGATCATGCCATGGCGGTTGAGCGACGGCACGCGCAGCGTCGATGTGGCGGTAAAGGGCCGGGTCATGGTCAACAATTATCCCGCCATCATCGCAATGGCGACTCGCGGCCTCGGCCTTGCGCAGGTCAGCGAGCCCCTCGTCGCCGATCAGATCGCCGCCGGCACGCTGGAGGTTGTCTTGTGCCAATATGCACCGACGAGCCCGGGGCTTTTTCTGCATTACCCCGACCATGGCCAGATGCTCCCCAAGCTGCGCGCCTTCATCGACCATGTGAAGGCGGCGATGGCCAGCGGTGTGCTCGACGCGCTGCGTTAGCGCTGCCGGCAAGATGCCGGTCCTTAGATCGCGGCAGAAAGGTGAAACTCCTACGGTCAAGCGGAGGATCCGCCCGATCAGCGATGGCCGTCGTGCGCCAGTTTTCGTCTACGCGCGATGGTTGGGGTGCCGGAGGTTGCGGGTTCGATCCCCGTCGATCGCCCCACGCATCCTCTGCATCCCCATCGTGCTGCCGCCTATTTTTTCGGCGGCGCGACCACTGCGCACAACAGGCGACTGCCGGCATTGCCGGTCGGATCGGTCTTGTAATCGTCCGGCTTGGCGTGGACGACCACCGCGGCGCCATCGGCGTCGAACAGCGGTGCGGTGCCGTCCCGCAACCGCAGACCGGGTCGCACCGCGTCGATGCTGCCTTCGCTGACGCCAGCAGTGGCAGCCGCCACGCTGATGTTGGGAAGGTCGCCGGCGTGCGATCCGGCCGGATTGTCGGTGCCATGCTGCCGTGATTCGGGGTTGAAATGGCCGCCCGCACTGGTGAAGTCCGGCCCGACGCAACTGCCCACGGCGTGGATGTGAATGGCGTATTCGCCCGGCGGCAGCCCCTTCACATTGGCGATGACCCGGGTGCCAGCGGCTTCCTGCAACAACCGGACCTGGCCCAACACGTCGCCGGAGGCGCTCGTCAGCGGGGTTTCGATCATCGTCTGCGGCATGGCGCCCCCGCTGCGACCCAGTGATTCGCCCTTGGCGCCGGGTGCCGCGCACGCACCCGTGACAAGCCCCCCCACCGTCAGCGCCAGCAGGGGCAAAATCAGCAATGCACGCATGAACAATCCTTCGCGATACTCAGACAAGACCATAGTGCCCGGCCAATCGATCGAGCGCCAGCGTCAATACCAGCTTGCCGGCGCGGCTCGGCCAGCCCAGCGCGCGCTCCGCCGTTTCCAGCCCCTCCCCCATGCACACCACCCGCCACAGGACATCGCCCAGACCCGGCCCTGCGGCCGCGATCGCCGCGTCGAAGCGCTGCCTCGCGCCGATTTGCGCCGTCGTCGGGTCATTCGCGCCGGGCGCCGATCGGCTGGTGGGGGCCGGGTCCCAGCGCATGGTGATCCGCGGCGCCTGGCCGGCACGCATGAAGTCGCCGCGCAATCGCTCGCCGGCCTCGAACTGCACGGCCGTAACCATATTCCGACGAACCAGCCAGGCGAGCGGCGACTCCGCAAGGTTGACCGTCACGATGGTGCGATCGACCCTGTCGCCGGCACAAAGCCGCCTTTCGCCCAACAGCCGGTTGTCAGCTAACGGCATGACATCTTGGTCACTTATTGGCAACGTTTCGGTGCGAGAAGGAAATTTTCGCGCCATGGGGGTATAACTCCATCCTGGTTATGTTTTTCGCTTGCCATAACCATCGCGCTGTAGGACAGGGGAAACCTGTGGGGTTTAGGGGAGCCGGAATGATGTTGACGCGAATCCGCGAAGTGCGCAAAGCCAAGGGGCTGACCTTGCTCGATGTGGCCGAAAACTGCGTGCCACCGACCACGGCCCAGACAATCGGCAGGCTTGAAACCGGAACCCGCACTGTGTCGGTCGGCTGGCTCAACCGCATCGCCGCGGCGCTCGGGGTCGAATCGTCCGAACTCGTCACGCTGGCCGACCGTCCCGACATCGCTGTTGCAGCGATCCTCGCCACCGATGGCGCCCAGGCCCCGCGCAAGCCGCTGACCGTGGTGCCGCCGGCGCCGACCTCGGCCCAGGTCGGTATTCTGGTCGAAGCAGCGCAGGGCGAATATCGCGCCGGCGACGTCCTATGGGCGGAAAATCTCGCCGCTGCCGACTATGGCCGCGCCATCAACCGCGACGTGCTGGTGCCGCGTCCCGTGGGACGCTTCGTCTTCGGTCGGCTCGTGGCGGTCGATGGCAGCCGTCTTCAGGTCCTGCCGCTGACGCCGGGCGCCCGCCAGCAGGTGATCGCCGACGCCCCCTGGCTCGCGGTCGTCCGCACCCTGATCCGCACCCTCTGATCGCGAAATCCGGACAAAAAATTCCGGCAGCGCCTCTTGAAGCCATGCCTGCCGTTCCCAAATCCGGCGTGTCGCGATTGCCAGATGGGATCGCGACCGCCCCCGGCCCGACAGGGCGGGGACATTGGAAACGGCACATCGCTTAACGAAAGGACATGCCATGCGTACCTTTGACATCGCCCCGCTGCTGCGCTCGTCGATCGGCTATGAAAACCTCAACCGCCTCGTCGAATTTGCCGGCCGGGTTGACGGCAGTGAAACTGGCTATCCGCCCTATAACATTGAAAAGCTTGGTGATGGCGCCTATCGGATCGCCATGGCCGTGGCCGGTTTCGGTCAGAACGAGCTCGATCTGACGGTCCAGGAAAACACCCTGATCGTGACCGGCAACGCCGGCTCCGAAGTCGAGAATGGTGAAGAGCGCGTCTTTCTCCATCGCGGCATCGCCAAGCGCGCCTTCGAGCGTCGCTTCCAGCTCGCCGACACCATCAAGGTTACCGGCGCCAGCTACGCCGACGGCCTGCTCAACATCGAGCTTGTGCGCGAGATCCCCGAGCACAAGAAGCCGCGCAAGGTCGCGATCGGTGAAGCACTGCCGCCGGTGACGGTCGAAAGCCGCCTGGCCGCCGAATAATCCGACATCGAAGCAGGCCGGGGGCCGCCGCAACGCGCCCCCGGTCTTTTGCCGTCGAGATCGAATCGTCGGCCGACGTATCCAGCCAATGCCCTACCCGGCCAGGGCCTTGCGCCTGATGAACTTGAACCGCTGCAATTGCATGGTCGGTTCGGACCAGCCGGGCGCCAGCTGCGCCGCCTCGGCATAATCCTCATAGGCGGCACGAAGCCGCCCCAGATTCTCGTTCGCTGCCGCACGGTGGTAATAGACCAGCTCCGGTTTGCGGGGATCATGGTCGAGCGCAGTGGTCAGCACCGTCAGCGCCTCTGCATCGCGCCCACCCATGCGCACCAACGCAATGCCCTTGTCGAGCCATGCGTCGGCATTGCCCGGCGCCAGCGCCAGCGCGGCGTCATAATCGGCAATCGCCGAGTCATATTGCCGTGCATTCATGCGAACGATGCCGCGATTGACCAGCGTCGCGGCGCGCAGTTCGTCGGGCAATCCGGTGGCGGCGATGGCGCGATTGCAGGCCGCAAGACCCGGCGCGACCGCCACAAGGCCGTTGGCGGCATCATAGCAGCCTTGCAAGGCCGAGCTGCCGCGCGCGCCGCCGGTCGCGCATCCGACAAGCATGACAGCGGTCGTTAACACCAGAACACACACGCGCATCGCGACGCCTTATCAGATACGGGCGGCTCAGGCGATAATGTCGGGGATCAGCAAATCCTCCAGCAGCGCGATCTCGTCGCGCAGCTTCAACTTGCGCTTCTTGAAGCGTTGCAGCTGGATCATGTCGACCATCGGCATCATGCGCAGCGCCTCGATGGCGGCATCGAGGTCGCGGTGGTCACGCCGGGCCATTTCGATCCGCGCCCGAATCTCGTCCTCGTCCACCGCTGACCCCCTGGCTGACCGTGGGGACCACCCTTATCGCTCGCACCCGCCACTGCCAACTCGCACGTTGCACGGCCCACCGCGCGGTCATTTCGGCCCGTTATCCAAGCCTTGGACTTCGCGGCGATTGTGTGGTTGACTTTGCGACCCGCGACTCCGCGCCGCCCCCGGCGCTATCGCTTTTCAAGGGAGTATCCGATGGCCAATGCCCATCTCGCCACCCTCAATGCCCGCCATGCCGCCCTGGAGGCGTCGGTTCATGCCGAAACCCGGCGGCCGCTGCCTGACCAGGCGCTTCTGGCCCAATTGAAGCGCGAGAAGCTGAAGCTGAAGGAAGAAATCAACCGCCTTCACTGATCCGTCGCGCCGGCGCGGGGTGTACCGCGCCGGCTGCGTGATGCGCAAACCGCTTGCCCGGCCTGTGGCCTATTCCTCGCGCGTGATCTTTTCGTCGCGCTCATGACGCTCCTGCGCTTCCAGCGTCATCGTGGCAATCGGCCGAGCCTCCAGCCGCTGCAGCGAGATCGGCTCGCCCGTGACTTCGCAATAGCCATATTCGCCATTTTCGATCCGGCGCAGCGCCGCGTCGATCTTGCTGATGACCTTGCGCTGGCGGTCACGGGTGCGCAGTTCGATCCCCCAGTCGGTTTCGCTCGCTGCGCGGTCGGTCACGTCGGGCTCGCGCATCGGCTCGGCCTTCAGCGTTTCGAGCGTCGCCGACGATTCGCGCAGGATCGAGTCCTTCCACTCGAGCAGCTTGCGGCGGAAATAGGCCAGCTGCTGCACCGACATGAAGTCTTCATCGGACGACGGCCGATAATCGGGCGGCAAGTCGACAGCGGCCAACCGGGCCGCCACCGGATTCTCATCGTCATTTCCGCGCGCCGCGATCAGCGATTCCATGCCGAAAACTCCCCATCTCCGGATCGATCCGACAATCGGCATTGTTGCCCGTGCAAGCTCCCGATGCCTCTCGCGTCGGCAGTCCACCCCGGCAAATGCCCATGATCGGACACCAATCCCCCGGACGCGCTCATAGCGGCGGGGCCGGCGGTCGGCAAGCCGCCAGCGGAGCCTTTAACGAAGAATTGCGGTGCAATATTGCCCGGTGTCGAAACGATCAAACCGACGCCGCGGCTGCGATCAGTCCTTGCCCATGCCGTCGAGGCGCGCCTGCAAGGCGGCCAACTGGGACTTCAACTGCGCCATTTCACTGTCGCTGGGCGCTGCCGCCGGCGAAGGCGCGGGCGAGGCCGGACGAGCCGCCGGCGTCGCCCCGGGAACCAGACCCGTAGTCAGCATCGACGTCGCGGCCTGGAACAGCGCCAGATTCTGCTTGGCGAGCTGCTCGAACGGTTTCAGCGCCGCGCTGCGGAACTTGTCCTGGTTCTCGGCAAAGGCCGCCATCGATGCTTCCAGATAATGCGGCACCATTGCCTGCATCGAATCACCATACATGGCGATGATCTGGCGCAGGAAAGGCACGGGCAACATCGTCTGGCCGGTTGCCTCTTCCTCCATGACGATCTGCGTCAGCACGCTGCGGGTAATGTCCTCGCCGGTGCGGGCGTCGAAGACCTGGAAATCGCGGCCTTCGCGGGTCATCGCCGCAAGGTGCTCAAGCGTGATGTAACTGCTGGTTTCGGTGTTATACAGCCGGCGGTTGGCGTATTTCTTGATGACCACCGATGCACCGGCGCCTTGCTTCGGCGTATCGCCCTTGGCTGCAGCGCCGGAGCCGGTATTGGACGGGGCAATGGCCATGAATCTTCCTGACAATACCGAAAATCTATTCGTAACACATCCACATGCTGCATCGCAACGCAATGGCCAGACTGCGCTCGAAAGTGACCAACGCCCGGCCGGGACGCGCCGCCGCGGCCCCCATCCGCTGCCGGTCTTCCTCGCTGCCGTCACCACCGCCTGCCGGGACGACCCGGCGCGCCTTGACCGTGTCCTGGCCGGATTGCGGCGTTACCAGGCAGCGCCTGTCGCCCCGCCCCGCCGCCAGCGCCCTGCCATCGCCCGCATCGGGCATGTGACACTGCGGGATCATGGCGGCAGCGGTCGCCCGGTCGTGATCGTGCCGTCGCTGATCAACCCGCCCGATATTCTCGATCTGGCGCCGGGCAACTCGCTCACCGACGCGCTGGCGATGGCCGGGCTGCGGCCGCTGGTCGTCGATTGGGGCGAACCCGAGGGGTTGGGCCTGGCCGATACGGTCGCGCTGCGGCTGGTGCCGCTCGTTGCCGGCCTTGGCGCGCCGGTTGCGCTTGCCGGCTATTGCCTGGGCGGGACGCTGGCGATTGCCGCCGCGACGCTGCTGGGGCCACGCGTCGACCGGCTGGCGCTGCTCGCCACGCCCTGGCACTTCGGCGGCTATGATGCCCCGGCGCGCGACGGCCTTGCCGCCTGGTGGCGCGGTGCCGAACCCCTGGCGGAACAGTTCGGCGCGGTGCCGATGGACCTACTGCAACCGGCATTCTGGTCGCTCGACCCCGCCGGTCTCGCTGCCAAATACGAAGCCTTTGCCGCGTCCGATGCCGACCCGCGCGCGTTCGTGCAACTGGAAGACTGGGCCAATGGCGGCGTGCCGCTTTCGATCACCGCCACCCGCGATCTCGCCGAAACGCTGTTCGCTGCCGATGCCAGCGGCCGCGGCGACTGGACGATTGCCGGCACGCGCATCGACATTGCCCACCTCGCCTGCCCGGTGCTCGATATCCTCGCCGGCCACGACCATATCGTGCCGCCGGCGACGGCGCTGACCAGCGATGGTCCGGGAACGGCGCTGCGCCTCGATGCAGGCCATGTCGGCATGGTTGTCAGCCGCCGCGCGCCGGCGCTGCTCTGGGCGCCGCTGGCGACCTGGCTGAACGAAGGGGTGCCGGCTCAGCTATAGTTGAAGCTGACGCTGATCCGCTCCGCCTTGGCCCGGCTCGCGGGCACTTCATGGCGCAGCCAGCTTTCCCACAGGTAGATCGTGCCGGGCTGCGGCGTCGCATAGACGAACGTCTGCAATGCCTCGGGCGCATCGGCACTGCGGCCCGGTGCGTTCATCAGCATCGGCAACCGCGGATCCTCCAGCTTCAACCCGCCGGCGCCTGGGGGAACCTCGATATAGACCGTCCCCGAAATGATGCTGTGCGGATGAATATGCCCGGAATGGGCGCCGCCGGGCTTCAGGATGTTGACCCACAAACTGTCGAGTCGCGGCTTGCGGCCATTTAGTTCCATCGCAGCCTCTGCGGCAAAAGCACGCACATGCCCATCCAGACGCCGTTTCAGGTCGGCGAACGCCGGATCGCGCGCCGGCAAATCGTTCAGCGAAGCGTAGGACGTGTACCCAGAATAGCCATTGTCGCGCGCCCAACGCCGCCCCGCCATGTCATCGCGTGCGAGGCTGCGACAGCTGTGCGCAAGCGCTGCCAACAGGGCGGGATCGGTTAGGAATCCCTCGTAAAACTGGGTCACGAAAAGCGGTCGGCTGGGCATGATCTGTCATGCGCTCAACCGGTCGTCCGACGCAAGCACCTGTCGGTCGCATACCCCTTTCGCATAGAGCATTTGGTAACAATACGAGGTTGTTACCCCGAAAGCACATTCACCTTTATTAACCCAACGCGCTCATCTTCGATTCATTTTATCACCCTACAGGTCAAGCCGGCTTTGCGGGGAGCCGGTTGCAAACAATTGCAAAACAAAGGGACACGGACACATGATCAGGAAACGCTTTGCGTTGGCGCTAGCCATGTTGGCAACAAGCGCTGCGCCTCTTCACGCTGCTGTGCTGACGGCCAATGGCACCAACCTGGCTGCGGTGTTCGCAAGGGCAAAGGATGGCGACACCATCAAGGTGGTCGGGACCGTCAAAGATATGGTCCTGCAGAATCGCAGTTTCACCAAGGCGGTGACCATCGACGCGACCCAGGCGACATTCACCGACACCCTGACCATCAAGAACGTGTCGAAGGTCAATTTCCTCGGCGGCACCTATGGCTCGAGGACCCAGGAGATGCGCACCGGGCGCGCGGTCGGCCTCTACAACAGCAGCGACGTCAACTTTTCGCGCGTGTTCTTCGTCGGCACCGGCCGCGGCACCGGCGTCGGCATCACCACGGCCGGCTCGCGGGGGATCAGCGTCTCGGCCGGCAATTTCCAGAACCTGCGCCTCGGCATCGGCATCACTGCCTCCACTGACGTCCGCATCAGCAGCAGCCGCTTCATCGGCATGACCAGCGATGGCATCAATATCGCCGACAGCCACCGCGTCACCGCCACGGCCAACCGTTGCACCAATGGCGCGCCGTCGGCCGGTGCCCATCCCGATTGCATCCAGCTGTGGAGCATCCTCGGCAATCCGCGCCAATCCGACATCTCGCTGACCAACAATTATGTCAACGGCCCGACACAGGGGCTGACCTCGTTCAATGCCAGCGCCGGTGGCGGCCTGCGCATCACCATGATCGGCAACACCATCGCCACGTCGTTCCCCCAGGGCATCGCCTGTGGCAATTGCGATAACAGCATCTTCACCAACAACACGCTTACCACCCTGCCTGGCGCCAGGTGGCGGACGTCGATGAACATCGATGGCAACAACAACATCATCGAGAACAACACCGTCGGCGACCGGCCGCCGCTCGGCGCCCAGACGCTGGCCTTGCTCGGCAGCCTCGATGGCGCCGACATCTCCAACGCCATCAGCCTGTTCGAGGAGCCGCTGCCGGATTTCGCCCTCGAAGATCTCGCGCTGCTCGCCAGCATGCTGCCGCTCGACAGCCTGACGCCCGACGCGATGACGTTCGGTTCCACGCTCGCCGCCGTTCCGGAACCCACCACCTGGGCGCAGCTGGTCTTCGGCTTCATCCTTGTCGGCGCTGCGGTCCGTACCCGCCGCTCCGGGCGCAGCGTCGTCGCCTGAACCATGACGGTGCGGGGCCCACGCCCCGCACCGTCCTCTATCCTGTGCCGGCCAGCGCCGCGTGCAGGAACACCGCGATGTCGCGCACCACCGGTGCCTTGCCGCGAAACGGCTTCGACATCGCCAGCAAGATGCCGATATGGCCGATGCCGGCATATTCGACCAGCTGCGCCTTGCCGCCAAGGCCGGTCACCCTGGCCGCCAGCACCCGGGAATTGCGCGGCTGCACGGTCGTATCGGCGTCCCCGGTCAACAGCAGCATCGCCGGCGCGTCGCCGCGCGCGAAATTGATCGGCTGGGTGGCGGCGATGTCCGGCGTACCGCCGAACGCCGCCGCCGCCGCGCCGCCCGGCACGAACGGCGAAAAATCGAACGGGCCCGCCAGGGTCGCCACCGACTTGATGACCCCGGCCGCACCCCGGCCCCGGTCGAGCGCCAGCATCATCGCGATATAGGCGCCGGCACTGTGCCCGGCCACGGCAATGCGCCGCGGGTCGCCGCCATGGCGCGCGACATTGGCCGCCGTCCATTGCGTCGCGGCGGCACCATCCTCGACAAAGGCGGGGAAACGCGCCGCCGGCACCAGCCGATAATCCGGCACGACGACAATGAACCCCTGCGCCGCCAGGGCCCGCGCTGCAAAACCATAATCACCGCGCGCGCCGCTCGACCAGCTGCCGCCATAGAAAAAGACGATCACCGGCAACCCCCGCGCCTGCGGCGGCCCATAGATATCGAGCCGTTGGCGCGGATCGCCGCCATAGGCGATTTCCGACGCCAGCAGCGCCACGCCGCCATCGCCCGGGATCAGCGCATTGGCACCGTTCAACACCCCCAGCCGCGTACACCCCGCCGTCGCGCCGGCGGCAACCACCGCCGCTCCTGCCGCCAGCACCCGTCGCCGCATTGCATCCATCTGTGCACCCCTCGGCCCCCCGCATAGCGCACCGCCCGCAATCGCCAAAACCGCGGTCCGCACACCGGCCGAATCGGCCAGGCCATCTTGCCGCCGCCCGCCCGCCGCGCCATGATCGGCACATGAGGCAACCCCGTCCCGGCTGGCTGGTGGCAGCAGCGCTGGCGATGGCCGGTGCGGCCCTGGGCGTTGCCGCCGTCAGCGCGCCGCTGCCCCGGGTCGATCGCATCACCCCCGCCGGCAATGTCGAAGGCCCGGAGCAGGCGACACTGCATTTTTCGACACCGATGGTGGCATTGGGGGACCCGCGCGCGCCGGCGCCCGCCACCGGCAACTGCCTTGCCGGCGCCACTGCGCGCTGGGCCGACAGCCAGAGCTGGGTGGTCGATTTCCCGCGTGCCCTCGCTGGCGGCCAGCGGTGCAATTTCGACCTCAAGCCCGGGCTGCGCGACGCCGCCGGTGCGCTCGTCGGTGGCGATCGGCAGTTCGGCTTTTCGACCGGCGGGCCGACGATCCGCGCCGCCACCCCCTCGCCCGATGGCGGACTGATCGCCGAAGACCAGGTCTTCCTGCTCGCGCTCAACGCCCCGCCCACATCCGCAAGCGTCGCGGCGCATGCCGCCTGCCTGATCGATGGCGTCGGGGAGGCGGTGCCGCTCGACATCCTGCCCGATGCGACGCGCGACACCATCCTCAACGGCGCTGGGCAGGATTGGCAGGTCCGCCAGCTGCTCGTTGCCGCGGGCCTGCGCAAGGCCGAATATGGCGATGACCCGATGCCGCCGCGCGGCACGGTCGTCGCTGCAAAATGCCGCCGCGCCCTGCCCGCGGGCGGCCGGCTGACGATCAGCTGGGGCAAGGACGTCGTCACCGCCAATGGCCTGGCGGCCGGCGTCGCCAGGCGGCTGGATTTCAAGGTGCGCGCGGCCTTCACCGCAGCGTTCGAATGTTCGCGGGTCAACGCGGCGGCCGCCTGTTCGCCGCTCGAACCGATGCGCCTCGCCTTCCGGGGGGAGGTGCCGACCGCCACGGCACTTGCCGCGCGGCTGGTCGGCCCCGACGGCCGCAGCCTCGCGCCGCTGGCGCCGACGGCGCGCACGACCACGCTCGATGCGGTCATCTTCAAGGGCCCGTTCGCCGAAGGCAGCGATTATCGCATCGAATTGCCCGCCGATCTTGTCGATGACGCCGGCCGCCCGCTGGCCAACGCCGCGCGTTTCCCGCTCGCCATCCGCACCGGCGATTTCCCGCCCCTGGCGAAGTTCGCCGCGACCTTCGGCATCTTGGAGGCCGCCGAGGGAGGCGTCCTGCCGGTCACCCTGCGCGGTGTCGAAAACCCGCTTCCGGCGCGCGCCATCGGCGGCCGCGACATGACGCTGACGGGCGATGCTGCCATCGCCGCCTGGCTGCAACGCCTTGCCGATTCGGAAAATCGCACCTTCATCCAGGTCCCCGTCGCCGGCAGCGGCAACAAGCGCTCGGTCGAAACCACCCGCAGCACCCCGTTGATCCCCGCCGCCGCCCGGGCGCGCGCCTTTGCCATCCCGCGCGACAAGGACCCGCGCGCCTTCGAAGTTGTCGGCATCCCGATCGCGACACGCGGCTTCCATGTCATCGAACTGGCGTCGCCCGTCCTCGGCGCGGCGCTGCTCGGGCCGGGCAAGACCCGCTATGTCGCCACCGGCGCGCTGGTCACCGACATGGCGGTGCATTTCCAATGGGGTCGCGGCCGCAGCCTGGCCTGGGTGACGCGTCTCAGCAACGCCGCCCCTGTCGCCAACGCCGCCATCGCCATAACCGACAGCTGCACCGGAAAAACGCTGTGGCAGGGCCGCAGCGACGCGCAGGGCCGCGCGCCGATCGGTGACGTGCTGCCCCCGCCCGTCAGCTATGGCAGCTGCACATACGGCACCGACCATGCGCTGCTGGTCAGCGCCCGCACCGCCGACGACATGAGCTTCACCCTGTCGACCTGGGGCAACGGCATTCAGGCCGGCGACTTCAACATTCCCCAGGGCTGGGGCTTCGACCGGCTCGCCGTCCACGCCGTCTTCGACCGCACGCTGCTGCGCGCCGGCGAAACCATCAACATGAAGCTGATCGCCAGGCAACGTGTCGATGCGGGCTTCGCGCCGGTGCCGGCCCGGGCCGCGGTGCTGACGCTGCGCCATTTGGGGTCGGATGCCACCTTCACCACGCCGATGGCCGCCAGCGGCGCCGCGACCTGGACGGCGCCGGCCAGCGCACCGCTGGGCGATTATGCCGTCGAACTGCCCGGCACGGCGACAGTGGCGGGGCGCGAGGCGCCGGGCGAGCCGATCACCGCCGGGCGGTTTTCGATCGAGGATTTTCGCCTGCCGACCATCCGCGCCCGCGTGTCCGGGCCGGCCGGCAAGCAGGTGGCCCCGGCAACCGTGCCGCTCGACCTGGCGCTGACCTATTTGTCGGGCGGCGGCGTCGCCCATGCGCCGGTGAAGCTGCGCACCAGCGTCGCGCCGCGCACCGTCACCGTCCCCGGTTATGACGACTGGACCTTCGCCGCCGAGGTGTTGACGCCCGGAATCGTGCCGATCGGCGGCGACGCGGACGCTGCTGCCGCGGCCCCGTTGCGCGCCCGCGTCGAACCCGTCACGCTGGCGGCCAATGGCGTGGCGCGCGTCGTCGTCGGCGATCTCGGTGCCATCACCACCCCGTCGCAATTGATCGCCGAAATGGATTATGACGACGCCAATGGCGAAGTCGCCACCACCGGCACAAGGGTCGCGCTCGAACCCGCCGGCCTGCGCGTCGGCATCCGCACCGATGGCTGGATGGCCAAGGCCAACGACCTGCGGCTGAAGCTCGTCGTCCTCGATCTGGACGGCAAGCCTGTTGCCGGCCGCAAGGTCAGCGTCCAGCTGTTCAGCCGCGAGACCTACAGCTATCGCAAGCGGCTGATCGGCGGCTTCTACAGCTATGACAACAGCCGCGAGACCAAGGCACTGGATGCGCGCTGTTCGGGCAGCAGCGACGCGCTGGGCCTGGTCGCGTGCACCCTCGACGCGGGCGTGTCGGGAGAAGTCGTTGCCGCCGCCGAGACGCGCGACGATGCCGGGCACATCGCGCGCGCCACCACATCGGTGTGGCTGGCGGGCAGCGACGACTGGTGGTTCGGCGGTGACAATGGCGACCGCATGGACGTGGTGCCCGAGGCGCGCAGCATCGCCGCCGGCGGCACCGCCCGGTTGCAGGTGCGCATGCCGTTCCGCGAGGCGACGGCGCTCGTCAGCGTGCTGCGCGACGGGGTGATCGACAGTTTCGTCACGACGCTGTCGGGATCGAACCCGGTTGTCGAAGTGAAGATGCAGCCCGGCTATGCGCCGAATGTCCATGTCTCGGTGCTGGCGGTGCGCGGCCGCGTCGCCGGCTGGCGGCTGTGGCTGGCGGATCTCGCCCGCCGCTGGAACCTGCCCTGGCTGAGCCGCGAGGCCGCGTCACCGACGTCGCTGGTCGACCTTGCCAAGCCGAGCTATCGCCTCGGCATCGCTACGCTTCAGGTCGGCTGGGATGCACACCGGCTGGCGGTCACGGTCGCCAGCGACAAGCCGGCCTATAATGTCCGCAGCGCGGCGACGGCGACCGTCACCGTCACCCCGCCGGCCGGACGCACCCTGCCGAAAGACAGTGCGATCACCTTCGCCGCCATCGACGAGGCGCTGCTGCAATTGCGCCCCAACGACAGCTGGGACGTGCTGACCGCGATGATGGCGCCGCGCCCGCTCGCGGTCGTCATGGCGACGGCGCAGACGCAGGTTGTCGGCAAGCGCCATTACGGCCGCAAGGCCGTCGCTGCCGGCGGCGGCGGTGGCGACATGGCCGGCCTGTCGCGGCGCGATTTCAACCCGGTGCTGCTGTGGCAGGCCGTCGTGCCGATCGATGCGCAGGGCCGCGCCACTGTTCCGTTCCGCCTCAACGGTTCGCTGTCGGGCTTCCGCCTCGTTGCCATCGCCACCGGCGGCGCGGACCTGTTCGGCACCGGCAGCACGACCATTCGCACGACGCAGGACCTGCAGATCCTGCCTGGCATCCCGCCGCTGGTCCGCGACGGCGATGATTATGTCGCCACCGCCCTCGCCCGCAACGCGACCGCGGCGCCAATGCGCGTCCGCCTGACCGGCACCGCCGGCGCCATCACCCTGCCACCCCAGGACCGCGACATTCCCGCCGGCGGCGCCGCCAATGTCGCCTGGCGCATCGTCGCGCCCGTGAAGGGCCCGGTGGTCTGGGCCATCGACGCCCGATCCGCCTCCGCCCATGACGCGGTCCGCGTGACCCAGACGGTGCTGCCCGCCGTTCCCGACCAGGTCCTTCAGGCCAGCCTGATGCAGCCGGGCGGCGCTGCCGTCCCCGTCGCCGCGCCCGCTGGTGCACTGCCCGGACGCGGCGGCATCGACATCGCCGTCAGCCGCAGCCTGGGTGGCGACCTGCCCGGCGTGCGCCGCTATATGGCCGCCTACCCCTATGACTGTATCGAACAACGGCTGTCGCGCGCCGTCGCCACCGGCGATCGCGCCGGATGGGAGAGTGCCGCGCAAGCGCTTGCCGGCTATCTCGACAGCGACGGGTTGGCGCGCTTTTTCCCCGGCGAATGGCTGCGCGGCGATGTCGGGCTCAGCGCCTATATCCTCGATCTGTCCGCCGCCAGTGGCTGGCCGCTGCCCGCCGCGCCGCGCAATCGCCTGATCGCCGGGCTGACCACAAGTGTCGGTGGCCAGACCGGCGGCACGCTCGACATTCCGACGCGGATGGCGGCGCTTGCCGCGCTGGCGACCGCCGGCGCGCTGCCGCCGGCGCTGGTCGACACCATCACCGTCGCGCCGGACAATTGGCCGACGGCGACGATCATCGACTTCCTCACCATCACCGACCGCGTCGCCACCCCCGCCGCGCGCACCGCCGGCGCCCGGGCGGAAGCGGTGCTGCGCAGCCGGCTCGACCGCCAGGGCACGACGCTGCGCCTGCGGCAGGACGACAGAGCCGGACTGCTGACCTCGGCCGATGCCACTGCCGCGCGCCTTGTGGGCTTTGCCGTGCCGCGGCCTGGCTGGCGCGCCGACGTGCCGCTGCTGGCCCGCGCATTGATGCTGCGCCAGCGCCAGGGCCATTGGGACACCACGATCGCCAACGCCCGCGGCACATTGGCGATGCGCGACTTCACCCGGCGGTTCGAGGCGGCCCCCGTCACCGGCACCACCAGCGTCCGCATTGGCACCGCCAGCCGCGATTTCGTCTGGACGGCGCCGCCACCGCCGCAGACGCTGCCCTGGCCCGCCGCCCAGACGCCGCTGACCGTCACCCACCAGGGCAGCGGCGAACCCTGGGTGATCGTCACCGCCCGCGCCGCGGTGCCGCTGACGACGGCGTTCACCAGCGGCTTTTCGGCCAGCCGGAGCATCGCCGCCGTGTCACAGGCCACCCCCGGTCGCTGGACCCGCGGTGATGTCGTCCGTGTCACCGTCACCGTCACGCCCCGCGCGCCGGTCGAATGGGTGGTGATCAACGATCCCGTCCCCGCCGGCGCGACCATCCTCGGCGGGTCGATGGGCGGCCGGTCGCAGATGCTCGGCGAGGACGCCAGCACCGGCACCAGCCCCAGCTTCGTCGAGCGGCGCGGCGATGCCGTTCACGCCCATTATGCCGCGCTCGGCCGCGCGCCGGTCAGCTACAGCTACACCGTGCGCCTCGGCAGCACCGGCCGCTTCCGGATGCCGCCGACGCGCGTCGAAGCGCTCTACAGCCCCGAAATGCTCGCGCTGCTGCCCAATGCGCCGCTTACCGTCGCCCCCCGCTAGATGACCAGAACCGCCTGCCTGCTTCTCGTCCTCGTCGCTGCCACCCTCATCCTCCTCATCGCCACCACGCCGCTCGCCCCGCCGGATTTCGCCGGTGCCCGCAGCGCCAGCGCCACCAGCGAGGCGCGGCTGCTCGCCCGCGACGGCCGTGTCCTCGCCGTCCGCCGCACCGACCCCAACCAGCGCCGCCTCGCCTGGGTGCCGCTCGCCGACATCAGCCCGGCGCTGCGCAACCGCATCGTCGCCGCCGAAGACCGGCGCTTTGCCGAACACGCCGGCATCGACTGGCGCGCCGTCGCCGCCAGCGTTCGCGATCGCGCCGAAGGCCGCGCCAACCGCGGCGCCAGCACCATCACCATGCAGCTTACGGCGCTGCTCGACCCGACGCTCGGCAGCGCCGGCACCCGCAGCTGGCGGCAGAAGATCATGCAGGGCCGCGCCGCGGTCGCCCTCGAACGCCGCTGGACCAAGGACCAGATCCTCGAAGCCTGGCTCAACCTTCTGCCCTTTCGCGGCGACCTTGTCGGCATCGACGCCGCGGCGCGGGGCCTTGCCGGCCACGCCCCCGCGGCCATCGACGCCGCCGAGGCAGCCGTCCTCACCGCGCTCGCCCGCTCCCCCCAGGCGCCGCCCGCCACCGTGACGGCCCGCGCCTGCCGCACCGCGCCGGACCTGGCGTGCGCGCGCATCGCCCTCACCGCCGATCGCCTGCTCGGCCCGCGCGCGCCCATCGCCGCCCCCGACCTGGCGCCGCAGCTCGCCAACCGGCTGCTTGTCCCCGGCACGCGCGGCGATGTCGCCACCACCATCGATGCCGACGTCCAGCGCCTTGCCACCGCCGCCCTCACCCGCCAGATGGCGGCGCTCAGCGCCCGCGGCGCGCGCGACGGCGCCGCGATCGTCGTCGACAATGCCAGCGGCGACATCCTCGCCTGGGTCGGCTCCGCTGGCCCCGCGTCAACCGCGGCCAGCGTCGATGGCGTCACTGCCCAGCGCCAGGCCGGATCGACGCTGAAGCCGCAACTTTACGCCCTCGCCCTCGAACGCCGCCTGCTCACCGCCGCCTCGGTGCTCGACGATTCGCCCGTCGATCTCGATACCGCCTCGGGGCTGTACGTCCCGCAGAACTACGACCGCCAGTTTCGCGGACCCGTCAGCGTCCGCTCGGCTCTGGGCAACAGCCTCAACGTCCCTGCCGTCCGCACCTTGCTGCTCGTCGGCGTCGACGGCTTTCGCGAGCGGCTGTTCGACATCGGCTATGCCGGCATCACCCGCGACGGCGATTACTACGGCTTTTCGCTGGCGCTGGGCTCGGCCGAAGTCAGCCTTGTCGAACAGGCCGCCGCGTTCCGTGCGCTGGCTCGCGGTGGCCGCTGGTCGCTGCTCCGCATCACCCCCGGCGCCCCGGCCGCCGACCGCCAGGCAATCGACGCCGGCGCCGCCGCGATCATCCGCGATATCCTGTCGGACCCGGCCGCCCGCACCGCCACGTTCGGGGAGGACAATGGCCTCGTCCTGCCCTTCCCCGCCGCGGTCAAGACCGGCACGTCGAAGGCGCTGCGCGACAATTGGTGCATCGGCTTTTCGGACCGTTTCACCGTCGGCGTCTGGGTCGGCAATTTCGAAGGCGATCCGATGGTCGGCGTGTCGGGCACCAGCGGCGCCGCCCCGGCCTGGGCGGCGATCCTGCAGGGCCTCCATGCCGCCCGCCCCGGCGGCGCGTTTCGCCTGCCCCCCGGCATCGTTCGCC
This sequence comes from Polymorphobacter fuscus, assembly GCF_011927825.1. Lineage (NCBI taxonomy): Bacteria > Pseudomonadati > Pseudomonadota > Alphaproteobacteria > Sphingomonadales > Sphingosinicellaceae > Sandarakinorhabdus > Sandarakinorhabdus fusca. Next base: position 426,548 of record NZ_JAATJI010000002.1, on the reverse strand, counting down.
AGCGGGTCAGCTTCGTCCCCGCCATCGAACCGCCGCGCGACGAGCTGTTCCTCGCCGGCACCGAAATGGCGCGTTTCACCGCCACCGATCCCGCCGCCGCGCGGCCGCGCCTGCTGGCGCCCGCCGATGGCAGCGTCGTCGCGCTCGATCCCGATATTCCGCCGGCGCGCCAGCGCGTCACCATCCGCGCCCGCACCGGCCCTGCCGCTTTGTCGTTGACCATCGACGGCCGGCCGCTGGCGACGCGCCACGATGGCGGCACGGCGACTGCACTGTGGGCCCCGGTTCCGGGTGTCCATGTCATCGCGCTCACCGATGGCCGCCATGTCTTCGACCGCGCCCGGTTGACGGTGCGGTGACCGTCAGTCGGGTCGCAGGCCCGCATCCGCCGCCGCACCGCTTGCCCCGGCCGGTAGCGGCGTCACCGTCCGTGCCGTCACATCGACGCGAAACCGCGCGCCATCCTCGTTCTCGATGACCAGCCCGCCGGCATCATCGGCGCGCATCGACCGGAAATAGACGTCCTGGACATCGCCCTCCAGGTCGCCCTGGCGCCGGTTGTCATAGATCTTCAGCCGCCACAGAGGCGCGCCATCGCTGGCGAAAGCGCCCAGCATGCCGCCCAATTGCCCGGGTTCCGGAGTCGTCGATCCGACGACCTGGCGATAGGTGGTGGCGCCGATGGTCACCGGCGCGACCCGTGCCGGTGGCAACCGGCTGACAACGGCCGCCGGGGAATCGCGATCGGACGAGGTGGTCATGGCGCTGTCATCCTTCGCCGCCTGGCAGGCGGCAATCGCGATACCGGCGAGGCAGGATCGCGCGATACCGTGCCAGCGCGGTCGCCCGCCGCTGTTCACGCCGCACGCGATCGCAATGCCACCGCCGTTGCCGGGTCCATGCGCTCACCGATGCTGTCATACAAGCGCGCGCCGAGCGCCTGCATGCGATCACCCGCCGTCAACGCCCCGGCGGCATCGGCGACGAAGAACGCCCAGCTGTCGGCATTGGTGCGGCACTGCTCCAGCGTCAGGGTGCGCACCGCCGGAAATTTCGGGTCGCGGCGCACATGGGCGCCATTGGCATGGGTCAGGGCATCGTCGTCGCGCGGCAGCAGCCCCTGCCAGGAATAGGCATGGTCGACGGTGCGGGCATAAAGATGGCTGAGTTCATGGACCAGCACCCGCGCCCAGTTGGTCTTGCCGCTCAAGGTGTTGGCGGTGCTGAAAAAACCCTTTTCGATATGGATCGCGATCAGGTCGTTGAAATAGCCAAAGCCTTCGGCATGCTCCAGCCCGCTCGCCGTGCCGCGTTCGTGCGGCGAATCGGTCAGGATCACCTGGCCGGTCTTCAACCCGGCGGCGATGCGCTGCAGCTGCGGCAGCAGCCGTGCGGCATGGTCGGTGATCTTGGTGGCCTCGTCCGGCGTGCCGGCGGGCACGAACCAGCGGTGGAACAGCTTGCGATGTTCGGGCAGCAGCGGCGCCCCGGCGACGATCATCGCCCGGCCGACCCAGGCCAGCGCCAGTTGGCACGCCTCCCCCAGGTCGCTGATCGCCTTGGCCGAAAAGCGTTCCCCGCCGCTGTCGAGCACCTTGTCGACGGTGTCGGCGGAACTGTTGGCGAATTCGACCGGAAACGCCCGCAGCGATTCCGGCAGCGACAATATCCACACCTTCTGCTTGCCGAACGACTGCTGCATGTAGAGGTGCCGCACCGTTTTCAGCGCCAGCGCGCGCGCGGCACCGGCGGTCGCCGCCGGCCCGGTCGCGCCCTCCGGCGCCTGGGCGGCGGCGCGCAGCATCGCTGCCTCGGTGCGGCGCTTTTCGCCGCGCGGTGTTACCATGCGGGTGCGGATCGCGGCCGGAATCCCGACCCGCCGCGCGTCGAAGCCCTGCATCGTCACCAGGTCGGCGACCCCGCGTGCCACGTCGCCCCATGCCGGATTATAGTCGCCGGGCGTGCCGATCGCGGCCAGCAACTGGTTGTGATAGTCCCGAAATGGCTTTGCCATGCGATGGCCCCCCGACGGCCGCGCCCCCGCGACGAAAACTGCCTTGCAGCATTTCAACGCTATTGCACCTGGGCGGCGCGCGTCAATTCGTTGCGGCCTCGATCGCTTCCATGGCGTCATCGCTCAGCCCGAAATGATGGCCGACCTCATGGACAAGCACATGGGTGACGATTGCTTCCAGGCTGTCCTCGCCCTCGCACCATTCATCGAGCAACGGCCGGCGATACAGGAAGATCATGTCGGGCAGCACACCCGATGGCTCGTCGCCCTTCATCCCGACATGGCGGCCCTGGTACAGCCCCAGGATCTCCCATTCGCTCTCCAGCCCCATCTCGGCCATCACCTCGGCATCGGGGAAATCCTCGACGCGCAGCAGGACATGGCCGAGATGGTCGCGGAACAGCGGCGGCAGGCGCTCCACCGCGGCCTGCGCCAGCGCCTCGATGTCGGCAAGAGTCGGGCTGAGCGTTTGACGGCTGGTCATCGCCGGCTGATACCGCACGCGATTGTCCGATACGAGGCCCCAAAATGATCGCCAGACTGAACGACGCCGAAATCACCGCCGCGCTGCCCGATGTGCCGGGCTGGACCCGGAACGGCGACGGGATCGAGCGGCAGTATCGCTTCGCCGATTTCGTCACAGCCTTTGCCTTCATGTCGCGCGTCGCGCTGCTGGCGGAAAAGGCCGACCATCATCCGGAATGGTCGAATGTCTACAACAAGGTCGATGTCCGGCTGACGACGCACGACGCCGGCGGGCTTTCGGCGCGGGACTTTGCGCTGGCGAAAGCGATCGATGGGTGAGGGTTGAGGTCGAGGGGCATGGGCAAAGCTCATGGCCGATTGAAAGGGCGCATGGGCAAAGCCCATGCTGGCGTCGGACGGGTTCGGCGGGGAAGGCCCCGCCGCCCCGCCGGCCGGTCTTGCGCCTGTCGGCGCGTAGCGCTTCGCTACGCGCGCGCGGCGCTGCGACTCAGCGGGGCGCCATCCGGATGGCGCCGTCGATCCGCACATCCTCGCCGTTGAAATAGGAATTGCGGCACATCTCCACTGCCAGCGACGCATATTCGCTGGGGTTGCCGAGCCGCTTCGGGAACGGCACCGAGGCGGCGAGCGCGTCTTTCACATTCTGCGGCGCGCCGTTCATCAGCGGCGTGTTGAAGATGCCGGGCAGGATGGTGTTGACGCGGATGCCTTCGCTCATCAGGTCGCGCGCGATCGGCAGGGTCATGCCTACGACGCCGCCCTTCGACGCCGAATAGGCGGCCTGGCCCATCTGGCCGTCTTCGGCCGCCACCGACGCCGTATTGACGATCGCGCCGCGCTCGCCGTCCGCCAGTGCCGGCAGGGTCAGCATCCCCGCCGCCGACTTGGCGACGCAGCGGAAGGTGCCGACGAGGTTGATCTGGATGATCATGTTGAAGGCGTCGAGCGGGAAATGCTTGATTTCCCCCGTTTCGCGGCTGCGGCTGGCGGTCTTGGCGGCGTTGCCGGTGCCGGCGCAGTTGATCAAAATGCGTTCCTGGCCGATCGCGGCGCGTGCCTTGGCAAAGCCCGCATCGACCGATTCGTCGCTGGTGACGTTGACGTTGCAGAACACACCGCCGATGTCCGCGGCGACGGCTTCGCCCTTTTCGGCGTTCATGTCGAAGATGGCGACCTTGACGCCCTGTGCCGCGAGCGCGCGCGCCGTCGCTTCGCCCAGCCCCGATGCGCCGCCGGTGACCACGGCCGACAAACCTGCAAGTTCCATCATCGCTCTCCCAAAGAATTCGGCCTCTCTATGGGAAGGGTTTCCGCAAGCGGCAACCTTCAAAACAGATGGGTCAATCCGGCCGTTCGGGCACCGACGCCGCCAGCAACGCCCGCGCCACCTGGCGTTCGCGCACCGCCAGATAGACCGTGGCGCCGAAAATGACGACGCCGCCGAGGATAGTCATCTGGTCGACCCGTTCGCCGAACAGCGCGATGCCGGCCAGCGTCACCAGCCCGAAGCGAACGAAGTCATAGGGCAGCACCGCCGAGGCTTCGGCGAGCGAAAAGGCCTTGTTCATCGCCAGCTGCCCCACCGCCGCCGCGCAGCCGATAGCGACCAGCAGCGGCCAGACATCGGCCGGCGGCCAGCGCCAGACGAACAGCGCCGCGATAAAGCTGGGCGGCGTCATCAGGATGAACGTCCAGGACGCCACCGCCCGGCTGTCGTCGGTCGCCACCAGCTGGCGGATGGCGACGATCGAAAACGCCGTCGAGACGGCCGAGATCACCGCCGCGAGCACCCCCGGCGTCAGCGGCAGGGCGCCCGGCCGCACGACGATCAACATGCCGGCAAAGCCCGCCGCCAGCGCCGCCACCCGGCGAAAATGGATCTTTTCGCCCAGGAACAGCACGGCGCCCGCCGTGGCGAACAGCGGCGCCGTGTAGTTGATGCTCAACGCCGTCGCCAGCGGCGCGTGCGCCACCGCATAGAAGGTGCCCATGGTGGCGATGAACCCCGACGCAGCGCGGCGCAGATTGGCGGTCAGCCGCGACAGCCGGATCAGCCCTGGGTTGCGCAGCATCATCGGCAACAGCACCAGCGTGCCGATCGCGCAGCGGAAAAACACGATCTGGAAGGCGTGCACTTCGCGCGAGGCATAGCGGATCAGCACCCACATCGACGCAAAGGCCGTGCAGGACAGGATCATCCAGAAGACGCCGCGGTTGGTCACGCTGTTCACGCCGCCGGGGTTAATGGCTCGCGCGCCGTGCCGATAGGGGTGTTGCCGTGTTCCCCTAATGTTCCTGCCGTGCTATGCACCCGCCATGGTGACGGCATCGCTCCGCTGGCTGTATCTCGACCTCAACAGCTATTTTGCGCATGTCGAGCAACAGCTTGACCCGTCGCTGCGTGGCCAGCCGGTCGTCGTCGCCCCCGTCGACAGCGATTCGACCAGCGCCATTGCCGCCAGCTACGAAGCCAAGAAATTCGGCATCCGCACCGGCACCAAGATCCACGAAGCACGCGCGCTGTGCCGCGACATTCGCGTCGTCCCGGCCCGCCATGGCGAATATGTCCGCTTCCACCACGCCATCATCGCCGAGGTGGAGCGCCATGTCCCCGTCACCGCCGTCTGCTCGATCGACGAGGTCGCCTGCCGCCTGCTCGACAATGAAAATGCACCGGCCGCCGTCACCGCCCTCGCCGCGCGCATCAAGGCCGGCATCCGCGCCCATGTCGGCGAATGCCTGACGGTGTCGATCGGAGTCGCCCCCAACCGGCTGCTCGCCAAGATGGCGGCGGACATGCAGAAGCCCGACGGCCTGACCATCCTGCCGCCCGAAACGCTGGCGGCGCGGCTGGCGACGCTGAAACTGTCCGACATCCCGGGCGTCGGCCGCAACATGGAACGCCGACTGGCCGCTGCCGGCATCGTCACCATGGAACGGTTGCTGGCGCTGACCCCGCGCGAGGCGCGCCTGGCCTGGGGCAGCGTCTGGGGGGAACGCATGCACTGGCTGTTGCAGGGCGCCGATGTCGCCGAAGTGCCGACGCAGCAGCGCAGCATCGGCCACAGCCATGTGCTCGGCCCCGACAAGCGCAGCCCCGACCGGGCGCGGCTGGTCGCCCGCCGCCTCGCCGCCAAGGCCGCGACCCGGTTGCGCCGCGCCGAACGCACCGCCGGCTGGATCGGCCTGGCGGTCAAGGCGGAAGCCCGGTTCGGCGAAAAGCCGGCCAAATGGTCGTCCGGGCTGCGGCTGCCGCAGGTCATGGACACGGTGACGCTGCTCGAACGGCTCGACACGCTCTGGCATCGCATGCGCGGCGAGTTCGGCCCGCAGCGCTATCTCCAGGTCAGCATCGTCCTTGGCGAGCTCGGCGACGCCGGTGCGGTCCAACACGATTTGTTCCAGGGCGCCTCCGCGCCGGGCCTGTTCGATGGCCCCTCCACCCCTTCCGCCGCCGATGCGGCGCGCCGACTGGCGCTGTCGGTCGCCATGGACAAGGTCAACGCCCGCTTCGGCCGCGATGCCGTCACCCTGGGCCATGATGCCGCGGGCGCGTCGCGGTCACAGGGCCCGCGCATCGCCTTCACCCGCATCCCGGAACTCGCCGAGTTTCACGAATAAGGCGTCAGTGCAGCTTCAGCTGGGGGCGGACGACCTGGTTGACGTGCCCGACGAGCAGCAGCGAAAAACCCTTCACCCAGCCATGGATGGCGAGCAGGTGCATGCGGTACAGCGAGGTATAGACCAGCCGCGCCAGCCGGCCCTCGATCGCCATGCGGCCGCCGACGAGATTGCCCATCAGGCTGCCGACGGTGGTGTAGCGCGCCAGGCTGACCAGCGAGCCCTTGTCGCGATAGACGAAGTCGCGCATCGGCTTGCCGGCGATGGCGGCGCGCAGGTTGTGATAGACCGTCGTCGCCATCTGGTGTGCCGCCTGGGCACGCGGCGGAATCGGCCGGCCCTGCCCCTCCGGCACATAATAGGCGCAGTCGCCGATGGCGAAGATGCAGTCGTCGAGCGTCGTCTGCAGCGTCGACCCGACGACCAGCTGGTTGTTGCGCGTCGTTTCCAGCCCGCCGATGTTGGCCAGGAACGGCGCCCCCTTCACACCCGCGGCCCAGACCATGATGTCGGCGCCGATGACCTCCCCGCTTTTGGTGATGATCGCCTCGGGTGTCGCCGACGTTACCGGCGTGTTGGCGAGCACCCGGACGCCCAGCGCTTCGAGCTCGGCAGTGGCGGAGGCCGCCAGCTTGTCGGGCAGCGCCGGCAGGATGCGCGGCCCGGCCTCGATCAGCGTCACCTGCAGGCGCTTTTCATCAAAGACCTCCAGCCCGTAGAAGCCCAGCGCCGTGGCCGCCGAATAGAGTTCCGCCGCCAGCTCGACGCCGGTGGCGCCGCCGCCGACGATGGCGACGCGGGCATAGGATTCGGCGTCGGGGTCGGCGGTCATCTGGCGCGAGACGCGCAAGCACTGGTTGAGCAGCCGCCGGCGGAAGCGGTCGGCATCGGCGCGGGTATCGAGCGAGATGGTATTCTCCCGCACGCCCGGCGTGCCGAAGTCGTTCGACACCGACCCGACCGCCATCACCAGATAGTCATAGCGGATGCGATGCCGCCCGATGACCTCGTTGCCATCCTCATCGATGATCGGCGCGACGACGATCTGCTTGGCGGCGCGGTCGATATCCTCCAGCGCGCCGTCGAAATAGCGGTAACCCCAGCGAAAGGCATGGCCGCGATAGCCGACCTCGTCGAGATTGGCATCGAGCGACCCGGCCGCGACCTCGTGCAGCAGCGGCTTCCAGATATGGGTGGCGTTGCGATCAACAAGGATGATGTCGAAATCCTGGCGCGACAGGTTGGCGCCGAGCTTGGTGACAAGCTCCAGCCCCCCTGCCCCACCGCCGACAACGACGATCTGGGTTTTCTTGCCGTCCGGTCGCGTGCGCGGCATTCATCGTCCCTGCCCATGTTGCAGCGCAACCATAGCGCCGGGCGGGGAATTGCCCAAGCGGGGTTTTTGGCGAACGGGCGCCGGCAAACGGCGGCGTTGCGGGTCGATCCTGGGGGCTGAACGCGGCATGCGCGTTGGCGAGGCTGTTATCGATTCCCTGATCATATTCGCGCCCGAAAGTCTCGAAAGTCACACCGATTTGCGTCTTTTTCGGATGTCTGATTGACGCTGTGATCGATTTTATGAATGTAAAGGCGGCGGCGTGCCTCGCTTGTCGAGGGCCGATGCCGTGCACGATGCCGCTTTCGTGGGAAGATGAGGCATTTCGGCGGGTAGCAGCGGCCTGCCGCCGCCCCGCCCCCTGCCTCGCAAGAGGCTAGAGCAAGACGCACGTATCGCGTTCCATACGGTTCAAAGAGCATCTGGCCGGACTTCTTAACCTTTCTGGTTCGTGTAGGACAGGGCGACAGGCGAGGACGGCCGGTTATTCATTGGCGTCGGGATGCAGATCGTCGTCCGACGGCTCATAGGCGAGAATGTCCCCCGGCTGGCACCCGAGATAACGACAGATCGCGGCAAGTGTGGAAAAGCGGACCCCCTTCACCTTTCCCGACTTTAACAACGACAAGTTCGATTCCGTGATGCCGATCGCTTCGGCCAGTTCCTTGGAACGGACCTTGCGCCGGGCGAGCATCACGTCGAGACTGACAATGACCGGCATCAGATGAAATCGGCCAGATCGCGCTCGGCGCAAATGCCCGCCTCCAGTGCCCAGGTGGTCGCATAGGCGGCGACCGCGAACAGCAGCGCAGGCCCGGCAACAGTGAGGTCGATGCCGACAAACCAGGACGCACCGCTCGGCGTACCGGGAAACAGGAGCATGGCCCGCAAGCTATCCGTCAGCGGCTGCGCGACCGCCCAGAGCATCGCCGCGAATGCACCGCGTTTCAACCATGGCAAGGCGCGCACCAGCACATGTTCGCCGCGTTTGCCAAGCCGGAGCAACGTCAGGCCGACAGCCAGGAACAGGAAAACCAGCAACCCCTCGTCGAGCAGCGTGAGTGCTGCCAGGCCCATGCGCACGGCGGGCCGGGCAGCATGGGCGGCAAGGTGCGCTTCCGCGGCAGGGTGATCCCGTACCGCAACCTGCTCCCTTGCTGGCAGCAGTCGGATGAGATCCGCCGACTGCCGGCATCCCCGCTCGTCGCTGCAGGACAGGGTCCATCCCGGAACAATGGCCTGCGCGGTGGCGGCCAGGCCCCACAATGCCGCCACCAGGATGAATGCGATGCCGGCCCACCGACAGACACGCGCCTTCCACAGCGGGAGTGAATATCTGTCAGACACCTATTTCTTTCTGTTTGACGAACATATATTGCTATTTTACACGATCAACGTCGGTTGTGCGACGGCTTCCTTGAAGGGGAATGGATGATCGGCTGGAAGAGCGTCTTTGGCGCCGCAATGACGCTCGCCGCTGCATCGGCGGCATCGCAGGAGCACGATTTCGATGCGGAAGCGCCACTGCAACGGGCCGGACCCGAAGTCGCCATCGGCCTATTGCGACATGGTGCGAATTTTCATCCTCTTGGCGGACAACTGATATTCGATTTGCCCACGCTGCCCGGCGGCCAGATTTATGAAGGCAGCGAAGAGGATGGAACTGTCGATATCCAACTGGTCTATCGCAGCGCACCTTTGTCCATTGCGTTGAAACCGCGACTGACCGGCAAATTGCAGATCAATACGGATGGCCGCACGAGTTTCGCCAGCGTGGGTGCCGAATGGCGCCAGCACGTCTTGCAAAACCGGGTCTATGGTCAATTCGGGATCGGTCTCACCGTGCATGACGGCTATCGTTTCACGCCGGATCCCTTCGAAGCAGGCCTGCCTGCCCGAGACGCGCAGCGACGATATGATGTTTATCGCAGGCGCACGTCCTTCGGCTCGCGCCTTCTCTTCAATCCCAACGCATCGGTCGGGGTCCGGCTGAACCGGCACTGGGCAGTGGAGGCGACGTGGGAGCATTTCAGCCACCGCCAACTCTTTTCCAGCCAGAACCCTGGAATCGATAATGTTGGCGTTCGCTTCGTGTACACGATCGGCGCACGTCGATGATTCTTCTCGCTGCACTTCTATTGACGCAGGCCGCGGCCGTGCCGGCAGAGACGGGCGACATCGTCGTCACCGCGCAGCGAATGGAGCGGCTGAAGCGTCTGCGGATGACGACGAAGATCGATCGCAGGACCGGCACGACGCGGTGCCATTTCAAGCGCCGGAGCGGCGATCCCCTGCTGGACGATGCCGTTTGCAACGCCGTGCTTGCCTGTGTTCCCGCGGTAAGGACAGTGCAGGAGATGCAGAACTGCATCGCACCGACCATGACCGCCCTGCTCGCCGCAGATGTGACGTGGCGGGCCGATGCCGCGACGCGCGACCATTGACGTCGTTTCGTCGCCACCTGCAGCCCCGCAAACAGCGGCCGGTTTCGATGCCCTGCGCGGCGCGATCGGACGACTGCGTTTGATGGGGCACCTGTTTTCGGGCGAGGCGCTTGCGTGGCCCGGCCGCGTCCCGTCGTCTTGTCCGCCACACGCCGAAGGATTAAGCTTGATCCGGTGAAACGCGGAGGCGGATCATGGACATCGGCAGGCTCATGTTGTTCGGCATCGCCCTTGTCGCGGTGCTCGTCTTCAACTTCGTGCCGACGATCATTGCCGTTGCCCGGCAGCATCCCGAGCGGCGGCTGATCGCGGGGCTCAATGTGCTGTCGATGGTGTCGTTCCTGCTGTGGTTCGCGCTGCTGGTCTGGGCGGTCGGTGGCAAGCGCGATGACGGGGTCATCGGGCGCTTTGTCGGGCGGGCGGGCAACCGGCGGCGGCTGGTGGCGCTGGTGGCAGCACTGGTCGGGGTTGGCGTCGCCACCACGGCCTATGCCCTGACCCGGACCTGACCCCGCAACAGCCACCGTCCTCAATAGAAGAACTTTTCCTCGACGATCTTGCCGTCGCGGACCGTGTAAAGCGCGATCTCGTCGATCGTCAGGCGGGTGCCGCTGTCTTTTTGCGTCACGTCCATGACCCAGCGGACGCTGAACTGGTCGCCGTTGACCCAGGGGCCATGGGTTTCGGCGCCGTGGATCTCGTGCGCGCCGGACCACCATTCGCCCTTGGCATCGACCCCGGCCCTGCCCTCGATGCGACCCATCGGGCCGTCCATGGCCTCGATGCTGACAATGTCGTCTGCCCAGTATTTCGGGCCGATGCCCTCGATGTTCCCCGCCTTCGACATCGCCACGACATCGTCGGCAATCGCTTTGGTCGTCATCCTGTTTCTCCCCGAATGATGTGAGAACATAACATGAACTTCATTGCGGGGGAATGACAAATCCGGTGCTATCCGTTATCGCCCGCGCCATGACCCACCCGGCCCCCGAAATCACCCCCCAGATCGTCGCCGACCATGGCTTTACCCCGGACGAATATGACCGGGTCGTCGCCTCCATGGGGCGGGTTCCCAACATGCTCGAACTCGGCATCTTCTCGGTGATGTGGTCGGAACATTGTTCCTACAAATCGTCGCGGCTGCACCTTGCCAAGCTGCCGACGAAGGCGCCCTGGGTGATCTGCGGGCCGGGCGAGAACGCCGGGGTCATCGACATCGGCGATGGCGATGCCGCCATCTTCAAGATGGAATCGCACAACCACCCCAGCTTCATCGAGCCGTACCAGGGCGCCGCCACCGGCGTCGGCGGCATCCTGCGCGATGTCTTCACCATGGGGGCGCGGCCGGTCGCCAACATGAATGCGCTGCGCTTCGGCGAGATCGACGCGCCCAAGATGCGCCATCTGATCAAGGGCGTCGTCGCCGGGATCGGCGGCTATGGCAATTGCGTCGGCGTGCCGACCGTCGGCGGGGAGACCAATTTCCACAAGGCGTACAACGGCAACATCATCGTCAACGCGATGACGGTCGGCGTGGCCCGCCAGGACAAGATTTTCTATTCGGCCGCCGCCGGCATCGGCAACAGCGTCGTCTATGTCGGCAGCAAGACCGGCCGCGACGGCATCCATGGCGCCACCATGGCATCGGCCGAATTCGACGACGCCAGCGAGGACAAACGGCCGACGGTGCAGGTCGGCGACCCGTTCACCGAGAAGCTGCTGATCGAGGCGTGCCTGGAGCTGATGGCGTCGGACGCGATCGTCGCCATCCAGGACATGGGCGCCGCGGGCCTGACCTCGTCGAGCGTCGAAATGGCGTCGAAGGGCGGCGTCGGGCTGCGGCTGGACCTCGACAAGGTGCCGGTGCGCGAGACGCGGATGACGCCCTATGAAATGATGCTGAGCGAAAGCCAGGAGCGCATGCTGATGGTGCTCAAGCCCGGCCGCGAAGCCTTTGCGGAAGCGATCTTCAGGAAGTGGGAGCTGGATTTCGCGGTGATCGGCGAAGTCGTCGAAGGCGGCACGCTGACGCTGACCTTCCATGGCGAGACCGTGGGCGAGATCCCGCTGGCGCCGCTGGCCGATGCCGCGCCGAAATACGACCGGCCGTGGGTGCCGACGCCGAAGCGCGCGCCGTTGGCCGATGTGCCGGAATCGGCCGACCTGGGCGCCGATCTGCTGGCGCTGATGGCGTGCCCGGACCTCGCCTCCAAGCGCTGGATCTGGGAGCAGTACGACCATATGGTCGGCGCCGACACCGTTCAGCGCCCGGGCGGCGATGCGGCGGTGGTGCGGGTGCATGGCACGAAAAAGGCGCTGGCGATCACCACCGATTGCACGCCGCGCTATTGCTTCGCCGACCCGGTGGAGGGCGGCCGGCAGGCGGTGGCGGAAGCGTGGCGCAACCTGGTTGCGGTCGGCGCGCGGCCGCTGGCGATCACCGACTGCATGAACTTCGGCGCGCCGACGCGGCCCGAAATCATGGGGCAGTTCGTCGGCTGCATCGAGGGGATGGCGGAAGCGTGCCGCGCGCTCGACTTTCCGGTGGTGTCGGGCAATGTGAGTTTGTTCAATGAAACCAACGGTGTCGGGATTCTGCCGACGCCGGCGGTCGGCGGCGTCGGGCTCATCGCCGATTACGACCGGCAGATGACGCTGGCGTTCAAGGCCGAGGGCGAGGCGATCTGGCTGGTCGGCGCCGAAAGCGGCCATCTCGGCCAGTCGCTGTGGCTGCGCGAATGCCATGGCCGCGAGGACGGCCCGCCGCCGCCGGTCGACCTCGCCGCAGAACGCGCCGCCGGCGACGCGGTCGCGGCGCTGATCGCTGCCGGGACCGCCACCGCTGTCCATGACGTGTCGGGCGGCGGCGTGCTCGTCGCGCTGGCGCGCATGGCGCTGGCCGGCAACATCGGGGCCGTCCTCGACGCCGATGCGCTGCCCGATGCGGCGGCTGCGTTCGGGGAGGGCCAGGGCCGCTATCTCGTCACCCTGCCCGCCGATGTCAGCCCCGACCAGCCGGCGCGGCGGATCGGCACCACCGGCGGCAACCGTGTGGCGGGTGTTTCGATCGAACGCCTGCGCGCCGCCAACGAAGGCGCCCTGCCCGCTGCACTGACGGGCGCGATTTAGCACGCAGTCGCGTTGACAGTGTTATATAGGTAATACACATGGGGGCGATGGACCCCCTCGCCATCCGCAGCGGCGCGATGCCGGCTTCCCGCGTCGGCATCCTCGCCGAGGTGACGGCTTTCGTCGCCTTCACATTCCTGTCCAGATATCTGATGAGCCTGGTGTTGTGGCGCTATGCGGGGCCGGCCTCGCTGCTGCTGACGCTTGCGCTTCTCACCCTGTACATGCGCTCCAGGGGTGTCGACTGGTCCGCGATGGGCCTGCGCCGGTTGCGCGGGGTTCGGGCCTGGCTGATGGTCGTTCCCCAGGCGCTGCTGGCGCTGCCGGCCTTTGCCCTTGTCGTGGCCATCACCACCATCGGCGGGCCGGCGATCGGGCTGGATTTCCTGCGCGAAGTCTCGGGCGGGGTCGAGGACCGGTGGGGCGATGTCGCCGGCAGCCTGCCGCATTATCTGCTGTGGCTGGCGATCGTCTGGACGGCGGCGGCCTTTGGCGAGGAGATGTTCTTTCGCGGCTATCTCATCACCCGGCTTGGCGCGGCGTTCGGCGGCGGCCGGGCCGGCGCGCTTGCGGCAGTCTTTGTCTCCGCCGTGATCTTCGGTTACGGCCATTTCTATTACCAGGGGCTGCGCGGCGCGGTGGTGACGGGGGGTATCGGCCTCGCGTTCGGCGTCATGTTCCTGCTGTTCAGGCGCAACCTGTGGCCGCTCATCCTGCTGCACGGCGTCATCGACACTTTGACGTTCACCGCGCTGTTCATGGAATGGCAGTGACGGCACGCCATTCTTGAATTCGCGGATATCGGGGCCACATCGGGTTGACGGCATTTCGCCGCTGGAGACCTGCGACCGTGACGGCCGCCACTTTTCCCGCCTCCTATGCCGCTACGGCCCGGCGTTATGTCGCCCGTGATGCCGCCGCCGCGCGGTTGCGCATCGACGCGCTGGAACATGTGCTGGAACGCGCCTTCGTCATTCCGGGGATCAACCGTGCCGTCGGCCTCGATGCGGTGCTGGGCCTGGTGCCGCTCGCCGGCGATGCGGTGGCCGGCGTCATGGGGCTGTACCTGGTCTGGGAGGCGCGCAATCTCGGCATGCCGAAGCGCACCATCGCTCGCATGCTGATGAATGTCGGTGTCGATACCGCGCTCGGGTCGATACCGGTGGCGGGCAATGTCTTCGACCTTCTGTTCCGGTCGAACAGCCGCAACATCCGGCTCGTGCGCCGCCACCTCGACAAGACCCGCGCCTGACGTGATGCCGTTCCTGCTGCTCACGCTGCTGATGTTCGCGGTGGTCGCCATCGGCGTCATGCTGCTGGCGACCGCCGGCGTCGTGCTGTTCGTCCGCGCGCGGCTGGTGTCGCTGGCGTTCGCGGTGCTCGGCGGCCTGGGCTTCAGCGCGCTGATCCACGGCGGCGCCGGTGCGGCGATCCTGGGCACGGCGGCGTTGCTGGTGATCTTTGAATCGATGCGCAAGTCGGCGGCGCGCCGGCGCCGCGACCGCGCGCGTTACGATGTCGAAGCAACCGCCACCCCGGCGCCGTCGCGGCCGACCCGCCGCATCCGGACGCCGCGCGGGCGCGTCGAATCCCCCGACCCGGCGCTCGATGCGGCATGGGAGGCGCTCGCCGGCAATGCCGACTGGGCTGTGTCGCGCGTGGCCGTCGCCCGTGAAAGCTGCCGGCTGTTCCTCGCCACGGTCGATCGCGGCGCCTGGGACAGCGATGCCGGCGACCTGGCCGTGCGCATCCGCCGCCGGGTGCCCGAACATGTGGCGGAATGTCTCGACCGCTGCGAGATCGCGACGCCGTCGGAACGCCGCGCCATCCTTGACGAATGCGTCTTCACCACGGAAAAGGTCGCCGCCGAGGCCGACCGCCAGCGCGCGCGGCTGCTCGGCCCCGCCCATGCCGAAATGAACGTCCAGCGGCGGCATTTGACGCGGCCGGCGCAGGAGGATCCGTTCTCGCTGGATTAGGAGCTGATTGAAGCCACAATCCCGCTCATCCCGCGTCTGGAACATTTCCTCACCCCCGCGCAGGCGGAGGTCCATCGCCCGAGACCCGGAGATGGACCCCCGCCTGCGCGGGGGTGACGAATGAAAGTGGATCAGCCGAAGTCGAGGCCGATGTCCGCGGCCGGCGCGCTCTGGGTGATGCGGCCGACGGAAATATAGTCCACGCCGGTTTCGGCGATGGCGCGGATGGTCTGCAGGTTGACGCCGCCCGACGCCTCGGTCGGCACGCGCCCGGCGACGAGCGCGACCGCCGCGCGCAGCATGTCGGGCCCCATATTGTCGAGCAGCAGGCGGTCGGCGCCGGCAGCGAGCGCCGGTGCGATCTGGTCGAGGGTGTCGACCTCCACGACGACGCCCGCCAGCCCCGCCGCCTTGGCCGCGCGCACCGCGGCATCGACTCCGCCGGCGACGGCGATGTGATTGTCCTTGATCATCACGCCGTCATCCAGCCGCATCCGGTGGTTGGTCGCCCCGCCCATCCGGGTCGCGTATTTTTCGAGGATCCGCAGGCCGGGCAGCGTCTTCCTGGTATCGAGCAGGGTTGCCCCCGTCCCGGCGATGGCATCGACATAGGTGCGTGTCAGCGTCGCGATACCGGTCAGGTGCTGGACGGTGTTGAGCGCCGAGCGTTCGGCGGTGAGCAGCGCCCGGGCGTTGCCGGTGATCCGCATCAGGTCGGTTCCGGCGGCCACGCTTTCCCCCTCCCCGACCAGCGTTTCGATGCGGCAATCGGCATCGAGGGCGCGGAAGAAGGCGGCGGCCAGGGGCAGTCCGGCGACGGTGACGGGATCGCGGCTGTCCATCACCGCGGTCAGCACCGCACCCGCCGGGATGACCGCCGCCGACGTGCGGTCGCCGCCGGCGCCCATGTCCTCGGCAAGGGTGGCGCCAACAAAGGCGGCGATGTCGAAATCGGGGATCATGGGGCTCCGTTACCGGGGCGGGCGGCGATCAACAAGCGCCGTGCGGCCGGCGTCAGCCGGCGCACCAACAAAAGTCGTGCGGCCGGCGTCAGCCGGGGCACCAACAAAAGTCGTGCGGCCGGCGTCAGCCATAGAGGAACGTCAGGGTGGCGGCAGCGACGCAGATGACGAGCACGACGAGGATGCCGCCGACGCGCGCGTAATCGGTGAAGCGATAGCCCCCCGGCCCCATCACCAGCAGATTGTTCTGATGGCCGATCGGGGTGAGGAAGTCGGCCGAGGCGCCGATCAGCACCGCCAGCAGCGCGGCGTCGGGCGCGACACCGAGCAGCTGCGCCACGTCGATCGCCAATGGCCCCATGATGATCGCGGTCGCGACATTGTTGAGGAAGATCGACAGCAGCATGGTGACGCTGCACACCGCGGCCAGGATGACGAACAGCGGCATGTCGGCAAGCGACTGGCTGAGCAGGCGGGCGGCAATGGCGGCGGCGCCGCTGGTCTGGAAGCTTTCGCCGACCGGAATCATCGCGCCGAGCAGCACGATGACGCTCCAGTCGATCGAGCGATAGATTTCGCCGGTCGGGATCAGCCGGGTCGCGGCGAGAACGATGGCGGCGGCGACAAAGGCGATGGCGGGGGACACGCCGCCGAAGACGATGGCGGCGATGGCGATGCCGAACACCGCCAGGATCAGCCCCGCCGTCACCTTCGCCACCGGGACGGGGTCGATGCGGTCGATTTCCAGCAGGCGGGCGCGGGTCGCGAAGCTGGCGATCGCTGCTGGTTCCCCGCGCACGAAAAGCTGGTCGCCGGCCTCGATCGACAGGCTGCGCAGCGGCATCCGGAGCCGGGCGGCGCGCGGGCCGGCGCCGACGACCGAAACGCGATTGTCGCTGCGCAGCGCGACATCGGCGTGCGGCAGGCCGATGAGAAGCGAGCCGTGCGCCACCACCACCCGCGCGGTGACGGCATCGGCCGACACCCCCGGCTGGGCATCGGCGACCAGCCCCATGGTCTCGGCGGTTTCCCACTGGTTGTTGCGCGACAGCAGCAGCAGCCGGTCCTGCGGTTCCACCGGCAAATCATGGTCCAGCGACACCCCCGCCCCCGACCGGGTGACCGCCAGCAACCGCGTCGCTGCGCCCCGCAGCTGATGGCGCAGCGCCTGCATCGACACCGATCCGAACCCTGCCGGCACGGCGAGTTCATAGACGCGCCACGGCGGCCGCGATTCGCGTTCGGCCGACGCCCGCACCGGCAGCAGCCGCCACCCGACCAGCACCAGATAACCGAGCCCGACCACCGCGACGGCGACGCCGACGGGAGTCATGGTGAAAAAGCCGAACGGCGAACCGAGCGACTGTTCGCGCACCGAGGACAGAATGAGGTTGGCGGGCGTGCCGATCAACGTCGTCATGCCGCCGAGAATGGTCGCAAAGGCCAGCGGCATCAGCGTTGCCGCCGGCGATCGCTTTGCCTGGCGGGCGATGGCCGTGGCGATGGGCATGGTGATGACCAGCGCCGCGATGTTGTTCATGAAGGCCGAGAGCAGCGCCGCGACGACGAGCAATCCCGACAGGCGGACCCCGAAGCCGGCGCGGGCGGGGATGGCGACGCGGGCGATGCTCGCCGCGACCCCCGACAGTTCGACGGCGCGGCCGACCACCAGGATCGCCGCGACCGCGATCACGGCCGGGTCCGAAAAGCCCGAAAAGGCGGCCCCGGGCGGCACCAGGCCCAGCAGCACGCACGCCAGCAGCGCCAGCAAGGCGACCAGGTCGTGCCGGATCCGTTCGGACACGAACATGGCGAGCGCGCAGACGAGGACGAGCGCACTGAGGACTGCGTCGGGCACGGGTCAGCGCGCCGCTTGCCGCGCCGGCTGCACGCCCGCCGTGCCGCACGCACGCTGTTTCATCCGAAAATCACCTGTCCGCAACAACGCCGCCGCACCGTGGCTATCGGGGGACTGGCGCGGTTCGGCAAGGGGCGGAATCGCCGTGCGGGCGATTTCAAGCGGGCGGCCCTGCTGCCTCTGGCCGCGGCTGCGGCACGCCCAGCAGGAGCTGGAACGCCTGGCCCGCCGCCGGCGCCGGCACGGCGGTGATGCCCTGTTCGCGCAGCACGCTGGCGATCGCCAGTGCCCGCCGCTGCGCCAGCGTCGGTTGGCGGACGGCGGCCGCGTCGGCCGGCAGGCCGGGAACCCCCAGCGCCGGGCTGTTCCAGTGCCGGGCTGCCCAGATCGACAGGTCGACGGCGCGGACCGCTGCCGGATCGAGCGTGTCGACATTGTTGGCAAAGGCGATTCGCGGCAGCGCCGTGACGGGGGGAACCAGCGTCACCACCCAGCCTTCGGCGGCGGTGCTGGCCCGTTGTTCGATGGTGAAATAGGCTTCGAGCGGCGCCCCCGGCAGCGCCGCCGCAAAGGCCGTCACCCGGCGATGGTCGCGATCGATGGTCACCGCATCTTCGGGCACACCGGCCGCCATCGCCACCAGCCGGGTGACCGCAGCGGCGGCGGCGATGTCCCGGGCGGCGTTGGCCGATGCCGATTGCAGCTCGGCGCGCTGGGTTTCGACCGCGCCGGCCCCCGGATCGAGCAGGACCTGATCGATCTGCAGCGAGACCGGCCGGCCGAGCACGTCACCGAGATCGTCCTGCAGCTGGGCGCTGCTGATCGCCCGCGAGCGCGGCGCGATGACGACGGAGCGGACCGACAGCGGCGCATGGCTGAAATCGATATCGAGCTGGGTGACGCGCGCCCGGTCGCCGAAGCGGCCCGACAGGAAGGTGCGGACCTTGCCGGCGGTCACCGCCTCGCCGGCGATCCGGGTCAGCGAAATGCCGAGCGGGATCGACATGCCGACGAACACGAGGATCAGGATGACCGTCTGCGCCCAGCTTTGCCGGCGCGACAGATGGTGGCCGAAGCCATAGAAGCGCGCCGTGACCATGGCGGCAAGCGCGATGGTGACGAAGTTGGTGACGAACAACGCGAGCGCGCCGCCCATGATCGGCATGCTGCGGGTGGCGAGGCCATAGCCGACGACGGCGAGCGGCGGCATCAGCGCCGTCGCGATCGCCACCCCGACGATGGTTTCACCGCGCCCGCGGATGATGGCGAAGGTGCCGGCCAGCGCCGCGAACAGCGCGACGAGCAGATCGAACAGATTGGGGCTGGTCCGCGCCAGGATTTCGGGGGTCGGCGCCTGCAGCGGCGACAGCGACACGATCAGCGCCGTGAACAGCAGCGCGGCGACGGTGCCGAGGACCAGCGCCGACAGCGCCCGGCGCAGCTCGCGGAAATCGAACAGCGCCAGCGCGAATCCCAGCCCCAGGATCGGGCTCATCAGCGGGGAAATGAGCATCGCCCCGATGACCACGGCCGGCGACGACAGCAGCAGGCCGAGCACGGCGATGCCGGCCGACATCATGATCATGAAGATGTAGCGGGCGGACGGGCCGCTTTCGTCGAGCACGCGCGCAAACACGGCTTCGTGGTCGACAGGCTCGACGATCGATCGGCGCCACCAGCGATAGATCGGCGACATCCGCAGCCCCCGGCCGGTTCGGTTTTCGGGCGCGACAGGCGTGTCCATCAGGCGCGGCCGGTGGGATGGGGGGCAGGTCCGGGCATGGCGCCTCTTTTGCGGGGCCGGGCCGGGATAGGCAAGCCGGCCTGCCGCTTCCAGGCGCCCACAAGACAGGCGGAGGAGAAGCAATGTGCGCCGAATTGCGCTATGATCGCGGCAATCCAGTACCGCCTGAACATCGGGAGAGGACCATGAGCTATATCGACGGCTTCGTCATCGCGGTGCCGACCGCCAACCGCCAGGCCTTTATCGACCATGCGGCCAGGGCCGATCCGGTGTTCATCGAAAAAGGCGCGACGCGGATCTTCGAATGCTGGGAAGACGATGTGCCCGACGGCAAGGTCACCGATTTCCGCCGCGCCGTGCAGGCGACGCCCGAGGAAAGCGTCGTCTTCAGCTGGATCGAATGGCCCGACAAGGCGACGCGCGACGCGGCGATGGCGTGGATGATGGACGAAAGCATGTCGGATCCGCGCATGGACCCGGCGGTCAATCCCATGCCGTTCGATGCCAAACGGATGATCTTCGGCGGCTTCACGCCGGTGGTGGTGCTCTAGCGGGCGAGAATCGCCGGCGTTCGATGCCCCGCGCCTAGTCCCCCGTCACCCGCACCGCCGTCACCGCGCCGGCCATCGCCAGCATGCGGTCGAGCGAGACCTTGGCCTTGACGCGCACATCCTCGGGCACCTCGATCTGCGGCGACAGGTTGCGCAGCGAAAGATACAGTTTTTCCATCGTGTTGAGCGCCATGAACGGGCACATGTTGCAGCCGCAATTGCCGTCGGCGCCCGGCGCACCGATGAAAGTCTTGTGCGGCGCCTTCAACTGCATCTGATGGATGATATTGGGCTCGGTGGCGACGATCACCACCGGTTCCGGGCTGTTGAGCGCATAGTTGAGGATGCCGCTGGTCGCGCCGACATAGTGTGCGAGGTCGAGGATGCCGACCGGGCATTCGGGGTGGGCGAGCACCGGCGCTGCCGGGTGCTGCGCCTTGAGCTTCAGGAGTTCGGTCACCGAAAAGCGTTCGTGGACGATGCAGGTGCCGTCCCACAGCAGCATGTCGCGGCCGGTCTTGCGGTTGAGCCAGGCGCCGAGATGCTTGTCGGGGGCGAACAGGATCTTCTGGTCGGCGGGCAACTGGTTGATGATCTTTTCGGCCGAGGAGGACGTCACGATAATGTCGCTCTCCGCCTTCACCGCGGCCGAGCAGTTGATATAGGTCAGGCTGATGTGGTCGGGGTGGGCGCGGCGGAAGCGCGCGAAATCTTCAGGCGGGCACGAGTCCTCGAGGCTGCAGCCGGCCTTGAGGTCGGGCAGCACGACGGTCTTCTGCGGCGACAGGATCTTGGCGACTTCGGCCATGAACTTGACGCCGCAAAAGGCGATGACATCGGCATCGGTGTCCGCCGCCTTGCGGCTGAGGTCGAGGCTGTCACCGACGAAGTCGGCAATGTCCTGCAGCGCCGGGTCCTGGTAATAATGCGCGAGGATGACGGCGTTCTTTTCGGTCCGCAGCCGGTTGATCTCGGCCTTCAGGTCGAGCGCCGGGATACCGAGGCCGCCCAGCGGGTTGAGACGTGCGTCCATGCGTGAAGTGCTCCAGGATTTTGGCGGATATAGGGGGTGGAACGGACGGCGTCACCCTCTCCCGCCTGCGGGAGAGGCGACTCGCGCGCCAGCGCGGCGGGTGAGGGTGTGCGTCATCTCCGAGGCGGAGCACCCTCACCCGGGCCGGCTTCGCCGTCTCTCGACCTCTCCCGCAGGCGGGAGAGGTTTCAGCGCAGGCGCCATTCGGCGCCGGTATCCGCCACCAGGCCGCGGTTGCGCAGGTCGATGAGATGGGCCAGCACCGATCGGCCGGCGGCGGGGTGGAGGCCCTTGTCGACCATGGCGTACATCACCGCCACCATCGCCGGGATCGTCTGGGGGCCGGCGCCGAGCAGCTTCAGGATCTGCGTCTCGCGCTGCTTGCGGTGGGTGATGAGGCCGCGGACGAAGCGCTGCGGGTCGGTCACCGGCTCGCCGTGCGTCGGGTGGTAGATGGCGTCGTCGCGGTCGAGCAGCTTTTTCAGGCTGGCCATATAGGCCGCCATGTCGCCATCCGGCGGCGCGACGACGGTCGTCGACCAGCCCATGACATGGTCGCCGCTGAACAGCGCCTTTTCCTCCGGCAGCGCGAAGCAGAGGTGGTTGGAGGTATGGCCCGGCGTCGCCACCGCCGTCAGCGTCCAGCCCGGCCCCGCAACGCTGTCACCGTCCGCCAGCACCTGGTCGGGGGCATAGCCGGCATCGAAGCCGGCATCGGCGCGCGGGCCATCGTCGGCGAGTGCCAGCGGCGCGCAGCCGACAATCATCGCGCCGGTGGCGGCCTTCAGCGCCGGCGCCGCCGGGCTGTGGTCCATGTGGGTATGGGTGATGACGATGTGGCTGACGGTCTCGCCGCGCAGGGCCGCGACCAGCGCGGCGACATGCGCCGGATCGGCAGGGCCCGGATCGATGACCGCGACGGTGCCGCCGGCGCCGACGACGAAGGTTCCGGTGCCGGTATAGGTGAACGGCGACGGATTGTGCGCCAGCAACCGCCGCACCAGCGGCGTGCGGCGGACGAGATGCCCCCAGGCGGCGGCATCCGGATGTCGCGACAGATCCATGGTGCAGCTGTGGCAGCGCGGGCGATGATTGTGAAGGGCGGCTTTGCGCCACGGCGCGGGTAAGGCATGGTGGCGGCCACACGGTCCGGGGGCCTCGCATGACGCTGACGCAGCTTATCTATTATTCGCAGCCCTTCGGCTTCGACGACGCCATGCTGAACGGCATCCTG
The DNA here is from genome assembly GCF_011927825.1 of Polymorphobacter fuscus. NCBI lineage: Bacteria > Pseudomonadati > Pseudomonadota > Alphaproteobacteria > Sphingomonadales > Sphingosinicellaceae > Sandarakinorhabdus > Sandarakinorhabdus fusca. Next base: position 404,157 of record NZ_JAATJI010000002.1, on the reverse strand, counting down.
CTGCAGGCACGCCGCAACAACGCCCGCGACGGGCTGACGGGCGCCCTGATCGTCCGCGGCGACCTGTATCTGCAGCTGCTGGAGGGGCCCGAGCCGGCGTTGCTGGCGACCTTTGCCCGGATCAGGCGCGACAATCGTCACCTGGCGGTCAGGCAGCTGTCGCTGGCCGCCGTCGAGGCCCGGCTGTTCCCCGAATGGACGATGCACGACGACCCGGCGCAAAGCTGGCTATGGGACGAGCGGGCGGTGGGTGACGGCGCGCTCGACCGTGCCAGCGTCGCCGAGCTTGGCGCCGTGTTCGCCCGCGTCAAGGAAAGTGCCACGGCATGACGACGTTCGACATCATCATCGTCGGCGCCGGCCATGGCGGCGCGCAGGCGGCCGTGCAGCTGCGCCAGCTCGGCTTTGCCGGCAGCATCGCGATGATCGGCGAGGAGCCCGAGCTGCCCTATGAACGGCCGCCGCTGTCGAAGGATTATCTGGCGGGGGAAAAGGACTTCGCCCGCATGCTGCTCCGCCCGGCAGCGTTCTGGGTGGACCGCAATGTCACGATGCTGACCGGGCAGAAGGTGATCGCCGTCGACCCGGCGGCGCGGACGGTCACCACCGGCACCGGCGAAACCTTCGGCTATGGCGACCTCATCTGGGCGGCGGGCGGCGGGCCGCGGCGGTTGACCTGCGACGGCCATGATTACAGCGGCGTCCATGCCATCCGCACCCATGCCGATGTCGCGGCGTTGCAGGCAGAACTTGCCGGCGCGCACCGCATCGCCATCGTCGGCGGCGGCTATATCGGGCTGGAAGCGGCGGCGGTGCTGTCGAAACTCGGCAAGGCGGTCGTGGTGCTGGAAGCGCTCGACCGGGTGCTGGCGCGCGTCGCCGGGCCGGTGCTGTCGGCCTTTTACGAAGCCGAACACCGCGCCCATGGCGTCGACGTCCGCACCGGCGTCACCGTGGCGGCGGTCAGCGGGACGGCGGGCCGCGCCACCGGCGTCGTGCTGGCGGACGGCGAGCTGGTCGCTGCCGACCTCGTCATCGTCGGTATCGGCATCGTCCCGGCGGTGGCGCCGCTGGCGGCCGCGGGGGCGGCGATGGCCGACAGCCCGCCCGGCGGCGTCGCTGTCGACGACCATTGCCGCACCAGCCTGCCGCATGTCCTGGCCATCGGCGATTGCGCAGCGCACGCCAACGCCTTTGCCGGCGGCGCCCGCATCCGGCTCGAATCGGTGCAGAATGCCAATGACATGGCCACGACGGCGGCGCGGCTGCTGACCGGCAACCCGCGGCCCTATCATGCCGTGCCGTGGTTCTGGTCGAACCAGTATGACCTGCGGTTGCAGACCGTCGGCGTGTCGACGGGCTATGACACCACCGTGCTGCGCGGCGATGTGGCGGCGCGGTCGTTCAGCATCGTCTACCTCAAGGCAGGGGCGGTGATCGCGCTCGATTGCGTCAATGCGGTGCGCGACTATGTCCAGGGCAAGGCGCTGGTCGAGGCCGGCAGCGTCGTCGATCCGGCAGCGCTCGCCGATGGCGATGTGCCGTTGAAGACCTGGCATCCGGCGCATCCGGCGCAGCCCGCGTGACCGGCCCCGTGACCGGTCTGGCCATCACCGTCGCCAGCCCGGCCGAACGCCCGGCGCTGGAAAATCTCGTCCAGCTCTACATCCACGATTTTTCGGAACTTCACGCCGGCACATCCTATGGCGATGTTGCCGACGATGGCCGCTATGTCGTCGATTTTCCGCTGTATCGCTGGTGGCAGGCCGGCGACCATGTGCCGATGCTGTTCCGCGTCGATGGCCGGCTGGCGGGGTTTGCCCTGCTCAACGCCGCGCCGCACGGTGCCACGCCGGTCGATCGCAACATCGCCGAATTCTTCGTGATGCGGAAATACCGGCGGTCGGGGGTGGGCACCGCCGCCGCGCAGACGCTGTTCAGCCGCCACCCCGGCCGCTGGGAGGCCGCCGTCATGCGCCGGAACCGCGGCGCCCGGGCCTTCTGGCAGCGCGCCATCACCAGCCACCCGGCGCTGACCCATGTCGAAACCGCCGAGCGCAGCCATTTCAGCTGGGACGGAACGATCTTCCGCTTCGATATCGCGCCAGCCTGATAGTTTGCCCCGTTTGCGTTGGCGGCGCGCTCGGCTAGGCTGAGCGAAAGCGATATTTTGGGGAGTACGCCGGTGGCCGAGACGGGCACGCAAATCTGGGATTTCATCATCGTCGGCGCCGGCTCCGCCGGCTGCGTCCTCGCCAACCGGCTGTCGGCCGACCCGACGTCGCGGGTGCTGCTGATCGAAGCCGGCGGCCGTGACAACAGCATGATGATCCAGATGCCCGGCGGCATTGCCCAGATCATCCCCCCCGACAAGGCGAGCCCCTTCGACTGGGGGTTCTGGACCGAGCCGCAGACAGCGATGAACGACCGCAAGCTCTACTGGCCGCGCGGCCGGGCGCTCGGCGGCTCGTCGTCGATCAACGGCATGGTCTATATCCGCGGCCACAGCAGCGATTACGACCGCTGGGCGCAATTGGGCCTGACCGGCTGGGGCTGGGCCGATGTGCTGCCCTATTTTCGCAAGGCGGAGGACAGCGATCGCGGCGAGAATGAATTTCACGGCACCGGCGGGCCGCTCCACACCTCGACGCGGGGGGCACTGCCGCACATCCTCAACGACGTGTTCCTCGATGCCGCCGAACAGGCGGGCTATAGCCGCACCAGCGATTTCAACGGCCCCCAGTTCGAAGGCGCCGGCTTCTACGACGCGACGATCAAGAACGGCAGCCGTTTTTCCGCCGCCAAGGCCTATCTGACGCCGGCGGTGAAGGCGCGGCCCAATCTGGAAATCCGCGACAATGTCCAGGTCGAGCGCGTCACCTTCGACGGCCGGCGCGCCGACGGCATCGCCTACAAGCGTGCCGGCCGCGCCGAAACCGCCCGGGCGCGCGAAGTCATCCTGTGCGGCGGCGCCGTCAACTCACCGCAGCTGCTGATGCTGTCCGGCATCGGCCCGGCGGCGCATCTGAAGGCGATGGGCGTCCCCGTGCTCCACGACAGCCCCGATGTCGGCGGCAATCTGCAGGATCATCTCGACATGATCGTGCAATATGACTGTTCGCAACCGATCACGCTCAACGGCAATTCGACGCTGGTCAACAAGATCAGGGCGCTCGGCCAATGGGTGTTCGGCAAGACCGGCAACGGCGCCCATATGCCGACGCCCACCGGCGCCTTCCTGTCGAGCCGCGAGGGGCTGGCGGCGCCCGACCTGCAGATCCATTTCATGCCCTATCGCGGCGCCCCCCATGGTCGCGGCGCGATGAACCCCAGCCATGGCTATCAGATGCACATCTGCCAGCTGCGCCCCGAAAGTCGCGGCACCGTCCGCCTCGCCTCCCCGGACCCGCTCGCCCATCCGGCGATCGACCCGCGCTACCTGACGGCGCCGGAGGATGTCGAAACCCTGTATCGCGGCGTGGAAATGGCGCGCGAGATCGGCCGCCAGCCGGCATTCGACGCCTATCGCATCCGCGAAACCTGGCCCGGCGAGGCCGGCCGCGACCGCCAGTCGACCATCGCCGCGATGCGCGAATGGGGCGAAACCATCTATCACCCCGTCGGCACCTGCCGCATGGGCGTCGATGCCGATGCCGTGGTCGACGGCCATCTGCGCGTCAACGGCGTCGAGGGGCTGCGCGTCGTCGACGCCTCGGTGATGCCGTATCTGGTGTCGGGCAACACCAATGCGCCGACGATCATGGTCGCCGAAAAGGCCGCCGACCTGATCGCCGAACGCCGCATCTTGGCGCGCAAGCTGGGCATCGCCGCATGACCGCAGCGGCGACGCCGTTCGAAATCCCGGTCAATCCGCTCGAAATGGCGCTGGTCCGGCAACGCGTCGGCGCCTTTCGCTTCTTCGAGGAACCGGTCGACCCGGACGCCGGCGACGGCCCCAGCCGCAGCTGGAAGCACGGCGCCAACCGCGATTACATGGAACGGCTGCGCACCTATTGGCTGGACCATTATGACTGGCCGGCGGCGGTGGCGCGGCTCAACCGCCACCCGCATGTCCGCGTCGATGTCGGCGACGGCTTCCACCTTCACGCCATCTACCGGCGCTCGCCCCGCGCCGACGCCCGGCCGCTGCTCATCGCCCATGGCTGGCCGGGATCGATCGTCGAGTTCGACGCGATCATCGACCGGCTGGCTGACCCGGAGGACCCGTCGGCACCGGCCTTCCATGTCGTCGCGCCGTCGCTGCCCGGCTATGGCTGGTCGGACCGGCCCAAGGCGCCGCTGGGGCCGCGCGCCATCGCCGGGCTGTACGACACGCTGATGGGCTGCCTCGGCCACGACCGCTACATCTATCAGGGCGGGGACTGGGGCTGTGTCATTGGCGGCTGGGTCGGGCTCGATTCAGCGCGGGTCGAGGCGCTGCATATCAGCGGCTTCGGCCTGCGCCCCGCCGACATGCACCCGGAGACGCCGGAAGATGTCGCCTGGCTGCAAAAGGCGGTGGCGATCCGCGAGACGGAGACCGCCTATCTGCAGCTGCAGGGCACGAAGCCGCAATCGCTGGGTTTCGCGATGATGGATTCGCCGATGGGGGTCGCGGCGTGGTTTTCGGAAAAGTTCGTCGGCTGGTCCGATGTGCCGGGCGATTACGACGATCCGCCGTTCGATTTCGACACGATGCTGACCAACATCATGATCTATCTGACGACGCGCAGCTTTTTGACCGCGACCTGGCTGTATCGCGGCATGTTCCTGGAAGGCGGCTTTGCCATTCCCGCCGGGCGGCGCATCGCGGTGCCGACGGGCGTCGCCAGCTTTCCGCGCGACCTGCTGCTGTTCCCACCGCGCCCGATGGTGGAGCGCGGCTATAATGTCGTCCACTGGACCGACATGCCGCGCGGCGGGCATTTTGCCAGCCTGGAGGAGCCGGAGCTGTTCCTGGCCGACCTGCGGGACTTCGTGCGCGGGCTGTGATGATATTGCCCGAATGGCGGGTCGAACCGGGGCTGACCGACTATGCCGCCGCCGTCGCGGCGATGGAGGCGCGCGTTGCCGCCATCCATGCCGGCACCGCCGGGGAACTGATCTGGCTGGTCGAGCATCCGCCGCTTTACACCGCCGGCACCAGCGCCGTGCCCGCCGACCTGCTGCGCCCGCATGATTTTCCGGTGTTCGCCACCGGGCGCGGCGGCAAGCATACCTATCATGGCCCCGGCCAGCGCGTCGTCTATGTCCTGCTCGACCTCGGGCGGCGCGGGCGCGACATCCGGCGCTTCGTCGCGGCGCTGGAAAACTGGGTGATCGCGGCGCTGGCGGTCCATGGCGTCGCCGGCCGCGTCATCGCCGGCAAGGTCGGCGTGTGGACCGATACGCCGGCGGGCACCGCCAAGATCGCCGCCATCGGCGTGCGCGTGCGCCGCTGGGTCAGCTATCACGGCCTTGCCATCAACATCGACCCGGACCTGACGCATTTCGGCGGTATCGTGCCCTGTGGCCTGCCCGAACCGGTCACCAGCCTTGCCGCGATCGGCGGCACGTCGCGGCTGGCGGATATCGACGCTGCGCTGGCCGAAACATTTGCGACGATGCTTGCAGACTTCACGACGGGCCGCGATCAAGGCACTTGAGGCCGTGACGCTTTTTCGCTAAAGCCTACCCGTGTTGGGGGATAAGGGACTGAACCGACCCAACCCGTCCTGGGTCCAAGGGCTCAACCTTAAAGGAGATTACGATGGCTGAAGTCGTTTCGAAGCTGAAGACCGCCGCTCTGGTTGCTGGTGTTGCCCTGTTCGTCGTCGCTTGCGGCGAAAAGAAGGCTGAGACCACCACCGACACCACGACCACGACCACGACTGAAGCCGCTCCGGCAACCGACGCGATGGCGACCCCGGCACCTGCCGCTGACGCTGCCCCGGCCGATGCCATGGCGACTGCTCCGGCCGCTGGTGCAGCCGATGCGATGGCCCCCGCTGCTGACGCCATGGCGCCGGCGACGGACTCGACCACCACGAGCAGCACCACGACGACCGAAGAGAATAAGTAATCTCGACATCCCGCTCGGGATGTTTAGGAAGGGGCCACCGCAAGGTGGCCCTTTTTTTATGGGGGCATGCCATTCCGCGGACCGTTTTGGGAAGGACACAGCATGAGCCTCGACGCAATCACCGACCAGATGAAGACCCGCATCGGCGCAGGCGGCAACTTCAAGAAGTCGGTCAAGTTCGACTTCGGCCCGGACGGCCTGGTGCGCATCGACGACAAGGTCGCACCCCCGGTCGTCGACAACGCCAATGAACCCACCGATTGCACCGTCAAGGTCTCGATGGCCGATTTCATGGACATCGCCCAGGGCAAGCAGAACGCCCAGATGGCATTCATGATGGGCAAGCTGAAGGTTGAAGGCGACATGTCGGTGGCGATGCAGCTTGGCAGCATCCTGGGCTGATTGCGGCGCAGCGGCGGGCGTGGCATTGGCATGGCCGATGCCCGTCTCGCCGATGCCGCACCTGGCCGGTGCCACAGTCGGCCGACGCTGCTTTTGCCATGATGGAATGGACCTGGGGATTTGCGTAACATGCGTCTTCGACCGACAGTTCTGACACTCGCGATCCTCGCCGTTGCAACGCCCGCCGCCGCGGCACCGGCGGCCAAGCCAGCCACCAAGAAAGCCGCCGCCAAGGCGCCCGCCAAGCCTGCCACGAAGTCGGCCGCCAAGAAGACAGCGGCCGTCGTGCCCGAGCCGGTCGTCGAGGTTCCCGAGGTCAAGCGCCCCGGCGGGTTCATGGTGCCCAAGGCCGTCATCCTGGTGAAGCCGACTCCGGCCGAGCTGGAAGCCAATGCCGTGTGGAACCTGCGCGCCGCCATGAACGTCGCCGCCTTGCAGTGCCAATATTCGCAGTTCCTGCGCACCACCAAGAATTACAACAGCTTCCTGCAGGCCCATTCGGAAGAGCTGTCGCGCGCCCAGGCGACCATGGTCGGCCATTTCCGCCGGACCGACAAGGCCCGGGCGATCAACAAGTTCGACGAGTACACGACCCGCACCTACAACAGTTATTCGACGCTCGACGCGCAATATGCCTTTTGCAACGCAGCCGGCCTGGTCGGCCGCTATGCGCTGGAAGTGCCCAAGGGCAAGCTGGGCGTGACCGCGCTGGCCCGCGGCCCGGAAATCCGGTCGGCACTGTCGTACAGCGCGCTGTCGCCGGCGCTCGGCTATGTCGCGCCCGATCCGATCGTGCTGCCCGATATCGCCGCGATGTGATGCCGATGGCGGCCGACACCCTGACGATCCGCCGCCCGGACGACTGGCACGTCCACCTGCGCGACGATGCAATGCTTGCCGAAGTGGCGGGCGCCACGGCGCGGCAGTTCGCCCGCGCCATCGTCATGCCGAACCTCAAGCCGCCGGTCACGACCGTCGCTGCCGCCGCTGCCTATCGCGACCGCATCCGCGCCGCCGTCGGCCCGGCGCATGACTTCACCCCGCTGATGACCGCCTATCTGACCGACGGCATCGGCCCCGATGAACTCGCCCGCGGCCATGCCGAAGGGGTGTTCACCGCCGCCAAGCTGTACCCCGCCAATGCCACCACCAATTCGGCGCATGGTGTCACCGACGTCCGCCACATCCATGCAGCGCTCGACACCATGCAGCGCATCGGCCTGCCGCTGCTCGTCCATGGCGAAGTCACCGATGCCCATGTCGACATCTTCGACCGCGAGGCGGTGTTCATCGATCGCACGCTGGCGCCGCTGGTCCGCGATTTTCCGGCGCTGAAGATCGTCCTCGAACACATCACCACTGCCGAAGCGGTCGCCTTTGTCGAAAGCGCGCCCGCCAATGTCGCAGCGACGATCACGCCGCATCACCTCGCCATCAACCGCAATGCGATGTTCGAAGGCGGGATCCGCCCGCACCTGTACTGCCTGCCGGTGCTGAAGCGCGCCACCCACCAGCAGGCGCTGCGCCGCGCCGCGACATCGGCAAACCCCAAATTCTTCCTCGGCACCGATTCGGCGCCCCATGCGGCGCCGACCAAGGAGACGGCCTGTGGCTGTGCCGGCGTGTTCAACGCGCCGTTCGCGCTGGAAAGCTATGCCCGCAGCTTCGCCGAAGACGGCGCGCTCGATCGGCTGGAGGGTTTTGCCAGCAATTTCGGCGCCGATTTCTACGGCCTGCCACGCAACGACGGCACCGTGACGCTGGCGCGCACGCCGGTGACCGTTCCCGACCGGATCGGCAGCGTCGTGCCGTTCCACGCCGGCGAGACGCTCGACTGGTCCTTTGTCGAGCAGCCGCAACCGTAGTTCCCACAGCTGGCGAGCCCGGTCTGGCTGAACGAAAGTGCAGGCTTTCGAGGAGCCAAAGGGTGACCGCGGCGACGAGTTGCCCAGTGCGCCCGAACGCGCTGATCAACATGACCTTTATCAGCGAAAGCCTGATTCCGGCCGGGGACAGCGGCGCCGCGGTGGCGGCAATCGTGGCGCGTGCCGACACGGCGAACCTTCGCAACGGCATCACCGGCGCGCTGCTGTTCACCGGCGGCCACTTCGTGCAGACCCTGGAAGGCCATGCCCTTGCCGTCGACGCGACGATGGGGCGGATCGCCAGCGATGCGCGTCATCACCAGCTCGTCATCGTCGATCGGCGCCGGGTCAGGGCGCCCGGTTTCGACCGTTGGTCGCTGGGCTATTGCGGGCGTTCGCTGTTCGTTGCCGAGACGGTTCACAACGCGCTGGCCGGCAGGCGCCGCGATGTCGACCGGATGCTGGCGCTGGTCCGCGCCTTCAGTGCGCCGTCGGAGCGTTCGCCGCGGTCCTGAGCAGCGAGAAGCCGAAGATCGCACCGCCCGCCGGCGCGCGGCGATGCCAGATGCTGCCGCCATGCGCCTCGATGATCGTCCGGCTGATCGACAGGCCCATCCCCATGCCGTCGCCTTTGGTGGTGTTGAACGATCCGAACAGGCGCGCCGCTGCCGTCGCCGCCACGCCAGGGCCGCTGTCTTCGACCAGCACATGGGCAAAGCCGGGCGCGCGCATGTTGGTGCTGACGCGGATCCAGCGTTCGCCACTGTCGGCCACCGCTTCCGCGGCGTTGCGCAGCAGGTTGAGCAGCACCTGCTGGATCTGGATGCGATCGACCATCACCGCGATCGGCGCGGTCGACAATGCCATGCGGATGTCGATACCCGACAGCCGGGCATCGATCATCGCCAGGCTGCAGGCTTCGCGCACCAGCGTCGCCAGGTCCTCCGCCCGGCGCGCGGTTTCGCCCTTGGTCACCAGCTCGCGCACCCGCCGGACGATTTCGCCGGCGCGCACCGCGCTGTCATCGGCGGCGTCGAGCGCATCGCGGATCGGCTGGTCCTCGGGATGGTTGGGCAAGATCAGCCGGATGCCGCGGACATAGTTGGTGATCGCGGCCAGCGGCTGGTTGAGTTCATGCGCCAGGGTCGACGCCATCGCGCCCATGGCACTCAGCCGCGAGACATGGATCAGTTCGGCCTGCAACTGGCGCAGGCGAGTCGCGGCCGTGCGCCGGTCGTCGATATTCTCGAGCGTGCCGTACCAGCGCATCACCGTGCCGTCGGCGGCCATTCGCGGCGCGGCGCGGGCGCGGTTCCAGCTGAACACGCCATCGGCGCCGCGGGCCCGGAACTCTGCCTGGAACGGCTGCGCCGAGGCGATGGCGACGGCCCAGCCATCGAGCATCGCCTTGAGGTCGTCGCGATGGACGAGCTGGCGCCAATCGGGCGCGGCGCCGGCTGCGCCGACCCGGTGCGAGCCGATGCTCAGCAGGCGGCCATCGGCCGCCGCCGTCCATGGCGTCTGCCCGGTCAGCTCGACGGTGTAGCGATACAATGCCTCGCTATCGCGCAGACGCCGCTCGCTCTGGTCGCGTTCGGCCAGGGCGCGGCGCAGTGCGTCGGTGCGTTCCAGCACCCGCGCCTCCAGCGTCGCCGCCAGTTCGCGAACCTGCGCCTCGGCCGCCTCGCGGTCGCGCAGATACGCCTCCGACCGGCGCTGGCGCGCGCGGGCGCGCAGGGCCGAGCGGACGCTGCTGATCAGCACGTCACGGTGCAGCGGCCGTTCGAGGATGGTGACGTTGCCGAGCAACGCCACCAGCTGGGCGCGCGTCCAGCCGCCGAATTCGCGCCGGGTCAGCACGACGAACGGCACGTCGGACCACGGTGGCTGGTCGGCCAGCGCGCCGGCGAGCGCTGCCCTGTCGAAGCCCGACATGCCTTCATCGGTAACGACGGCGACGCCGAGCACGCCGCCGCGCACTGCCTCCACAATCTCTGCCGCCGTCGCGATGCTGGCGACCTTGTCGGCACCCGCGAGCTGGTCGACGATGACCTGGGCATCGCGGCCGCGGGGAGCAAGAATGAGCAGCCGGTCGAACGCGCTCAAGCGCTTGCGGCGCCGTCACGTGCCTGCAGCAACGGCGTGCTGCCGGTATAGATCGGGCGGCTCGACATGATATTCTGGAAGCCGGGGAGCGCCGGCCCGACCTGGACGCCCTGGCTGTCGAGGAACAGCTCGCGCATCATCCGCTCGTGCGATCCGATCCGCTTCTTGATGACCGACACCGCGCGCCGCATTTCGCCGCCGGCTTCGAAGAAGCGCAGCAGCAGCACGGTATCGGCGAGATAGGTCATGTCGAACGGCGGCGCCAGCGTGCCGACCACCCCGGCCTGCGCCAGCACGACGATCGTCACCACCGCCTGCTGGTTGAGGAAGGTCAGCAGCTCGTGCATGTGCAGCAGCAGATAATGTTCGTCGCGCAGCGCGTGCTGATAACCCGATAGCGAATCGAGGATCACCGAGGTCACGTCGTCGCGCACCGAATTGCGCACCATGTCGGAAATCTGGCCGGCCGACGTTTCCGCCGGGTCGACATGGACGAAGCGCAGAACGCCGCTGGCGAGATACGCCTCCACACCGATGCCGACGCTGGCGGCACGGCGCCGGAAGGTGGTTACCGTCTCCTCGAAACTGACGAACAACACCGTCTCGCCGCGTTCCAGCCGTTCGCGGACGCATTGCAGCGCCAGGGTCGACTTGCCGGTGCCCGACGGCCCCTGGATCAGCGTCGTCGTGCCTTCGTCGAGACCGCCGCCCGTCAGCGAATCGAGCGCCGCGATGCCGGTGCTGGCCGGCCGGCGGGCCGGCCGGGCGGCCACATCGTCGGAGGCGATCAGGCGCGGAAACACGTTGAGCCCGCCATGGGCGATGACGAAATCGTGAAAGCCACCGTGGAAGGCGCGGCCGCGCATCTTGAACACCCGCAGCCGCCGGCGTTCGGCGCCATAATCCATGGCCAGCTGTTCCAGCCGGACCACGCCATGGGCGATGCTGTGCAGCGTCAGGTCATCCTCGCGCACGGTCAGGTCGTCGAGCAGCAGCACCGTGCAATTCTGCTGGAAGAAAAAATGCTTCAGCGCCAGCACCTGGCGGCGGTAGCGCAGCGCGCCCTGGGCGAGCAGCCGCACTTCCGACAGGCTGTCGAGGACAACGAGCGTCGGCCGGCTGGCGACCACCGCCGCCATCACGCCGCGCACCGTTTCGCCGAGTTCGAGTTCGGAGGCGTGGACGATCGACTGGTAGCTTTCGGGATCGAGGCTGAGTTCGGGCGGGACGCACTCCACAATGTCGATGCCGTCGAGCGACAGGCCGTGGCTGCGCGCGACGTGCAGCAGTTCGAACGGGCTTTCGGAAATGGTGATGAACAGGCATTTTTCGCCGCGGGCCTGGCCGGCGATGAGGAACTGCATCGCCAGCGTCGTCTTGCCCGATCCGGGCTGGCCTTCGATGAGGTGGCAGCGGTTGGCAGCATAGCCGCCCGACAGGATATAGTCGAGGCTGTCCAGCCCCGTGGTGACGGGGCTGGCATCGGCCGCCAGATCGGCGTCGGACGCGGTCATGACGCGACGCTGACATGGCTGTCGGCAGCGGCCGGCGGCAGCGCCAGGCCGGCGGCGATGGCGATCCGCAGCGCCTCGACCAGGCTGCGCACGCCCAGCCGCTCCATCATCGCCGATCGGTGCATCTCGACGGTGCGAACGCTGATGCCGAGGTCATAGGCGATCAGCTTGTTGGCGCGGCCGGCGAGCAGCCCGACGAGCACTTCGCGCTCGCGATCGGTCAGCCGGGCGATGCGGGCGCGCATCTCCGCCTGGCGTCCGAGGTCGCGGACCTGGTTGTCGAGCAGCATGAAGACGCGCGCCAGGATGCCGAGCAGCATGTTTTCCTCATAGGGTTTCTCGACAAAGTCGAGCGCGCCGAGCTTCATGGCACGGACGGCCGTGCCGACATCGCCATGGCCCGTCATGACGACGACGGGCAGCGCGGCGCGTTTGGTCGCAAGCCGTTCGAGCACTTCGAAGCCGTCGATTTCGGGCATGCGCAGGTCGAGCAGCACACACCCCGGGCTCAAACTGTCCGCCGCGTCCAGAAAGCTCGCGGCATCGGCGAACGACCGCGTCGCAAATCCGGCGTTGGCAAGAAAAAAACCCAATGATGTCCGCACCGAATGGTCATCGTCGAGGATGTAGATGGTCTCGCTGCCCAATGCTCGTTCCTGCGCGCCCTGCCCCTAGTGGACGCATATTTAACAGCAACCTGTTTGGCTGTGAATACAAGCAGCATTTTCATGTAACGCGGCCATGCGTTTGAAGACCAACAGAATTACAATGATGGTTAATGAATAAATAACATCGCGGCACCGTAGATTCCACAGCTGTTTGTTAGGGTCATGTTTACAGACAGTGCCGGTACGCAATGCAGGTTCGGAGGGGGCGCCGGTCCGTACTGGCAACTTCGTTACCAAAGTCGGTTTGTTTGTTTCCGCAGGCGGTTCCCGCTGCGGCTCGTATCAAGGTATTGGTTTTGATCTCCGGTCTGCGACCTTCCCTGCTGCTGCTCGGCGCTGCCTTCGGGACTGCTGCCGTTGCGCAGCAACTGCCCAGCGCAGGTGGCCAGTTGCAGCAATTGCCACCGGCGCCTGCGCCGCGTGTCGGCACGCCGGACATAAGCGTTGAGCGGCCCGGCTCCCGCACCGGGCCGCTCGACACGGGGCCGGCCTTTCCCGTCGCTGCCCTGCGCATCACCGGCCAGACGCTGTTCGATGAACCGACGCTGCTCGCCGCCACCGGCTTTGCGCCCAACGCCAATCTGTCGCTGGGCGATCTGCAGGCGATGGCCGCGCGGATCACCGCCTTTTACAGCGCCCGGGGTTATTTCGTCGCCCAGGCCTATGTGCCGGCGCAGTCGCTTGCCGGCGGCACCGTGACGATTGCCGTCATCGAGGGCCGCTATGGCAAGGTCGGCGTCGCCAACAGCAGCGGCGTCGCCGACCGGGTCGTGCGGCAGCGTCTGGCCGGGCTCGATGCCGGCGACGTCGTCGCCAATGCGCCGCTCGAACGCCGCCTGCTGCTGCTGTCGGACCTTCCCGGCGTCGCGGTCAAATCGACACTGTCGCCGGGCACCGATGTCGGCACCTCGGACCTTGCCGTCGACGTCCTGCCCGGTCGCCGCGTCTTCGGCAGCGTCGAGGCCGACAATGGCGGCAATCGCTACACCGGCTATTTCCGCGCCGGTGGCCAGATCAACCTCGCCAACCCGCTCGGCATCGGCGACGTCGTATCGGTGCGCGGCCTGGTGTCGGACCGCGGCCTGACCTATGTGCGCGGCGCCTATCAGGCTCCGCTCGGCGCCGCGACCATCGGCGTTGCCTATGCCCGGCTCGACTATCGCCTCCACCGCGAATTCGAAAGCCTCGATGCCAGCGGGTCCGCCGACATCGCCAGCGTCTTTGCCAGCTATCCGGCGATCCGGTCGTACAACTACAATCTGAACCTGCTCGCCGGTCTCGACTACAAGATGTTCAACGACCGGGTGGCGAGCGTCGGCGCGTCCAGCAACAAGCATTCGACCGTCGGCTTCCTCGGCCTGTCCGGCGACTGGCGCGACAGCTTGGGCGGCGGCGGGTCGGGCTTTTATTCGGCGATCGTCAGCATCGGCAGCCTCGATATCCGCACCCCGGCGGTGCTGGCGCTCGATGCGCAGACCGGCCGGACGCAGGGCGGCTTCACCAAGCTCAACCTCGCTGCCGGGCGCCTGCAGACCCTGTCCGGGCCGCTGTCGCTCTATCTCGCGGCGCGCGGCCAGATCGCGTCGAAAAACCTCGACATTTCCGAAAAGATGCAGCTCGGCGGCGCCTATGGCGTGCGCGCCTATCCCGAGGGGGAGGCGTTCGGGGACCAGGGCTATATCGCCACCGCCGAACTGCGGCTGCTGCTCGGCGCGCTGTCGCGCAGCGTTCCCGGTGATGTCCAGCTGTTCGGCTTCATCGACAATGGCGGCATCACCTTTAATCGCAACCGCTACGCCGCCGGCGTCAACAGCGCCAATCTGACCGGCGGCGGCGGCGGCATCAGCTGGTCGGCGCCCAACAATTTCCTCGTCCGCGCCTCCTATGCCCGCCGTCTCGGCAATACCCCCGTGATGTCCCAGCCGGACAAGATGGGCCAGATCTGGGTCCAGATCACCAAGCTTTTCTGAACAGGAACCAGTCATGCGTACCCCGTCCGTCCGTCCGCGCCGCCACCGACCCCTGCTCCTGCTCGGAAGCGGCATTGCGGCTGCACTGCTGGTCGGGCTGAGCAGCCCGGCCGCGGCGCTGCCCGGTGGCGGTGAGGTCGTTGCCGGCGCCGCCGGCATCACCGCCGGCGCCGGCGCGATGACGGTCAACCAGTCGAGCCAGAACGCCATCATCAACTGGCAGAGCTTCGGCATCGGCGCGCGCGAGGCCGTCACCTTCGTCCAGCCCAACGCCCAGGCGATCGCCCTCAACCGCGTCGTCGGCCAGGACCCCACCGCCATCCTCGGCGCGCTCAACGCCAATGGCCAGGTATTTGTCGTCAACCCCAACGGCGTGCTGTTCGGCCAGGGCGCACAGGTCAATGTCGCAGGGCTCGTCGCCTCGACGCTGAGCATCGCCGATGCCGACTTCCTCGCCGGCAATCACCGCTTTGCCGGGGGCGGCGGCAGCGTCGTCAACAACGGCACGATCACCGCCAATGGCGGCCATGTCGCGCTGCTCGGCGCGACCGTCAGCAACCAGGGGCTGATCGCGGCACGGCTGGGCTCGGTGGCGCTCGCCGCCGGCAGCAGCATCATCCTCGATGTCACCGGCACCGGCCTGCTCAGCGTCGTCGTCGATCGCGCCGCCGTCGGTGCGGAGGCGCGCAACGGCGGCATCCTGCGTGCCGATGGCGGCCAGGTCATCATGACCGCGAATGCCGCCAACAGCCTGGTGCGCACCGTCGTCAACAACAGCGGGATCGTCGAGGCGCGTTCGGTCGGCAGCCGCGGCGGCGTCATCATGCTGCTCGGCGACGGCGGCAGCGTCGACGTCGCCGGCAGCCTCGACGCGTCGGGCGGCGGTGCCGGCGAAGCGGGCGGACGGATCGTCGCCACCGGCGACCAGGTTCTGCTCACCTCGGCGCGCATCGATGCCTCGGGCACCACCGGCGGCGGCACCGTGCTGCTCGGCGGCGGCTATCAGGGCAAGGACGCATCGGTGCGCAATGCCGCCGGGCTCGACCTTGGCGCTGCCACCGTCGTCCGCGCCGATGCGACCGGCAGCGGCGCCGGCGGCACCGTCATCGCCTGGTCGGACGGCCGGACCGATATCGCCGGCACCATCACGGCGCGCGGCGCCACCGGCCCGGGCGGGCTTGTCGAAACCTCCGGCAAGCAGGTCGGCCTCGCCACCACGGCGCTGGTCGATACACGGTCGACCGCCGGCGCCACCGGGCTGTGGCTGCTCGACCCGGTCGACTATCGCATCGCCATTGCCGGCGGCGACGAAACGCCGTCGCAGGTGACGATCAGCCTGGCGAGCAGCAACCGGCTGATCGTCGCCGACCGCGACATCACCGTGGCCGACGCGGTGACCTGGACGACGCCGCAAACGCTGGAACTGCGCGCGGGCAACGACATCTTCCTCAACGACGCCATCACCGCCAGCACCGGCGGGTCGCGCTTCGTCGCCACCGCCGGCAACGATGTCCAGATCAACGCCGCCCTCACCGCCAGCGCGCTCGGCTCCGCCATCGTCGTCAACGCCGGCCATGACATTCTACAGAACGCCGCCGTCACCGCCAGCGCCGGCGGGTCGGTGCTGTTCGTCGCCGATGCCGATGGTTCGGGCGGCCTCAATGGCGGCACCGTGCGGCTCAACCCGCTGTTCCCGGTCACCTCGACCGACAAGACGATCTATTATTCGCCGGAAAACGGCTATGGCGCCCCCAACGACTATACGGGGTTCACCGCGTACATGTGGGTCTTCGTCGGCGCGCTCGACAAGGTCTATGACGGTACCACGCCGGCGGTGATGACCTTCCGCGCCGGGGACCCCACCGTCGGCGGCACCCGGGACGTGCGGCTGAGCGGCGGCACCGCCAATTTCGACAATCCCAATGTCGGCACGTTGAAGCCGGTCACTTTCAGTGGAGTCGGCCTCGCGGGGGCCGATCAGGGGGCGTATGCGTTGTTCACTGCAGCGGGGGTCACCACGGCCTCGGTCACCCCCGCTGCACTGACCGTCACCGCCGCCAACGCCAGCAAGGCCTATGGCCAGGCAACCACCTTCAGCGGCACCGAATTCACCTCTGCCGGACTGGTGAACGGGGAAACCATCGGCACTGCCAGCCTGGCCAGTGCCGGCGCGCCGGCCACCGCCAGCGTGGCGGGCGGCCCCTATGCGATCGTGCCCAGCAACGCCACCGGCGGCACCTTCAGCGTGTCCAACTACAACGTCACCTATGTCAATGGCGTCCTCGCCGTCACCCCGGCGCTGCTGACGGTCACTGCCGACAATGCCGTCAAGGCCTATGGCGACGTCCGGACCTTCGCCGGCACCGAATTCACCGCCGCCGGCCTGTTGAATGGCGACACCATCGGCACCGCGACGCTGGTCAGCGCCGGGTCGCCGGCCAATGCCAGCGTCGCCGGCGGGCCCTATCCGATCATCCCCAGCAACGCCGCGGGCGGCAGCTTTGTCGCGTCCAACTACACGACGACCTATGTCAACGGCGCGCTGACGCTGGTTCCGGCGGCGCTGGTCATCACCGCCGGCAACGCCAGCAAGGTCTATGGTGACAGCCTGACCCTGTCCCCTACTGCCTTTGTGGCGACGGGCCTGCGCAACGGTGACACCGTCGGCACCTTCACCCCGGCCAGCGTCGGCACCGATCCGCGCGCCAGCGTGGTCGGCAGCCCCTATGCGATTACCGGAAGCGGTGCCGGCGGCGGCACCTACACCCCCGGCAACTATGCAGTGACCTATGTCGATGGTGCGCTCACCGTCACCCCGGCGCCGCTGCAGGTGACCGTCACCGATCGATCGAAGGTCGCCGGAACGGCGCTGGTCTTTGCCGGCACCGAATTCGCCGCTGCCGGCCTGCGCAACGGCGACACCATCACCGCGGTCACCCTGTCGAGCACCGGCACCCCCGAAACCGCCGCCGCCGGCCCCTATCCGATCAACGCCAGCGGCGCTGTCGGCGGCAGCTATGTGCCGACCAACTATTCGACCACCTATACTCCGGGGCAGCTGACGGTCACCGCCGGGTCGAGCCCGACGCCGACACCCACCCCGACGCCGACACCGACGCCGACGCCAACGCCAACGCCGACGCCGGACAATCCCACTCCGATCAGCCCGACTCCGATCAGCCCGACCCCGATCAGCCCGACTCCAATCAGCCCGACCCCCATCAGCCCGACTCCGGATGACGTGACCGGCGAAGGCCTGCGGTTCGTCGGCAGCGACGGCCCTACCAACAGCACGCCGCTCGACGGCGATGTCGGCCAGGGCCAGGGCACGGCGCCGGTCGGCCCGGCGCCGGGCGTCCAGTTCGCCGTGCTCGGCGGCGGCGTGCTGATGCCGGCGGCGATGCAGGCCGCGGTCGCACCCGACGCCGGCGTTGCTGCGCCGTCGTTCGGCAGCGGGATGGCGCCTGTCGGTCAGGGTACAAGTTCGGGCGCGGGTCCGCAGGCCAGTCAGGCCACGGCCCCCACTATGGGTCAGGGTGTCGGCCAAGGTGTCGGTCAGGGCACCGGAACCGCGCCCGGAACGGCGGTCGGCCGGCGCATGCTTGCGCCCAAGCCGGACCGCAACTGAGCTGTGGCGTGCGTGGCGAGAGACGGGCACCGGGTCGCCCCCCGATACCGGTGCAAAACCAGCGCGGCCCTGGCGCTGGCATTCGCTCTCGCCCTCGCCACACCTGCCGCTGGCGGCGCCTCCCCCGCGTCGCCAGCGGCAGCCATATCAGGTCCGGTTGCGACCCTTGCGGCCTGGGTGATCGCCACCAAAGACAGCCACGGCCGGCCGTTCGCGATCGTCGACAAGGTCGCGGCGCAGGTGCTGGTCTTCGACGCCGATGGCACGCCGCGCGCCCGATCGGCAGCGCTGCTGGGCCTCGCCCGCGGCGACCGGTCCGTCCCCGGCATCGGTGACCGGCCGCTGGCGACGATCACGCCGGCCGAACGCACCACGCCCGCGGGCCGCTTCGATGCCGAACTCGGCACCAATACCGCCGGGCACAAGATCCTCTGGGTCCATTACGCCGACGCGATTTCGCTCCACCCGGTGGTCGCCGGCACGGCGCGCGACCGCCGGCGCGAACGGCTCGCCAGCCCCACCGCGGCCGACAACCGGATTTCGTTCGGCTGCATCAACGTGCCGCCGGAGTTCTTCGCCGACAGCGTCGAGCCGCTGTTCCGGTCCGACGGCGGCGTTGTCTACATCCTTCCCGAACAGCTATCGCTGGCGGAGGTCTTCGGGCCAGGTGTCGCCGGCCGCTAGCCGCCGGCCATTAAAGGTAGCGCCGCCCGATCGCCGTCAGATCATCGGCAAGGTCATAGACCATCGGCCGGCCGGTCGGGATTTCCTCGCTGACGATATCGGCGTCGGAGATGCCGGACAGATGCTTGACCAGCGCCCGCAGCGAATTGCCATGGGCGGCGACGATGACCCGCTTGCCGGCGCGCAGTTCGGGCACGATTGCCCCTTCCCAATAGGGCAGCACCCGGGCAATCGTGTCCTTCAGGCTTTCGGCGGCGGGGATTGCGATGCCGGCATAGCGCCGGTCCGCCGACAGGTCGTACGGCGACCCGGGCGCCAGCGGCGGCGGCGGCACGTCGAAGCTTCGCCGCCAGATCCTGACCTGGTCGTCGCCATGCTCGGCCGCCGTCTCGGCCTTGTCGAGGCCGGTCAGCCCGCCATAGTGGCGCTCGTTCAGCTGCCAGTTCTTCGTCACCGGCAGCCACAGCCGGTCCATCGCTTCCAGCGCCAGGTTGAGCGTGCGGATTGCCCGCGTCTGCACGCTGGTGAAGGCGATGTCGAAATCAAGCCCCGCCGCCGCCATTGCGGTGCCGGCGGCGGTCGCCTCGGCAATGCCCTTGTCGGTCAGGTTGACGTCCCACCAGCCGGTGAAGCGATTTTCCAGGTTCCAGGCCGATTGGCCGTGGCGCAGCAGGACAAGGGTGGGCATGAAAACTCCGTGATCAGGACCGCACCGCAATGCCAGCGCCCCTTCAGCGACGCAACCGCGGGCTTGCCGCTTCGGGACTTGCCGCTTCAGGGCTTGCGGAAGCGATAGGCGATCTGGTCGGTCTTGCCGCGGATCGCCGGGTCGAAGACATTGGCGGTCCTGGGGTCGGCGGAGTTACGCAGCGCCGGGCTTTCGCCGTCGAAGCGGAAACCTGCCGCCTCGGCTTCGGACCGGATGACCGCCGGGTCGATGCGGTGCAGCGTCTTGGTTTCGGTCCGGCCGCTGCCGTCGCGCCCGGCATGATCGACGATCACATAGGTGCCACCCGGTTTCAGCGCCGCGAACACCGCCTTGTTGAAGGCGATGACCTGTTCGGGCGTCTGGCTGTTGTGCAGGTCATGGTAGTTCTGCGCCGTCCAGAACAGGTCGAGCTTGCCGACAACCGCCGGATCGAGCGGCGAGCTGACCACCGCCACGTTCGGCCAGCCGCCGCCCGCCATGGCGCGGATCGCCTTGCTGGGTTCGGGATAGGCGGCTTCGGCCTGCGCCGGGATGATGGCGAACACCTTGCCCCCGGGGCCGACCGCCCGCGAGAACACCCGGGTGAAATAGCCGGCGCCGGGGATCATGTCGGCAACCGTGTCGCCGGGCTTGACCCCGGCAAAGGCCACCATCGCGTCGGGCTTGCGTGCCGCGTCGCGCGCGACATCGGCGGCCGGACGTTCCTGCGCCGCCAGCGCGGCAGGCAGCGCAAGAGCAAGGACCAGTGCCATGGCAACAGGCTGCAGCATCGTCGTTCCCCCACGTCTTTGCGGTCGTCCGTCCACGGTCCGCGACCATGGCCAATAATGCCACGGCGGGGCTGCCGATGCAAAAGCGCGGGCGATCGATCGACACGGCGGCGCAAACGGCTGGAAATGACCGCCATCGGCGCATAAGCCTGTGCCCGCGCGTGATCGGGGGACAGTGGCGATGAGGAAATATCGGGCGGCAGCGATCGGTTGTCGGACGGGCGTACGATGACCGCCACCCTGCCCGTCGACCATGCCAACAGCGACCAGTTCGTCCACATCCGCGTCCTGATCGGCGTCATTCTCGGTCTCAGCATCGGCAAGTTGCTGCAGGGCTTCGCCAATCTGGCCGAACATCCGTACCGCCGCCGGATCTGGTGGGTGCACCTCGGCTGGACATTGTGGGCGCTGCTGTCGGTCGTCGGCTTCTGGTGGTGGGAATATGGCCTCAGCCATCTGCGCGACTGGACCTTTGCCACCTATTTGTTCGTCTTCGGCTATGCCGCCTGTTATTTCATGATCTGCGCGCTGCTGTTCCCCGCCGACATGGCCGAATGGCCGGGGTATGATGATTATTTCCTGGCGCGCCGGCGCTGGTTCTTCGGGCTGGTCGCGTTCACCGCGATCCTCGATATCGGCGATGGCCAGATCAAGGGCGCGGCCTATGTGTCCGGGCTGGGGCTGCCCTATCTGCTGCAGACCGGGATTTTGCTGGCAATCTGCGCAATCGGCGCTTTCAGCGCCCGCCGGAACGTCCAGGCCGGGCTGCTGCTCGTCGCCCTCGGTGGGCGGCTGCTGTTCTTTTTCACCACCTATTACCGGCTCGGTTGAGACGCGGCACGCAGCGACACGGGCCTCAGGCGCCGGCGCGCGCGATCGGCGACTCTGTGCGCTGGCGGTGCAAGATCGCGCCGGACTGCGCAAATCGCGTCGTCCCGTCACCGGGCAATGCCTGACCGACGGCGTCGCGCCGGGCAAATCGCGGCCGAGGTCGCAGCAGGCGCCAGAGCGCCGCCGGTCGCACGGATGGGTCACCCTAAACCATGAGATGGATTGGATCGCCGCCGCAACGGCCTATCCCTGTCGCCATCCACCCGCACCTGCAAACCCTGGAAGGGAGTAGAATCATGGCCGCATATTCGGACAAGGTCGCACAGATGTTTCTCGGCACGCCAACCGACCTCGGCGCCGATGCCACGCGCGACATTTCGGCCGGGCTCGGCGCGCTGCTGGCCGATGTGTTCGCGCTCTATCTGAAGACCAAGAACTTCCACTGGCACATGAGCGGCCCCAATTTCCGCGACTATCACCTGATGCTCGACGACCAGAGCGACCAGATCTTCGCGATGACCGACCCGATCGCGGAACGCGCCCGCAAGCTCGGCGGCACGACGATCCGTTCCATCTCGGACATCGCCGGGCGCCAGCGCATCCTCGACAACAATGCCGATTATGTCGAACCCTTCGACATGCTCGCCGAGTTGCAGGGCGACAACAAGCAGCTCGTCGCCGAGATGCGCCGGGTCCACGAGATGTGCGACAGCTATGGCGACGTCGCCACCGCCAGCCTTCTGGAAGTGTGGATCGACGAGACCGAGCGCCGCGCCTGGTTCCTGTTCGAAAGCTGCCGCCAGGGCGTCGCGCACTGACCATGCGACCGCATCTCGCCTTTGGCCTTTTCGGCCTGCTGGCGGCATGTGCGCAGCGCACCCCGCCGGCCTGCCCGGTCATCGCCGATGTCGTGCCGGCATCGATCGACGGCGGCTATGTATCGGCGCCGGCGCGGGCCAGCAGGGTTGCGGCGAACAGCCCGCCGACCGAGCCACCGGCGATGGCAATGCGCGTCTAGCGCGCCCGGCGCAGGCTGGCGAGCTGCAGCAAGGTCGCCGCCAGCGCCAGGCCGGCACCGAGCATGGCGACCCGGTTCCAGCCGCCGGCCTGCCAGGCCGCGGTTGCCGCCGCCGACCCGATGGCGCCACCGACGAACATCGCGCCGGTGAAGATCGTGTTGATCCGCGCCCGCGCCTCGGGCCGCAGCGCGAAGATGATGTGCTGGTTGGAGACCAGCGCGCTCTGCACGGCGAAATCGAGGATGATGACCCCTACCACCAGCCCGGCAATGCCGATCCACAGCCCGAAGATCAGCCAGGCGGCAAGGGTCAGCGCGGCGCCCAGGGCAATGACGCGATGCGGACCGCGGCGGTCGGCGATGCGGCCGGCAATCGGCGCCGCGACGATGCCGACGGCACCGACGATGCCGAACAGCCCGGCGACCTCGGCCCCCATCCCGAAGCGGGGCTGTTGGAGATAGAGCGCCAGAACCGTCCAGAACGCGGTGAAGGCACCGAACAACAGGCCCTGGGTAACCGCCGCCAGCCGCAGCGCCGGAAACTCGCGCCACAGGCCACCGAGCGAGGCGAGCAGCGCTGTATAGCCGAGCGTCGGTTGCGGCCGGCTGTGCGGCAGCAGCGCCGCCATCAGTGCCATGGCCAGCAGCGCCATCGGCACCCCCAGCCAGAACATGTCGCGCCAGCCGAGATGGGTCGCGACGAACCCCGCCAGCGTGCGGCTGAGCAGGATACCGCACAAAAGCCCCGCCATTACCGTGCCGACGGTCGCGCCGCGCTGCGCCGGCGGGGCGAGATGCGCCGCCAGCGGCACGATCTGCTGCGCGACGGTGGCAGCGATGCCGACCAGGACCGACGCCACCAGCAGCAGCACCGCATCGGGCGCCAGCGCCGCCGCGACCAGCGCCAGCGCCAGCAGCCCGAACTGGAACAGGATGATGCGCCGGCGCTCGAAGAGGTCGCCGAGCGGCACCAGCAGGAACAGCCCGGCGGCATAGCCGAGCTGCGTCGCGGTCGGGATGAAGGCGGTCACCGGATGCGGCAGCTCCGCCATCATCACGCCCAGCATCGGCTGGTTGTAATAGATGTTGGCGACCGCGACCCCGGCGGCGACTGCCATGCCGCCGGTCAGCGCCAGCGGCAGCGGCCGGCCCGCTCCGCCGGCATCGGTATTTGCGTCAGCGGCGCCCACGGTCACTCGTTCCTGTCCTGTCATGCCGCTGCCGTACACCGAAAAAAGCGTCAATTCACCGGGCGCGACCGGGACCGCCAGGCCGAGGGCGTATCGCCGACATCGCGGCGGAAGATGCGCGTCAGATGCGCCTGGTCGGTGAAGCCGCAGCCGAAGGCGATCAAGCTGAGCGATTCATGCGTCGTCACCATCAGCCGCTGGGCGTGCGCAACCCGACGCGCGACGACATATCTATGCGGCGTCCGGCCGAAATGCGCCTTGAACGACCGGCAGAAATGGCCTTCGCTGAGGTTGGCCAGCGCGGCGAGTTCGGCAATACCGATCGACCGGTGATAATGCGCCTCGACATGCGCAGTAATGGCGGTGACCTGCCAGTTGGCGAGGCCGCCGGTTGCGGCCGGGGCCGATCGCGGGGCATCGACGGCGGGGCGATGGCCGGCGGGCCCGGTCGCCAGCAGGCCGGACAATTGGGTCAGGCAGCGCCGGACCATCGCGCTGTCGCGGCCCAGCGCCGCCTGCACATCGGCGACTAGGAGCGCTGCGACCAGCACCCCTGCGGGCGGCAGGTCGGGGGACGAAGATTGCTGCATGGCATCGCCTTTCGATGGGATCTGACACGCCGATCATAGGCGCCGGCAGCGCGCGTGCCATTCAACAGCGGTTGAAGCCGGCTAGTGCTTGCGGCTGGCGCACCTATACGCAGGTTGAGGGTGCCCGGCGCATGGCAAGGCCGGCAACCGGCGCCGCGGGTCACCCCGCCAGCGGCAGCCGGATCTCGATATTGGCGCCGCCTTCGGGCGGGCGGGCGCCGACCCCGATGGTGCCGTCATGCGCCCGCACCGTCGACCGACAGATGGCGAGGCCCAGCCCCATGCCGTCCGACTTGGTCGTGAAGAAGGTGTCGAACGCCTTGTCGACAAGCGCGTCGGCAAACCCCGGCCCGCTGTCGCGAACCGCGATGACGGCATGGCCATCGGCGATGGCGGTGACGACGGTCACCCGTCGGTCCGCCGTCGATGCCATGGCCTGCTTGGCGTTGACGACAAGGTTGATGATGCACTGCTGCAGCAGCACCCGGTCGCCATGGACGACCGCCGTTGGCGCCGCGAGCCGCAGCGCGATGGCGACATCGTCGGCGGCCAGCTCGCGCTCGACCAGCTCGGCCGCGTGCGCCACCATGGCGTCGATCGCCACCGGCAGCCGCTCGGTGGGGGTGTTGGTCAGCAGGCCGCGCACGCGCTTGACGACTTCGCCGGCATGTTCGGCAGCCGCCATGACGTCTTCCAGCGCGGTGCGGGTCTCGCCCAGCGCCGGCGGGTCGCGCAGCAACCAGCGGCGCGCCGCGCCGGCGGAGGTGCGGATGGCCGACAGCGGCTGGTTGATTTCATGGGCGATCGATACCGACACTTCGCCGAGCGTCGCGGTGCGCATCGCCTGTTCCAGCTCCTCGCGCGCGGTATCGAGCGCGGCCTGCATGCGGTTGCGCTCGGTGACGTCGAAAATGCTCGCCTGGACGCGTTCGAGGCCGGTGCCGGCCGGCGGGAAGGTGAGCGCCACGATGACATCGAGGACATCGCCGGCCATGGTGCGGATCTGCGCCTGGGTCTCGAAGCGCGGCCGCCCTTCGGCGATGGCGACCATGCAGCCGCGAAAGCCGGCGTCCGAAGGCAGCACGAAATCATCGAGATAGCGGAACACCGCCTGTTTGTCGGGGGCGCGCATCATCGTCACCGCGGTTTCGTTGGCATCGGATATATGCACGCGCCGGCGGGTCGCGGCCACGATCTCCGGATGCGCTTCGAGATGGGCCGCCATGTCGGCGACGCCCTGGGCGCGCAGATCGTCGACGACGGCCTTGACCGGCCGCAGGTCATGTTCCCAGACGGCGACGGCGAGCGTATCGAAGATGGTGCGATAGCGGCTTTCACTGGCGACGAGCGCGGCATCGGCGGCCTTGCGGGCGGTGATGTCGGTATGGGTTTCAAGGATCGTCGAGATCGCCCCGTGCCGGTCGCGCTGCACCTGCCAGCGGGCATCGACGGTGACGATCCGGCCATCGTGGCAGCGCTGGTGGATCGCGCCGCGCCAGGCGCCCGCCGCGGCAAGCGCGATGTCCCGGCCAGCCGCGGCAAGCGCGGCATCTCGGTTACCCGCGGCAAGCGCCGAATCGCGGTCGGCGACGTCGAAGCGGCTGTCGAGAAGGGTCCGGGCGTCGCGCCCCAGCACCGCGTCGCCGGTCCAGCCGTACAGCCGCTCGGCCCCCCGGTTCCACAACAGGATCCGCCCTTCGGGCGTGCGCAGGATGATCGCATCATCGGTGACATCGAGCAGCCGGGCCTGGGCGCTGAGGATCAGCGTCGAAGCGATGTTGGCCAGCGTCAGCACCGCCGTCACCGCCAGCGCCGCCAGGCTGAAGATCAGCCGCAGCCATGCCGCGGCATCCGCCGACGCGCCATGGTTGCGCGCAAAGCTGGCAATGCCGAGCAGCATGCACGCGGCCGCCACGGCGATGATGCCGCGCCGCGCCAGCGCCCGGCCGGCCAGAAGGATGACGAGCACGTAGAGGACCGCGACGGCGCCGGTGATGTTGGTGAAAGTGTCGATCCAGAAAATGGTCGCCGCCAGCGCCGCCGCTGCCGCGCAGGTCAACACCCGCGCCGGCGTGTCGCCGCCGGTCACGTGCAGCGCCTCCGCCTGCCATCGCCCGACAAGGTTGCGATCGATCCCATGGGGTCGATCGACCGGTGCGTTCATGGTCTCCTCCAGCGGCGTAGTCCGTCGGCACCATGTCGTGCCGGGGAACAACGGTCGTTACGGTGCACGATCGCCGCTTGGCCGAACCGATGAAGGCTGACAATCCTCGAAGGCATCGCACGCGGGGGTCAGACGAGCGTGGCTGCCGGGTCGCTGGCCGGAAAGCTTTCTCGCCCGGCCTCGTCGATGGCCGCGTCGCGGGCGGCATTGGCGCGGCCGGCGGCAAGGTCGCCGGCGATGGAGGCGACGCGGCCACCTTGGAAGCGGGCGACCTCCAGGTCGTCGGCAGTCGGCGGCGTTGCTTCGTTCCACGACACCGACGACGCGCCATAGGGCGTGCCGGCGCGAAACAGCGCCGGATCGGCATAGCCGGTCGGCACGATGACCAGGCCCAGATGCGCCATCGGATTGAACAGCGACAGGATCGTGGCTTCATTGCCACCATGGACGGTCGACGAGGAGGTGAAGGCCGATCCGACCTTGCCGTTGAGCTTGCCCTGGAACCACAAGCCCCCCAGGCTGTCGATATAGGCCTTGAGCTCGGCAGCGACGCCGCCGAAGCGCGTCGGCGAGCCGAAGATGATGGCGTCGGCCCATTCGGCGTCGGCTTCGGTCGGCGCCGCATGGCGGGCGTTCATCGCCGCGGCCGCTTCCGCCCAGCCCGTTGCCAGTGCCATCGTTTCGGCGGACACGAACTCGCGGGCGCGGCGCAGGCGGACCTCGGCACCCTTGGCGGCGGCCCCGTCCGCGATCGCGCGGGCCAGCGCCTCGGTGACCCCGCTGCGCGAATAAAAGGCGATGAGAACCTTGGTCATGGTCTGCTCCCTGACTGGACGGATGGGTTGGAACGTCGGCTTGGCTGGATGCGTCGGGCGGATCATTCGGTCGCGCCGTTGTCGCCATCCTAAGCGGCAGCCAAAGCCCTGCCTTTGACGGAAACTGCGAATTTTGTCGGTCTCGGCGACATTCGCGTAGCGGCGCGGCGGTTCGGCGCGCGGGCAACGCCGGTGCGCGTCGATGGCCGGCGGCTGCCGCGCCAGCTGACGGACGATGATCCTGGGCAATCCCCGGCGGCGACGCCTGGAATTGACGCTTGCCGCCGGCTTTTGACGGGCAAGCCCGCAAACGGGCTGGACCCCGGCGGGCATCGTCTGCAAGATGCGACGATGCATCCCAAAATCCTGATTCTCCTGTCCTGTTGCGCCATGGTGACAGCCCTGCCGGCCGCCGCGGCCTCGCCCCAGGCCGAAGTGCGCAAGTGGCGACAGGCCAATGAACGCCAGATCCTGCAGGACTTCTCCACCATGCTGGCGATGCCCAATGTCGCCACGACGCTCCCCGACGTCGAAACCAATGCGACGGCGATCTCGGCCCTGCTGGCGAAGCGCGGCTTTCGCACCCAGCTGCTGCGCGCGGCGCCGGGCACCCCGCCCTCGATCTATGCCGAGCGGCTGACGCCGGGGGCGAAGCGGACGGTAGTGTTCTACGCGCATTACGACGGCCAGCCGATCAACCAGAAGGGCTGGCTGTCACCACCCTTCACCCCGACCCTGCGGACGGCGCCACCGGCCAGCGCCCCCGTCGGCGACCTGGCGTCCATCAAGGGACCGATCGATCCCGACTGGCGGATCTATGCCCGATCGGCGGGCGACGACAAGGCGCCAATCCAGGCGATGATCAGCGCGCTCGATGCCCTGAAGGCGAGCGGCATCGCGCCGACGGTGAACATCAAACTGCTGTACGAGGGGGAGGAGGAGCAGGGATCGCCGAACTTCCCCAAGATCGTTGCCCAGAATCTGGCGCTGCTGCGCGGTGACCTGCTGATCTTCGGTGACGGGCCGATGCACCAGTCCGGCCGCCAGCAGATCAACGGTGGCAACCGGGGCATCACCAGCTTTGCCGCCACGGTCTATGGCCCCAACAAGCCGCTGCACGATGGCCATTACGGCAGCTGGGCGCCCAGCCCCGCCGTCATGATCGCCGATTTCGTGATGAGTCTGCGCGACGATGCCGGCCACATCAAGATTTCCGGCTTCTACGACGACGTGGCCCCGGTGACCGCTGCCGAAAAGGCAGCGCTCGCGGCCATGCCGCCGGTGGAGCCCGAACTGAAGACCGCGCTCGGCCTTGGCCGCACCATCGGCCCGCCCCGCCTGGCCGATGGCTATCTGTCGCCAACGCTCAACGTGCGCGCCATCCATGCCGGCGATGATGGCCCCAACGCCGCCAACGCAATCGCCACCGAAGCCAGCGCCTCGGTCGATTTCCGGCTGACGCCCGGCCAGACCCCGGCGCGCGTCAAGGCGCTGACCGAAGCCTATCTGACCCGGCAGGGCTGGTTCATCGTGCGCGACACGCCCGATGCGGCGACGCGCCTTGCCCACCCCAAGGTGCTGCGCCTGAACTGGGATGACGGCGGCGCCGTCGCCACGATGACCCGGCTCGATACGCCGGCCGCGGTGGCGGTGGCGGGCTCGATCGGCCGCACAACGGGCGAAGACGTCATCAAGCTGCCGATCATGGGCGGCAGTTCGGCCTTCGCCGAGATCGTCGACCAGCTGAAAGTGCCGATGGTCGGCGTCAGCATCGCCAACTACGACGACAACCAGCACGCCCGGAACGAGAATCTGCGAATCGGCAATCTCTGGGATGGTATCGAAGTCTATGCCGGGTTGCTCGCCGACCTGACCTGGTAACGACACCGGGCGCGCGATCGCGCGCCCGGGCAAGTCACTCCGCCCGCTCCTTCACCATCGTCGACGCCGATATGCGAACCGGGATCGCCTTGTAGGCCGGGGTGTGGGCGTGCAGGTCATGGTGCTGAAGCGGCACCAGCGGCGTCGTTTCGGGAAAATAGGCGGCGCAGCTGCCGCGCGGGATGTCGTAGGGAACGATCTGCAGCCCGCGCACGACGCGGTGATGTCCGTCATCGATCGCGGTCGTCAGGTCGACAAGCTGTTCATCGGCAAAGCCCTGTGCCGCGATATCCGCCGCGTTCATGAAGACCACCATGCGCGTGCCCTTCACGCCGCGGAACCGGTCGTGATAGCCATAGATCGTGGTGTTGAACTGGTCGTTGCTGCGCACCGTGGTCAGCTGCAGCACGCCCTCGCCGCCATAGTTTTCGGTCGTGCCGGCGAACATGCCGGTCGGCACCAGGAAATTCGCCTTGCCGCTGCGGGTGTTCCATTTGCGCTCGCGGGCCGCCACCGGCCGGGTTATGCCCCCTGGGGTGAACATGCCGGCATCGAGCCCTTCAAAGGTTGCCGGCCAGGTTTTCTCGATGGCCTTGCGGATTTTCGAATAATCTTCCGTCCATTCGCGCCACGGCACCTTCGGGTTTTCGGGCAATGCGGCGACGGCGATATTGGCAATGATCGCGGGTTCGGACAACAGATCGGGGGACGCCGGCGTGACACGGCCCTTCGATCCGTGGAATTGCGCCAGGCTGCTTTCGATCGACACCGCCTGCGGGCCAGTCGCCTGCTGGTCGATCTCGATCCGGCCGAGGCACGGCAGCAGATACGACACTTCGCCATGGACGACATGGCTGCGGTTGAGCTTGGTGGCGATCGCCACGGTCAGGCGCAGCTTCTGCCACGCCGCCTCGACGCGCGGAATGTCGGGCACCGCGCGGGTGAAATTGCCGCCCAGCGCGATGAAGGCCTTGACCTTGCCGTCGATCATCGCCTCGCAGCCGGTCACCGTCGTATAGCCTTCGTGCCGCGGCGGTTCGAAGTCGTAAAGTTCCTTCAACCTGTCGAGCGGCGCCAGTTCGGGCTTTTCGGTGATCCCGACCGTGCGCTGGCCCTGGACGTTGGAATGGCCGCGCACCGGGCAGATCCCGGCGCCGGATTTGCCGATATTGCCGCGCAGCAGCAGCAGGTTGACCAGCATCTGGACGGTTTCGGTGCCATGGACGTGCTGGGTCAGGCCCATGCCGTAAATGCCCATGACCTTGTCGACCGCCGCATATTGGGTGGCCACCGCCTCGAGCTCGGCGCGCGAAAGCCGTGACACCTGCTCGATTTCCGCCCAGTCGGCAGCCCGGCAGTAATCGGCAAAGGCCGCGAACCCCTGGGTGTGTTCGGCGATGAAGTCATGATCGAGGACGCGCCGCGATGTCGCCGCCGCGGCACCGGCCTTGATGCTGAAGCCGCCGTCGTCCTCGGTTTCGGCCAGCAACGCCTCGCGGTCGGTCGGGCCGGCCTTGCCGACGCGCTCGCAGGCGTCGTCCATGTCCACCAGCGCCTTGCAGATGCCGGTCAGCGCGGCGATGTCGCCGCCGACCGCGACCTGCAGGATGGTATCCGAAATGACCGTCTCCCCCAGTGTCAGCATCTGCTTGGGAGATTGCGGGTCGGTGAACCGCTCCAGCCCGCGCTCACGCAGCGGGTTGATGCTGATGATGCTCGCACCGCGCTTCTTGGCGTCCTGAAACTGGTGCAGCATGCGCGGCGCGTTGGTCGCGACATTGTGGCCGAGATAGATCATCAGCTCGGTCGTCTCGAAATCCTGCAGCGTCACCGTGCCGACCGACACGCCGATGCTTTCCGGCAGCGCCACGCTGGTCGATTCATGGCACATGTTGGAACTGTCGGGCAGGTTGTTGGTGCCGTACAGCCGCGCCAGCAGCTGGAACATGTAGCTGGCTTCCAGGCTGGCGCGGCCGCTGGCGTAGAAGATCGTCTGGTCGGGATCGTCCTGCAAGGCCGCAAGTTCGGCCCCGATCTCGTCGAAGGCGGCGCGCCATGTCACCGGGCGATATTTGTCGGTTTCCGGATCCCAGCGCATGGGCATGGTCAACCGGCCGGCTTCCTCGAGGTCGTGGTCGCGGCAGTCGGCCAGCTCGGCCATCGTGTGCGTCTCGAAAAACGCCTGGTCGGTGCGCTTGCGGGTGACCTCCCACACCGTCGCCTTGGCGCCATTCTCGCAATATTCGAACGGTTGCGGTTCGGCCGGCTTGGCCCAGGCGCAAGACACGCACATGAAGCCGTCGGGCTTGTTCTGATGCCCCAGGGTCACAATGGCGTCGGGCACCTGTTCGGAGATCAGGTAACGACCGACCGATTCCAGCGAGCCATAGCCACCTGCCGGACCGTCATAATCCTCGATCTCGGGCTCGTCCTTGGGGCCGTTCATCCAAACCTCCTACGCGCTGCAAAAGACGTTTTCATCGCCCGGTCACCGCGGCCGGGGACGCAGATAGGCAAACCAATAGCCTGCCCCCACCGCGAACCCGCCGATGATGTTGCCGATTGTCACCGGAACGAGATTGCCGATGAATGCAGACGGCGTGACCGCTGCATATTGCGCCGCCGTCGCGCCGGTCATCGTCCAGAACCCGGGATCGGCGAACTGCTTCACGCCCCAGGCGAAGGGCAGGATGAACATGTTGGCAATCGAATGTTCCAGCCCGGCGGAGACGAAAGCCGTGATCGGGGGAATGATCACCAGGATCTTGTCGGCAGCGCTGCGCGCCCCGAACGAAAGCCAGACGGCGAGGCAGACCAGCATGTTGGCGAGGATGCCGCTCGCCAGCGCCGGGCCGAACGCCAGCTTCGCCTTGCCATCGGCCATTTCGAGCGCGGCGATACCGACGGCGCCGCCGCCCGCCATGTGCACGCCGGCAGCCACGACGATCGCGGCAACGATCAGCGACCCGGCGAAGTTGAAGCCATAGGCGAGACCCAGTGCGCGCAGCACCGCCGCCATCGCCACCTTGCCTTGCGCCCAGGCGACGATCAGCAGCGTGTTGCCGGTGAACAGCTCGGCGCCGGCCAGCAGCACCAGGATCAGCCCGAGCGAAAAGGCCAGGCCGGCCAGCAGTTGCGCCGCCCCGAATGCCGTGACTCCATCGGCGCCCGCCAGCGCCACGATCGCGAACAGGCCGCCAAAGCTGATATAGACGCCGGCAAGCAGCGCCAGGATCGCCAGCACGCCGAAATCGAGCTGCGCCTTGGCCTCCCCCTTCTCGCTTGCCTCGGCAGCGATCGCATCGGGCGCGCGCAGGTCGACACTTTCGGCGACCGCGGGGGCTGCTGCGTCCGGCATCAGCAAAAATCGCTGCGGGCAGACGAATCTGGCATGGCTGTCATCTCCCCGACGTCCCTGATGACCCGATGGGCAACGGCCCGGCGGTCGGCACCCATGGTATGGAAACCGACCGCGGCGCCGGGCGTTCCCGCCGGCGGCAGCGAATCGGCACCGCATTGCCGCGACACGGCCACCGGCAGACCGGACACCAGCATCGCGACGAGCCCGACCACGGCGGACGCGCGCGTCAGCCAGTCGAGCAGCGGCAGCGCCCCTGCCGGCGCCCGGAACACCAGGCGCGTCCACACGCCGATGACCGCGACGCTGCCCAGCCAGGCGGCGACCAGCAGCACGCGCTGCAGATCAACGGGACCGATATCGATTGCCCACCAGCCGCGGGCGCAGGCGAGGCCATGAACGCCGTAAAGCAGCGAAAACCCGGCCGCCCAACCCGCCAGCCCGGCGAGAACCCGCAGCAGCGCGATCATGCCAGCACCGCCGGCAGCTTGGTGGCGAGCAGCACGACCAACGTCGCCACGGCCGCATAATCCTGCCACATCGCCGCGATCCGTACTTCGGCCGTCCGCCGGTCGGACACATAGCCGGCCCCGACCCGCGCAAAGGCAAAGGCCGCGAGCAGCAGCGCCAGCGCGAGGTGGACCGCCGCATAAAGCATCAGCACCATGATCGTCGCGGCATAGGCATGGCCGGTCGGCGCCGGCATCCCGGTGGCGATTTCCAGCACCAGCAGCGCCAGCGCCGCGCCCTGCGCGGCCATCATCGTCGCCAGCGCAAGGCGCCGCACTGCGAGCGCTGCACCATCGGCAACCGCGCGGCGTGCCGCGAAGCTGGCCAGCGCCACCGCCACGACCGCAAGCGCCGCACCGACCACACCCGGGGACATCAGCTGCGGTGGCGGCCAGCCGCCGGCAATCGTCCACAGATAGGCATAGCCGAACAACAGGGTCGCGAACAAAGTCCCGTCGGCGACGACCGCGAAGACGCTGCCCCAATGCCCGGGTGAACCCGGCGCCTCGCCCTGGGTCGGCAGCGACACGCCGCAGCCCGCCGCCTGCGGGCCAAGGTCGGTCCGGCTGCCGAGCGTCCACGCCCAGCGCCACCCGCACGCCGCGACCGCCGCGAGGAACACCGGCGCCAGCCAGTAGATGCCGGCGAGGATCGACAGGAAGAACCCGCCGGTGAGGAACCCCATGACCAGCGGCAACAGCGTGTTGCCGGGCAGCAGCACGATATATTCGGGCCGGCCGGTCAGCATGTCGCCGCCCAGCGTCTCGCGCCAGCCGTGCCGGGGCTCCGCCAGATAGCCTTCGCCGCGGGCCAGCGATGTCGCCAGGCCCGGGCTGTCGGCGAGCGGATCATGGTCGGTGACCCGCGGCAGGCTGGCGAAATTATAGGTCGGCGGCGGCAGCAGCATGGCCCATTCGAGCGTTCCCGCCGCCCACAGGTTGCGCCGCGTCCGCCGGCCGAGGTAAATCTGCAGCGCCACATCGATGGCGAACAGCGCAAAACCGAACGCCATGACGAAGCTGCCGACCGACGACAGCAGATTATAGCCGGTCCAGCCCATCGTTTCGGGATAGCTGTAGATGCGCCGCGGCTGGCCGAGCAACCCGACCATGTGCATCATGAAGAAGGTCAGGTTGAAGCCGACGAAGATCAGCCAGAAAGCCGCCTCGCCGAGCCGCTTGACGGGCCGGCGGCCGGTGAAATGCGGCAGCCAATAGGCGGCGCCGGCGAGCATCGGGAAGATGAAGCCGCCGACCAGCACATAATGAAGATGTGCCGTGACGAACGCCGTATCATGCGCCTGCCAGTTGAACGGCACCATCGCCAGCATGACACCGGTCAGCCCGCCGATGATGAAGACGACGAAAAAGCCGAAGATATACAGCATCGGCAGCTTGAGGTCGGGCCGCCCCGACCACAGGGTGCCGATCCAGGCAAAGATCTGGATTCCCGTCGGGATGGCGACCAGTGCCGACGCGGCCGAAAAGAACCCCAGCGCCATGTGCGGAATGCCGGTCGTGAACATGTGGTGCACCCACAGCCCGAAGCTGAGGATCGCCAGCGCCAGGATCGCCGCGATGATCCACCCGTATCCCAGGATCCGAGTGCGCGCCATGACCGGCAGGACGGTGGAGACGACCCCCGCCGCAGGCAGGAAGATGATGTAGACTTCGGGGTGGCCGAATAGCCAGAACAGATGCTGCCACAGCAGTGGGTCACCGCCGCGATCGGGGTTGAAGAACGGCCAGTCAAAGGCGCGCTCCACCTCGAGCAGGATCGACCCCATGATCAGCGGCGGAAAGCCGATCAGCATCATCAACGCCGTGACGAGCATGTACCAGGCGAACAGCGGCATGCGGTCGATCCGCATGCCCGCCGTACGCAACTTCAGGATCGAAACGAGGATTTCGATCGCCGCTGCCATCGCCGACACTTCGACGAAAGTGACGCCGATCAGCCAGATATCCGCATTGATCCCGGGCGTGTAGACCTTGGACGACAGCGGCGTGTACATGAACCAGCCACCGTCCGGCGCCACCCCGAACAACAGGGCCAGGATCAGGATGGTGCCGCCGAACAGATAGCACCAGTAACCAAAGGCCGACAGGCGCGGAAACGCCATGTCGCGGCCGCCCAGCAGCTTGGGCAGCATGTAGAAGGCCAGCCCCTCGATCATCGGGATGGCGAACAGGAACATCATGATGCTGCCGTGCATCGTGAAGATCTGGTTGTAGACGGCGGGGCCGACGAACGCACTTCCCGGCGTCGCCAGCTGCGCGCGGATCAACATCGACAGCACGCCGCCGATGCAGAAGAACACGAAGGCCGTGATGATGAACCGCCGGCCGACATCGGTGTGGTTGACCGTTGCCAGCGCACCGCGCCAGCCGGGCCCGCGGTCCCAGATCGCATGAAGCGCCCGGTGGCGACGCAGCGCGGTCACGAGAGCGCCCCCGGCAAGGCCGCCCAGCCGGCCCGGTCGTGCGCGACCACCACGAAGCGGTTGCCGGTATGGCCAAGGCCGCAGAATTCGGCACACACGCCTTCATAGCGTCCCGGCTGTCGCGCCATCAGCCGCAGCCGGTTGGTCTTGCCGGGAATGGCGTCCATCTTGCCGGCCAGCATCGGCACCCAGAAACTGTGGATCACATCGTCGGATCGCACCACGACATCGATCGGCCGGCCCGCCGGAATGTGGAGAACACCGACAGTCTCGACGCTGCGCCCATCGGCCAGCGGCTGCCAAAAATGCCATTCCCATTGCCGCCCGGTCGCTGCGACTTCGACGACATCGGCGGCCGGGACGGCCTGGAGTTTCTCACCGACCACCAGACCATATAGCAGCAGGGCCATCAGCACCGTCGTCGGAAAGGCGATCCCCAGGCCCTTGATCCAGACGCGCACCGATGGATCGCCATGCGCCTTCGATCGATAAGCCAGGGCGAACAGGCCCATGGTGAACACGAAGATGGCGACCGCACCCGCCAGCATCACCCACCAGAGCGTCGCGATCGACGCCGCCGCCGGGCCGCCGGGCGCGAGCGTCGACAGGGGCCCGGCGCAGCCGGCAAGTCCGGGCGTGCAACAAAGTGCCAGCAGCATGCGTTGCGGGATCAACAAAGGAGTCCTCCGTGCCCGACAATATTCCGCCCCAGCTGATCGACCCGGTTCGCGCCCATGCCGATTTCGACAACACCTCGTCGAAGATCGCCATCGCCGGCCACCCGATCCACGCCATGCTGGTCGCGTTTCCCGTTGCGATGGCCTTTGGTGCGCTGGGTGCCGATGGCTTCTATTGGCTGACCGGCGATGTCTTCTGGGCGCGTGCCGGGCTGTGGGCATGCGGCATGGCGTTCATCTTCGGCGTGCTGGCGGGCATTGCCGGAACGGTCGAGCTGCTGGCCGTGCCGGGCATTCGCCGGCGCGCCGCAAGCTGGTCGCACTTCGTCTTTGCAATGATGCTGCTGTCCGTGCTCGGCGCCAACTGGGGCCTTCGCCTGGGCGGTTATGAACAGGCGGTTCTGCCCTGGGGCATATTGGTATCCGCCCTTGCGGTCGGCGCGACGGCCATCACCGGCTGGCACGGCGGCAAGCTGGTCTTCGATTATCACATCGGCACCGCATCAAGAGGCAATTGAAGCGCGAGCGGCTGCCTCAGCCAGCCCGGAACCAGGTCGAGCGAAATGTCCGGCTTGGCCAGCACGAGCAGCAGCGTGACCGCCATCAGGCCCAGCGCTGCGACGATGCGCGGCACGGCATAGCGCAGCCGCGCGTCGTTCGGCGTCTCGCCCACGGCAATGATGGCATGGCCGGTCAGGCCGTGCAGCCCGACCAGAAAGCCCACCGCGACCAGCTTGGCGAACATCCAGGGGACAAAGACGCCGGCGAGAAAGATCAACGCCGTCCCGGCACCGACCGCGATCACGGCCGCCGGCGTCACGACACCGATATAGGCATATTGCAGCGTCAACCGCAGTCGCGTGTATTCGGCCTGCGACTGGTCGCGATGGTCGCCGGCCAGCATGATCGGCAGCGCCAGCAGCCCGGCGCACCAGATGACAAGCGTCGCGATGTGGACGAACTTGAGCGCCACCAGCAGCGTCATGTCGCCGCCAGCCGCCAACCGCGCCGCGCCAGCACCGCGGCCGCGATGCCGTAAGGCAGCATCCCGGGAACCCACATGATCATTCCCGCCAGCTGCTGGTCGGCCAGCGGACCCAGGCCCCATGGCAGGGTCGATGCGAGGTGCGGCGCGTAAAGCGGCAGCGGTGCGAACGCCAGCAAGGCACCGAGCAGGCCCATCTGGGCCGTGGCACCGATCACTGCGATCAGCGCGCCCGCCGTCTCACCCGGCGAGAACACCGCGCGCCAGAACACCACCGCCGTCGCAAGGAGGCTCGCCTGCATCAGCCAGTAGAGGCCGGTATCGGCCAGCGCCGCCCCATAGAGCACAGGGATGTGCCAGGCCCAGAAGACCGCGGTCGCCAATAGGAAAGGTCCGCCGGTGGCGGCACGCCGGCCATGCGGAAACGCCAGCGCAAGCAGTGGCGCCGCCACAGTCACCAGCAGCAGGTGATGCAGGGCGCGTGCCGAGAACAGGGCTGTCGTGAGGCCGCACAACGGCGACACGAACAACAATGCGAGCACCGCAACGGCTGCAACAACCATCGTGCGGTGGGTCGCAGCGGCCAGCCGATAGCCGCCGACCAGCAACAG
The DNA here is from genome assembly GCF_011927825.1 of Polymorphobacter fuscus. Lineage (NCBI taxonomy): Bacteria > Pseudomonadati > Pseudomonadota > Alphaproteobacteria > Sphingomonadales > Sphingosinicellaceae > Sandarakinorhabdus > Sandarakinorhabdus fusca. The sequence continues at coordinate 366,707 of NZ_JAATJI010000002.1, read as the reverse complement.
CGCCAGTCCGCCGATCACAAGGGGGTCGAAATTCCATTGCGCCAGCCAGTCCAGCGGGGTCGGCGGCGGGCCGCAATAGGCTGTCATCATGGGTCCCCGTCCGCGGCCGGATATTGCACAATGTTCATGAACGCCGCGGGTCGCCGATCGTTCCGTGACAATGGCGCTGCGATCGGCTTCGTCGCCGCAACCGCGTGGCCTATGAGATAGCGATGGCAGTCACGACGGTGCAGACACGGACATCATGAAGATCGAGACCGAATTTCGCCGCATCGAACCCGATGCCAAGGTGCAACGCATCCACCGCGCCATCGCTGAGGAAGTGCCGATCGCCATCGAGGTCAACGGCATCGGCTATGCCGTGCTCATGGCCACACCGGCGCATCTCGACGACCTGGCGTTCGGCTTCGCGCGGGCAGAACGGCTCATCGATGGCGCCGCTGAGCTGATCGACGTCAGCAGCCACACCCGGCCCGACGGCATCTTGCTGCGGCTGACGCTCGCCGCGCATGTCGCCGACCGGGTGGGCGAACGCGTGCGCCATCGCATCGCGGAATCGTCGTGCGGCCTGTGCGGAATCGAAAATCTGGAACAGGCGCTGCGGCCGCTGCCTGCCATTACCGAGCGATCGCACGCCGATGACGCCGCGATCTTTCGCGCACTTGCGGCGCTGGGCGATCACCAGCCGCTCAATCGCGCCACCGGCGCCGTCCACGCCGCGGCGGCGGTCGCCGTCGATGGCGCGATCCGCCTGGTGCGCGAGGACGTCGGCCGCCACAACGCCTTCGACAAGTTGATCGGTGCCATGCTGCGTCAGGGCCTGGAATGGGACAACGGCTTTGCCCTGCTCTCGTCGCGCTGCTCCTACGAACTGGTCGAAAAGGCCGCGCTGGCCCATTGCCCGATGCTGGTGACGATTTCGGCGCCCACCAGCCTGGCGCTTGCCCGCGCCGCCGCTGCCGGTCTGCCGCTGCGGGTCCTGGCGCGCGCCGATGCCATGCTCGCGACGACGTCAGTCGCCTGATCGGCCGTTCGGAAATGTCGCACATAGAAAAAGGGGCGGCGCAAGCGCCGCCCCACGGGGGGAAGAAGGTCTGAACGATCAGAATTTGGCGCGGACACCGGCATAATAGCGGCGGCCGATGATGTCCCAGACCGCGTTGGGGCTGCCGTTCGGCGTCCCGACCCACAGCGGTGGCTGATCGACGTCGAACAGGTTGTTGACACCGGCATAAAGCTCGAAGTGCTCGATGCCCTTGTACCGGACCTGCAGGCTCGAATAGATTTTCGACGCGATCGTGAACAGCTTCTGATCGGGCAACGAACCATCGGCCAGGCGGAAGCCGGTCTGATAATTTTCGAAGTCGAACATCTGCTTGCCGACATATTCGTTGATGAAGGTGAAGCCGAAGTTCCGGTTTTCCCAACCGATCGTGAGGTTGCCCGAATCGCGCGGCGTCCCGATTTCGCCCATGGTGTTGTCATAGGCGTCGCCGGCGAGCTGGATCTGGCCCTGCTTGAGCAGATGCGTCCAGCTGCCGCCGATCGAGCCGGTACCATCGAACAGGCTGGTGTTGTAGCTGAAGGTAAAGTCGAGGCCGCGGGCGAACGACCCGCCGCTGTTGATCAGGCCGCGCGTGACCTGCTCGACCGAACCGGCGCTGAACGCCCCCGACGGCTGCTGGCGCCGTTCGATGAACTGGCAGAATTCCGGCAAGCCATTGAGGTAGCATTTGTTGAGCACCGTGGCCGCCTGGAGCCGATTGATCGCGTCCTCCAGCCGGATGTCGAAATAATCGACACTGAAGGTGAAGTTGCGCAGCGCATCGATCGACCGCGGGTTGAGCACCATGCCCAGCGTCAGCGTCTTGCCGGTTTCCTGCCGGATGTCGGGATTGGCGGCGGTGATGCTGCCGACGCCCGCCGTGTCCGACGACGTCAGGGTGAACGACCCGTTCTGCTGGATGTTGGCGAGCACGCCGGGATTGGCGCGGCAGTTCTGGGCAAGCGCGCTCGTCGCTGTCAGCGTCACCCCCTGGCACGGATCGTTGATGGTGATGATCCCAGCGGCCGAGGCAGCGAACAATTCGCCGATATTCGGCGCGCGGACGGCGCTCGCATAGACCGCCCGGAACCGGATGTCCTCGACCGGCGCCCAGTCACCGCCGATGTTCCACGCCGAAAAGGTTCCGACGGTCGAATAATCGGAAACGCGCGCGGCGCCGCGCAGGGTCAGGTTCTGGAAGAACGGCGTGTCGCGCAGGATCGGCACGACGACTTCGCCATAGGCTTCCTTGACGTTGAAACTGCCCGACGTATCGAGCAACTGGACATAGCCGTTGCGCGCCGTGTTGGTCAGCGGATCGAAATCGTCACTGCTCGATTCGTTGCGCCACTCGGCGCCCAGCACCACCTGGACAGGCCCGGCCGGCAGCTGGAACAAAGTGCCGCCGACGTTCAGCGCCGCACTCTGCAGCACTTGCTTCGACTGGCGGCTCAGCTCGGTCTGCAGATAGGCGGCCGCGGCGGGCGAAATCTTGCTCGTGCCATCGGCATTGAGGCCATAGACGTTGACCGGGACGCAACCCTGCGCCCGGGCGTTGGCGTCGACGCAGATCGCCTCGGTCCGGTTGCCGTTGTTGTTGAAGTCGAACACGTCGGGGATCGCCTGCAACGACTGGGCGAGGCGGTTGAGATCGGCGAGGCCGGTCATGCCCTGCGTCTGCTTGGTGAAGCCATATTGATAATAGGCGTCGGCCGTCCAGTCGCCGCCCAGCTTCAACTCGCCGCCCAGCACGCCACGGAAATTGTCGCGCTCGGTCGGCGTGCTGCGCGTCCCGTCGCCGAAGCCCGTCGTGCGAAGAAGGAAGCTGACGTCCTTGGAGTTGATCGCATCGTTGTTGGCGCGGTTGTCCGCCGCATTGAAGACCGATGTCGGCACCAGCGGGTTGTTGAGGATGACCGACTGGCCTGTGGCAGGATCGCGGACCGCGAACTGGATCGGGTAGAAACCGTTGGTGCCGGTGAACGCGCCCAGTGCGCTGTCCGTCCGCATCGGCGAGGCTTCGCGGCGACCTACCGTCTTGAAGGTCGAAAAGGTGGTTTCGGCAAACAGGTTGAGATTGTCGGTCACGTCATAGTGCGCGCGCATCGCCGCCGTGAACTGGTCGGACGGTGATGCCTGTTGTCCGACGGGAGCGGGATTGTAGCCGAAGCGCTCGACCTTGGCGATGGTGGCCGGATCGTTGACGGTCGTGCGGGTGATGGCCGGGAAGGTATCGAGCGAACCATCGGGCAGGATCAGCCGGCTGCCAACGCCGCCGAAGTTGAAGATGCCGCCCGGCCCGACGTTCGACGGCGACGCGAAGCGCTGGAACAGGTTCTGCGCCGCGGTGAGGTTGAGATCGCTGTTGCCGCCCACACGCTGGAGATTGCCGAGGCTGGCGAACTGCGACGCCGTCCTCTCGCGCTTGGTGTTGGGCACATTGCCTTCGTGGTTGTAGCCGCCGAAGATCATGAAATTGCCGCGGCCATCGGCAAAATTCTGGCCGAATGTCGCATTGATATTGTAGCGCTTGTCGTCACCAAGCTCCGAAATGCCCGCCTGGGCATTGGCCTGGAGCCCTTCGAAGTTCTTCTTGTAGACAAAGTTGACGACGCCGGCGATGGCATCGGACCCGTAGACGGCCGACGCGCCGCCGGTCAGCACGTCGACCCGCTCGATGAACTGCGGGGGGATCATGCCGATATCGACCTGGGCGGTCCCGGGGATGCCCGCGACGGTGCGGCGACCGTCGATCAGCACCAGCGTGCGGTCGGTGCCGAGGTTGCGCAGGTTGATCGTCGAAAGACCCGGATTGGTATCGCCGGCGTTGGCAACGCGAGTCTGGCTCGGGATGCCCACGGCGGGGATCAGCGACAGCACGTCCTGGATGTTGGTCGCGCCGGTGTTCTGGATCGTCTCGGCCGTCACCACCTGCAGCGGCGACGGCGATGTCAGCGTCGCGTTCCGGATGCGGCTGCCGGTGATGACGATGTCGGTTTCCGGCGCCGCATCGGCCTGCGCCGCACCGACCGGCGCTGCCGGTGACAGCGGTGTTTCCTGTGCGGATGCCGCGTTGGACGCAGCGAGCGTCAGGACGCATGAGCCCAGCAGTATGCTGCGCAACATCGCGATATGCGGAATCGAGTTCGACGGTGTCATGATTCACTCCCCTTTTTTGTTTTTTGTGGTTGACGTTACGTGACGGGCTCGGGGCGCTCCCTTCGCAATATCGCCCCGTGTTCTGCGGCGTCGCGCCTGGCGCTCGCCACCGCATCGTTCCAGCGGCTCGTGACGCGCTGCCGCTGATCAGCAGAAATGGCCGGCGTGAACCGTTTCGCCTGGCCATCGTCGTGCCGGGCCAGGCCCATCCCCAGCGCTTCGAAGGCGAGCCGCGCTGCGCCCAGCGCACTGGCTTCGACGATCGCCGGTTGCACCACCGAACGGTCGAGCAGATCGGCCAGCAACTGCATCAACAGGCTGTTGCGCGCCGCACCGCCGTCGACGGACAGGTCGGCAAGCGCCATGCCCAGATCGGCATCGAGCGCCGCGACGACATCGCCGATCTGCAGCGCCACCGCTTCGAGCGTGGCGCGGGCGATGTGCGCCGGCCGGGAGCCCAGCGACAGGCCGCTGATCACGCCGCGCGCCTCGGTGCACCAGTGCGGCGCGCCAAGGCCCGCGAGCGCGGGCACGAACACGACTCCGGCGCTCGAATCGACACTGGCGGCCAGTCGGGTCAGCGCCGCCTCGTCGGCAAGTCCCAGGAGATCGGCGGCAAATGCCACGGCATGGCCCGAAACGGCGATATTGCCTTCGAGTGCATGCTGGACGGACGACCCCCGGCTCCAGGCGATCGTGCTCGACAGGCCGTGCAATGACCGCACCCGGCCCGCGGTCGCGATCATCAGCGAACTGCCGGTGCCGATCGTTACCTTCGCACGTGCCCCGCCGGCGGCATGGGCAAACAGCGCGGCATGGCTGTCGCCTATCATCGCATGGATCGGCGTGTTGTCGGGCAGGGCTGTCAGACCGGGCGCGACCGACCCGAACCGACTGTCCGACGGCATGACCACCGGCAGCAGTTGCAACGGCACATCGAACAGATGCGCGAGTTCGGCATCCCAGTTGAGGGTTTCGAGGTTGAACAGCTGGGTGCGCGAGGCATTGCCATGATCGGTCGCGTGCACTGCGCCGCCGGTCAGGTTCCACAACAGCCAGCTATCGATCGTCCCGCAGCGCAATCCGCCGGCTTCGGCGCGGCGCCGGGCGCCGGGGACCGAATCGAGCAGCCAGGCGATCTTGCCGGCCGGGAACAACGGGTCGAGTGCCAGGCCACTGCGCGCCACGACATCGGGTTCGTGTCCGCCCCCACGCAGCGCCACGCAGCGATCGGCGGAACGGCGGCATTGCCAGATGATCGCGGGGCCAATCGGGCGTCCGGTTTCGGCGTCCCACACCACGATCGTTTCACGCTGGTTCGAAATCGCCAGCGCGGCGATCTCCGCGCCATCGGCGGCGCCAACGCATTCGGCGATCAGCGCGGCAACGGTATCCCAGATGTCCGTCGCCGATTGCTGGCACCAGCCGGGCCGGGGATGTTCGACCGCCATCGCCCGCGTCCGAGACAGGCGCACCGAACCATCGGGCGCGACGAGCAGCGCCTTGGTGTTGGTCGTGCCCTGATCGATGGCGAGGACGCAGGGGCCGGACATCAGCGCTTCCGGGCGATCACATCGCGCGCCGCAGCGGCGATGCCGTGCGCCGTCAGGCCGAAATTTTCCATCAGCCAGTCGGCCGAACCCGTCGGCAGGAACCCCGGAAAGCCGATCATCTGCATCGGCACCGGGTGGTTCCGCGCGCAATATTCCGCAACTGCGCCGCCAAGACCGCCGGTCGCCAGCCCTTCCTCCGCCGTGACGATCGCCCCGGTTGCCGCGGCCGCCGCCAGCGCGTCGGTATCGATCGGCGCCACCGTGGCCATGTTGATCACCCGCGCCGAAACTCCTTCGGCAGCGAGCGCTTCGGCGGCAGCGATGGCGCGGTGGACGAGTGTGCCGGTCGCGACGATCGCCACATCATCGCCGCTGCGCAGCGTTTCGGCCCTGCCGATGACGAAGGCCGCGCCGGCCGTGCGCGCGATGTCCGGCACCGGCATGCGGCTGATGCGTAGGAACACCGGGCCATCCCAGGCGGCGGCGGCCTTGATCGCAGCGGCGGTTTCCCACGGATCCGACGGCACGATGATGGTCAGCTTGTCGATCGCCCGCAGCCAGGCGATGTCCTCGATGCTGTGGTGCGTCGCACCAAGCTCGCCATAGGCGACGCCGCTCGAAATGCCGCACAGCTTCACATTGGCCTGGCTATAGGCGCAATCGACCTTGATCTGCTCCATCGCGCGTGCCGTCAGGAAACATGCGGCGCCGCTGACGAACGGGATCTTGCCGCCATTGGCGAGACCGGCACCGACGCCGACCATGTTCTGCTCGGCGATGCCGACGTTGATCAGCCGGGTCGGGAAGCGATCGCGAAACGCCCCTAGTTTCGACGACCCGACCGAATCGTTGACGACGGCGACGATGCGATCGTCCTCGGCGGCGAGTTCGGCGATGGCGCGGACATAGGCTTCGCGGCAGTCGTGGAGACCGGCGGCGGGTGCAGCGGCGCTCACTTCGCCTGCTCCGCTTCGAGCTCGGCGATCGCCTGGGCATATTGGGCAGCGCTGGGGACGCCATGGTGCCAGCTTGCCTGGTCGCGCATGAAGCTGACACCCTGGCCCTTTACCGTGTTGGCGATCAGCACCCGCGGCCGGCTGCGCGGCAGGGCCGCGTCGTCGAACGCCGTCAATAGGGCGGCGACGTCATGCCCATCGATTTCGAAGACGTCCCATCCAAAGGCCCGCCATTTGTCGACCAGCGGCTCGAGGGCGTTGGTATCCTCGGTGCGCGCACCCTGTTGCAGGCGGTTGCGATCGACGATCACCGTGAGATTGCCGAGGCCGCGGTGGCCGGCGAACATCGCCGCTTCCCACATGCTGCCTTCCTGCAACTCGCCATCGCCGGTGACGACGAACACGCGATAGCCCGCCGCATCGATCTGCCCGGCAACTGCAATGCCCACGGCAACCGGCAGGCCGTGCCCCAGCGGGCCGGTGTTGGTTTCGACGCCCGGCAGATAGGTGCGGTTGGGGTGGCCATTGAGGCGCGAATTGGGCTTGAGATAGGTATCGAGGTCGGCTTCCGGAAAAAAGCCGGCACCGGCCAGCGCGGTGTAAAGCGCCCCGGTGCAATGCCCCTTGCTCAGGACGAAACGATCGCGGCCGGGGGCGTTCGGGCTGAGCGGATCGATCCGCAGCGTGTCGAAATACAGCGACGCGACGATATCGGTCGCCGACAGGTCGCCACCCGGATGGCCCTGCCCGGCATCGACGATCATGCGCAGCAGCCGGCGCCGCATCCAGTTCGCTTTCGCGCGGACGTGCTCGACTCGCAGTGCCATCGGTTGCGCGCGTGTTTCGGCCTGGACGACCGCACACTGCGTCTGCAGCTTCCCCATCGGTGTTCTCCCGGTATCATCACTACGCCAGTTCGAGCGCATTCGCAAACAATTTGCTTTCGTATTTTTTCGTTCGGGATGCCAACCGATCAAAATTGACAAATTACGCAACCCCGCGATACCAGTTAGCCAAGGAATGACTGCCGATCGAAGTGGCAGCCTGGGAGATGCGACAGTGGAAGGTCTTGCCGAGTGCGCGTCATGCCGGGTCGCGGCGCGGGCGGTGGTCCGCCCCGGACGCTTCCCGGGTGCGGCCTTTTGAGCCTGCTCGCATGAAGTCCCAGTCGCCCACCCGGCTGCTTGCCGAAACGCGCCGCAAGAAGATTCTCGAATGGCTGCAGGAGGAAGGCAGCGCTCGCGTCCGAACCCTGGCCGATGCCTTCGACGTGTCGGAGGTGACGATGCGGCAGGACCTCGAGAAGCTCGAAATCGACGGCCATATCACCCGCGAACATGGCGGCGCCTTTCTCAAGTCGGTGTCGCAGCAGGTTCGCGAAATGGCCCTGCACCATCGGGACAACATGGAGGCCAAGCAGCGCATCGGCCGGGCTGCGGCGCAGCTCGTCAATGACGGCGAGACGATCGTGCTCGATTCGGGGTCGACGACAACCGAAGTTGCCGCCAACCTGCTGCAACGCCGGGACATGACGGTCATCACCAACGCGCTCAACATCGCGCTGATGCTCGGCGGCGAAGCCGGGTTCGAAGTCCATATGACCGGCGGCCATTTCAAGGCGCCGACGCTTTCGCTGAGTGGCGAGCGCTCTGCGGACTATTTCAAGGGGCTGTTTTTCCAGAAACTGTTCCTGGCGACGGCCGCGCTCGATATCGACGCCGGGCTGACCTACCCTGCCCTGTCCGATATCGCGGTCAAGCGCGCCATGATCGAGGCGGCCGGGCGCGTCTATCTCGTCGCCGATTCGAGCAAGATCGGCCTGCGGTCCTTCTCGTCCCTGTGCGGGCTCGACCGGGTGCATGTGCTGATCACCGACGCGGGCATCCAGGCGGCGGACCGCGCCGCGATCGAAGCGATCGGCGTGGAGGTGATCATCGCCTGACACATTCAGGGCGGCGGGCGCACCGGCGCCGCGACCGTCGATTCCACCGGGATGAGGGAGACAGCATGAGCACGCAACGTTACGGTGCCGGAATCTGGCATTTCGCCACCTATGTCGATCGCTACGCCACCGATGGCTATGGCCCGGCGCGGTCGCTTGTCGAGATGATCGACCTCGCGGGGCAGGTCGACGACCTGTCGGTGGTCGACATCAACTATCCGTTCGTCGACACCAGCCTGGGGCTCGATACCGTCGATGCGGCGCTGAAGCGCAACAACCTGTCGGTCATCGGCATTACCCCCGAAATCTACACCCGCCAGTTCGCCAAGGGTGCCTTCACCAACCCCGACCCCGGCATCCGCAAGCTCGCCAATGAAATGTGCAACGACGCGGCCAGGGTCGTGCGCCACTTCGGCGCCGATTATGTGAAGCTCTGGCCAGGCCAGGACGGCTGGGATTACCCCTTCCAGGTCGATCACAAGAAGCTGTGGCAGATGAGCGTCGAGGGCATCGCCGAACTGGCGTCGCAGAACCCCGACCTGAAATTCGTCATCGAATACAAGCCGCGCGAGCCGCGGGTCCACATGAGCTATGACAGTGTCGCGCGCACCCTGCTCGGCATCGAGCGGATGGGCCTGCCCAATGTCGGCATCCTGCTCGATTTCGGCCATTCGCTCTATGGCGGCGAAAGCCCGGCCGATGCGGCGCAACTCGCCATCGATCATGGTCGCCTGTTCGGCATGGACGTGAACGACAATCTGCGCAGCTGGGACGATGATCTGATCGCCGGATCGGTCCACCCGATCGAATTGTTCGAATTTTTCTACACGTTGCGCAAGAACGGCTGGGAAGGCGTCTGGCAGCTCGACCAGTTCCCCTTCCGCGAGGATTCGGTTGCGGCGGCAAACTCGGCGATCGGCTTTCTCAAGGCGGTCGAACGCGCCCTCGACAAGCTCGATTTTGCGGCGATGCAGGAGGCGCAGGATGCCCAGGACGCGGTGACGGCGCTCAACCTCGCCCGCCAGGCGCTGTTCACCTCCTACTGATGACAAAGGGTCCGGTCCTCGCCGCAAAGGCTGCGCTGCTCGCCCGGGCAGCGCACGGCGCCGGGCGCCGCCGATGATCATCGCTTCGGCCGCCGATTTCCGCGAGGCGGCACGGCGGCGGCTGCCGCGTTTCCTGTTCGATTATGCGGATGGCGGCGCCTATGTCGAGGAAACGCTGCGCCGCAACGTCAGCGACCTGGCCGGCATCGCGCTCCGGCAGCGGGTGCTGCGCGACGTGGCGTCGATTGATCTCGGCACCACCTTGTTCGGGCACAAGCTGGCGTTGCCGGTGGCGCTGGGCCCGGTGGGGATCAGCGGCATGTATGCGCGCCGCGGGGAGGTACAGGCGGCACGCGCCGCCCGCGCCGCCGGCATCCCCATGTGCCTGTCGACGGTGTCGATCTGCCCGATCGAGGAAGTCGGGCGGATCGCCGACCCCTTCTGGTTCCAGCTCTATGTCATCCGCGATCGCGGATTCATGAAGGAACTGATTGCCCGCGCCAAGGCGGCCGGCGCGACGGCGATGGTGTTCACCGTCGACATGCCGGTTCCCGGCGCGCGCTATCGTGATGCCCATTCGGGCATGTCGGGCCCCCATGCGCCGCTGCGCCGGCTGGTGCAGGCGATGACCCACCCGCGCTGGGCGATCGATGTCGGTCTGCGCGGCCGGCCGCATACGCTGGGCAATCTCAAGGCCGTGCTTGGCGACAAGAGCGGGCTGAACGATTACATGGGCTGGCTCGGCGCGAATTTCGACCCGTCGATCCAGTGGAAGGATCTGGACTGGATCCGCGCCGAATGGGACGGGCCGCTGATCCTGAAGGGCATTCTCGATCCGCAGGACGCGCGCGAAGCGGTGGCGATCGGCGCCGATGGCATCGTGGTGTCGAACCATGGCGGGCGGCAGCTCGATGGCGTCATGTCGACCGCCCGCTCCCTCCCCGCAATCGCCGATGCGGTCGGCGGCGCGCTGACCGTGCTTGCCGATGGCGGGGTCCGCAATGGCCTCGATGTCGTGCGCCTGCTGGCGCTGGGGGCGCAGGGGGTGTTGCTCGGCCGCGCCTGGGTTTACGCAATGGCGGCACAGGGCGAAGCGGGGGTAACGCGCCTGCTGGAACTGATCGCCAGGGAAATGACGGTCGCAATGACGCTGACCGGAGTGAACCGGATCGACGCCATCGACCGGTCGATTATTGCCAGGGACATGACATGAAGCTTCTGCAGGGCAAGACGGTGCTGGTGACCGGCGGATCGACCGGCATCGGCCGGGCCGCCGCCATCGGCGCCGCACGGCATGGCGCCGATGTCGCGATCAACTATGCATCGAGCGACGACAAGGCGCTGTCGTGCATTGCGGAGATCGAGGCGCTGGGGCAGCGCGGCCTGGCGGTGAAGGGCGATGTTGCCCTGCCGGAGACCGCGGCGGACTTCGTGGCGAAGGCGGTCGACGCGTTCGGGCATGTCGATGTGCTGGTCTCCAACGCCGGCATCTGCCCCTTCCATGCCTTTCTCGACATGCCCGTCGAAACGGTGGATCGCACCTTTCGCGTCAACCTCCACGGCGCCTATTACATGGTGCAGGCGGCCGCCAATCAGATGGTTCGCCAGGGCGGGGGCGGTGCCATCGTCGCCGTCTCGTCGATCTCGGCGCTTGTCGGGGGTGAATTCCAGACGCACTATACGCCGACCAAGGCCGGGGTCCATTCGCTGATGCAGTCGGCGGCCATCGCGCTCGGCAAACACGGGATCCGCTGCAACTCGGTGCTGCCCGGCACCATTCTGACCGAAATCAACAAGGACGATCTCGCCGACGATGCCAAGCGCCATTACATGGAGGAACGCACGCCGCTCGGCCGCCTCGGCATGCCCGACGATCTTGTCGGCCCGATCGTCTTCCTCGCGTCCGACATGGCCGCCTATGTCACCGGTGCCGCGTTGCTCGTCGATGGCGGCATGTTCGTGAACCTGCAATAATGTCGTTGTGCATGCCCGAACCCGATGCGGGCGTGCTGGCACGGCGCGGTGACATTGTCGCGGCCTTGCGCGCCATCGTTCCGGGTGACGGCGTCATCGACCATGCCGACGCGCTTCGGCCTTATGAATCCGACGCGCTGACCGCCTATCGCCAGCCGCCGATGGTCGTCGTGCTGCCGCAGACCGTCGAACAGGTCGCGGCGATCCTGCGCTGGTGCCATGCCAACCGGGTGAAGGTCGTGCCGCGCGGCGCCGGCACGTCGCTGTCCGGCGGCGCGCTGCCCCTCGCCGACGGGGTGCTGATGGGCATGGCGCGGTTCAACCGCATCCTCGACATCGATTATGCCGACCGGCTCGCAGTGGTCCAGCCGGGGGTCACCAACCTCGCCATCACCCGCGCGGTGGAGGACGCCGGCTTCTATTATGCCCCCGACCCGTCGAGCCAGATTGCCTGCACCATCGGCGGCAACATCGCCGAAAACTCGGGCGGGGTGCATTGCCTGAAATATGGCCTGACCACCAACAACGTCCTTGGTGTCGAACTGGTGACGATCGAGGGCGAGATTTTGCGGCTCGGCGGCCGCGGCCTCGAAGCTCAGGGGCTCGACCTGCTCGGCGTGGTGGTCGGTTCCGAAGGCTTGCTCGGGGTGGTGACCGAGGTCACCGTGCGGCTGCTGCCGAAGCCCGAGACAGCGCGCGCCCTGCTGATCGGCTTTCCCACCGTCGAAAGCGGCGGCAAATGCGTTGCCGACGTGATTGCCGCGGGGATCATCCCGGCGGGGATGGAAATGATGGATCAGCCCGCCGTCCACGCTGCCGAAGCGTTCGTCAACGTCGGCTATCCGCTCGACGTGGCGGCGCTGCTGATCGTCGAACTCGATGGACCGGCGGCGGAATGCAGCCATTTGATCGACGAGGTGGAGGCCATCGCGCTGGCCAATGGCGCGGTTTCGATCCGCATTTCCACCGACGATGCCGAACGCGCCGCCTTCTGGGCGGGCCGAAAGGCCGCCTTCCCCGCGGCCGGCCGCCTGGCGCCCGATTATCTGTGCATGGACGGCACCATCCCGCGCCGCTGCCTGCCCGAAGTGCTGACACGGATGCGCGCGCTGTCCGAACGCCATGGCCTGGGGGTCATCAACGTGTTCCACGCCGGCGACGGCAATCTGCATCCGCTGATCCTTTATGACGCCAACCAGCCCGGCCAGCTCGCCACCGCCGAAGCGTTCGGTGCCGATATCCTGCGGCTGTGCGTCGAGGTGGGTGGCGTGCTGACCGGCGAGCATGGGGTCGGCGTCGAAAAGCGCGACCTGATGCCGTTGATGTTCTCGCCCGCCGACCTGGCGCAACAGAGCCACGTCAAGTCCGCCTTCGATCCGGAACTGCTGCTCAATCCGGGCAAGGTGTTTCCGTTGCTGCATCGCTGTGCCGAACTTGGCGCCATGCACGTCCACAACGGCAAGCTGCCCTTCCCCGACCTGCCGCGCTTCTAACATGTTGCGCCCGGCCGGCATCGATGACCTGTGCGCTATCCTTGCCGCCGGCGGCGCGCTTCGCCTGCGCGGCGGCGGCAGCAAGGACGGGATCGGTGCGGAAACGCCCGGCGCCACGGTCGTCGACATGCGCGGCTTTGCCGGTATCGTCGATTATGACCCGCCCGAACTGGTGCTGACCGTCGGCGCCGCGACCCCGCTCGCCGCGGTGCAGGCGCTGGTCGCCGGCCAGGGCCAGATGCTCGCCTTCGATCCGTTCGATCATGCAGCGATCCTGGGTGGCGCGCCCGGCCAGGCAACGATCGGCGGCGTGATCGCGGCGGGTATCGCCGGCCCGGCGCGCCTCAGCCGCGGCGCGGCGCGCGACCATCTGCTCGGCTTTACTGCCGTTTCGGGGCGCGGCGAGCGCTTCGTTGCCGGCGCCAAGGTCGTCAAGAACGTGACCGGCTATGACCTTCCCAAACTCGTCACCGGCAGCTGGGGACGACTGGTGGCGCTGACCGAGCTGACCCTGAAAGTCCTGCCCGCACCGCGTGCGCAGCAGACCTGGGTCACGACCGGCCTCGATCCGTCGGCCGCCGTCGCCGCAATGGCGCGGGCGCTCGGCGCCCCGGCCGAGGTGACGGCTGCCGCGCACCTGCCGCGCTGGAATGGCGCGCCCGCAACGGCGATCCGGCTCGACGGCTTTCCCGGCTCGATCGCGGCGCGCGCGGCGATGCTCGGTCCGGTCGTGGCCGGGCTGACCCCGCTCGACGACACGGCGGCGGCGGCCCTTTGGCTGGCCGTCCGTACCGCCGCCCCGCTGCCCGCCGAACGCCCGCTGTGGCGCATCATTGTCCCCGCCAGCCGGGCACCCGGCGTTGTCGCTGCAATTCCGAATGCCGATTGGCTGTTCGACTGGGCCGGCGGTCTCGTGTGGCTGGCGAGCGACAGCGACGCGGCGCAGGTCCGCCAGGCGGCGGCCGCGGCGGGCGGCCATGCCATGCTGGTCCGTGCCAGTGCCGCAATGCGCGCCGCCGTGCCCGCCCTGCACCCGCAGCCGGCCCCGCTGGCGCAGCTGGAAAGCCGCGTGCGGCGCGCGTTCGACCCGGATGGCGTCTTCGAAATCGGGCGATTCTAGATGCAGACAGATTTCACGCCCGAACAGCGCGCCGATCCGGCCATGGCCGCGTCCGAAGGCGTCATCCGCAAATGTGTCCATTGCGGCTTCTGCACCGCGACCTGCCCGACCTATCTGCTGCTCGGCGATGAACTCGACAGCCCGCGCGGGCGCATCTACCTGATCAAGGACATGCTCGAGAACGAGCGCGTGCCGAGCGCCGAAGTCGTCAAGCATATCGACCGCTGCCTGTCGTGCCTGTCGTGCATGACGACCTGCCCGTCGGGCGTGAACTACATGCATCTCGTCGATCACGCGCGTGCCTATATCAACGATCACCACCAGCGCCGCTGGACCGACCGGGCCGTGCGCGGTCTCCTCGCCTGGGTCCTGCCTTCGCCCGGCCGCTTCCGCCTCGCGGTCAGGGCGGCCGCGCTGGGTCGCCCGCTGGCGCCGCTTCTCGCCCGCTTCGACGCGTTGAAGCCGGTCGCCGCCATGCTCGCCCTCGCGCCCCGCAGCCTCGCACCGCCCGTCCCGGCCCAGTCCACAAAGGCCGTCGCTACCCGCGGCCGGGTCGCGCTGCTTCAGGGCTGCGCCGAGCCGGTCCTGCGCCCGGAGTTTCGCGCGGCGGCTATCCGCCTGCTCAACCGCGCCGGCCTCGATGTCGTGTTCGCGCCGGGCGAACAATGCTGCGGCGCGCTTGTCCACCACATGGGCCGCGAGGCCGACGCCCTTACCGCCGCCCGGCGCAACGTCGATGCCTGGACACGCGAAATCGAGGAAGGCGGACTGATAGCGATCGTCGTGACCACCTCCGGCTGCGGCACGACGATCAAGAATTACGGCTTCATGCTGCGCGATGACGCCGACTATGCCGACAAGGCCGCGCGCGTATCGGCGCTGGCGCGGGACATCAGCGAAGTGCTGGTCGATTGCGACCTGCCGGCGGGCGACGCGCGCGGGCTGACCGTCGCCTATCACCCCGCCTGCTCGCTGCAGCATGGCCAGAAGATCGTCGATGCCCCAAAGCGCCTGCTGGCCAGGGCCGGCTTCACCGTGCGGACACCCGCCGATGCCCATTTGTGCTGCGGCTCGGCCGGCACCTACAACATCCTGCAGCCCGACATCGCCGGCCAGCTCGGGGATCGCAAGGTGGCGAATCTGGCGCGCCTCGACGCCGATGTCATCGCAACCGGCAATATCGGCTGCGCGACGCAGATCGGCCAGCGCACGGCCACCCCGGTCGTCCACACCATCGAACTGATCGACTGGGCCACCGGCGGTCCCGTGCCGATCCGCCTCGCCGGCCGATTTTCCACCACCGACAGTTGACTGAATAATACTATTATACAATGAGAGTCGCGAAACGCGCCGCTGACAATGCGGGCCGAAGGGGGGGCGTCTGCAGATGAAGACCAGTGCGATCCTCCTTGCTACCCTGGCTGTGGTGGTTGCGCTGCCCGCCGCGGCGGCGACCCCGGAACTTGCGGTCGCGCCGAACGGTCGGTTCCTCGTGGCCGGCGACAAGCCCTTCTTCTGGTTGGGCGACACCGGCTGGCTGCTGCTCAGCCGTGTCGACCGCGCGGAGACGGAAACCTATCTCCAGACGCGCAAGCGCCAAGGCTTCAATGTCATCCAGATCATGGTGCTCCACACCGCGAAAACGACCGGCCGCAATGGTGCACCGGCATTGGTCGACGGCGATCCGGCGCGGCCGCGCACGACGCCCGGCGATGACCCGGCAAAGCCCGACGCATATGATTACTGGGACCATCTCGACTGGGTTGCGACGCGCGCCGAGCAACTCGGCCTTTATCTTGCGCTGGTGCCCGCCTGGGGTGACATTGCCACAGGCAAGGTGCTGACCACCGCCAATGCCCCGGCCTATGGCCGCTTTCTGGCCGAACGCTATGGCAGGCGGCCCAACATCATCTGGCTGAACGGCGGCGACACGCGGTCCGAAGTCAATACCGCCGTCTGGGATGCGCTGGGCACGACGATCAAGTCGATCGCACCGAAGCAGCTGATGACTTTCCACCCGATCGGGCGGACCGACTCGTCGTGGCAATGGCACGATGCCCCTTGGCTCGACTTCAACATGCTGCAATCGGGGCACCGTTCCTATGCGCAGGAAGGGCCGAACGCCAAGGCCGAGGACAATTGGCGCTATATCGCCGAAGACTGGGCCCGGCTGCCGGTGAAGCCGACGATCGACGGGGAACCGAGCTACGAGAATATTCCCCATGGTCTGCACGAAAAGGCGCCGCAGCCATTCTGGCGCGCCGCCGACGCCCGCCGCTATGCCTGGTGGGCGGTGATGGCGGGTGCCTTCGGCCACAACTATGGCGAAAACAACGTCATGCAGTTCTTCCTGCCGGGCGCCGACACCCGCAATTTCGAAGCCGATATTCCCTGGCAGCAGGCGCTCGCGGCACCGCGCGCACCGGGCGCCGACCAGATGCAGCATGTGAAGGCGCTGATCGAATCGCGCCCGATGCTCGACCGCGTGCCCGACCAGTCGCTCGTCACCGACAATGGCACCCGCTACGATCGGGTGCTCGCCAGCCGCGGCAAGGCCTATGCCTATGCCTATAGCTATACGGGTCGGCCGTTCACGATGCGGATGGGCGCCATCGCCGGCAAGGATGTGCGCGCCGCCTGGTTTTCACCGCGCGACGGCACCACCACGGCGATCGGCACTTTCCCCAACAGCGGCGTGCGCCGCTTCGATCCGCCTGGCGAGACCGCGCCGGGCAATGACTGGGTGCTCGTTCTCGATGATGCCGCCCGCGCACCGGTGCAATAGGAAATGCCAGTGGTGAACCTGCCCAAGATCAAGCATGTCCGCGCTTTCACCGTCCGCGGCGGCGGCGCCGATTACCACGACCAGGGCGCCGGCCACTGGATCGACGATCACATCGCGACGCCGATGGCGCGCTACCCGGAATATCGCCAGTCACGGCAGAGTTTCGGCATCAACGTCCTCGGCACGCTCGTCGTGGAACTCGAGGCCGATGACGGCACGATCGGCTTTGCCGTCACCACCGGCGGCGAACCGGCGGCCTTCATCGTCGAAAAGCACCTCAGCCGCTTCCTCGTGGGTCGCAGCCCGGCGGACTATGAGAAGATCTGGGACCAGATGTATTTCTCGACCCAATATTATGGCCGCAAGGGCCTCGTCGTGAACGCCATCTCCGGGGTCGACCTGGCGCTGTGGGATCTGCTCGGCAAGCTGCGGCAGGAGCCGGTCTATCACATGCTCGGCGGCGCGGTGCGCGACGAACTCCAATTCTATGCCACCGGCGCCCGCCCCGACATTGCCAAGGAGCTGGGCTTCATCGGCGGCAAGCTGCCGCTCCACCATGGCCCGGCCGAAGGCATCGAGGGACTGCACAAGAACATCGCCGACCTTGCCGAGATGCGGTCGCGCTGCGGGGATGATTTCTGGCTGATGCTCGATTGCTGGATGAGCCTCGACATCGACTATGCCACCCGGCTTGCACACCGGGCCTGGGACGAATGCGGCCTGAAATGGATCGAGGAAGCGCTGAGCCCCGACGATTACTGGGGGTATGCGCAGCTGAAGAAGAACGCGCCCAAGGGCCTGCTCGTCACCACCGGCGAACATGAAGCGACGCGCTGGGGCTTTCGCATGCTGATGGACATGGAATGCTGCGACATCATCCAGCCCGATGTGGGCTGGTGCGGCGGCGTCACCGAGCTGATGAAGATCGGGGCTTATGCCGACAGCAAGGGCGTGATGATGGTCCCGCACGGGTCCTCGGTCTACAGCTATCATTTCGTCATCACCCGGCACAATTCGCCCTTTGCCGAATTCCTGATGATGCATCCGGGACCCACCGAAGTCGTGCCGATGTTCGCGCCGCAACTGCTAGGCGAGCCCGTCCCGGTGCGCGGCAAGATCCGCGCGTCCGAACTCGACAAGCCCGGCTTCGGTGTCGAACTCAACCGCGACATCGCTCTCCACCGTCCCTATCCGAACTGAGGAAACCGCCATGAAACTCTGCCGTCATGGCGCCCCCGGCGCCGAAAAGCCCGGTGTCGTCGACAGCGACGGCCGCGTCCGCGACCTGTCGGCCCATATCGCCGATATCGGCCCCGATGCGCTCGGCCCCGATAGCCTCGCCCGGCTGGCGGCGATCGACCCTGCGACATTGCCGCTGGTCGCCGCCGATGTCCGCTATGGCCCGTGCGTCGCCGGCACCCGCCAGTTCATCGCCATCGGCACCAATTTCGCCGATCACGCCGCCGAATCGAACCTGCCGGTGCCCGATGAGCCGGTGGTGTTCCAGAAATGGGTAAGCTGCATCCAGGGGCCCAATGACCCCGTCACCATCCCGAAGGATTCGCGCAAGACCGACTGGGAAGTCGAACTGGGCGTCGTCATCGGCACCGCGGCGTCCTATGTCTCCGAAGCCGATGCGCTCGATCATGTCGCCGGCTATTGCGTCGTCAACGACGTCTCCGAACGCCACTGGCAGATCGAGCGCGGACTGACCTGGGACAAGGGCAAGGGCTTCCCCACTTTCGGCCCGGTCGGGCCGTGGATGGTCACCGCCGACGAGGTCGGCGATCCGCAGGCGCTCGGCATGTGGCTGTCGGTCAACGGCCGCAAGATGCAGAACGGCAGCAGCAAGACGATGATCTTCACCGTCGCGCAGATCATCGCCTATTGCTCGCAGTTCATGACGCTGCTGCCTGGCGACATCATCACCACCGGAACACCGCCGGGCGTCGGGCTCGGCCAGAAGCCCGAGCCCTGGTATCTGAAAGCCGGCGACGTCGTCGAACTCGGCATTGAGAAACTTGGGCAGCAGCGCCAGACCTTCGTCGCCTGGGAAGCTGCACGATGAGCGAGGTCTTCACCGGCCGGTTCGCGGGCCAGGTGGCTGTCGTCACCGGCGGCGCTGCAGGCATCGGCCGCGCCACCGCGGAACGCCTCGCCGCCGAAGGCGCGCTGGTCAGCGTCTGGGATATTTCGGAAACGGCGCTCGGCGAATGCGCCTTCGCAGCCCAGACCAGCCGGGTCGATCAATCCGACGAAGCGCAGGTTGTCGCCGCCGCGGCCGCGGTGATGGCCAGGTTCGGCCGGCTGGACATTCTGGTCGTCTCGGCGGGCATCACCGGCCCCAACGCGACCGTGGAAACCTATCCGTCGGACGCCTGGCAGCAGGTGATGGCGGTGAACGTCAACGGCACCTTCTTCTGCAACAAGGCGGTCATTCCGCACATGAAAGCCAATGGCTATGGCCGCATCGTCAATGTGGCCTCGGTCGCGGGCAAGGAGGGCAACCCCAATGCGTCGGCCTATTCCGCATCCAAGGCCGCGGTGATCGGGCTGACGAAATCGCTCGGCAAGGAACTTGCGCAGACCAACATCACGGTCAACGCCGTCACGCCGGCCGCGGTCAAGACCGCGATCTTCGACCAGATGACGCAGACGCACATCGACTTCATGCTGTCGAAAATCCCGATCGGCCGCTTCGGCACCGTCGACGAAAATGCCGCGATGATCTGCTTCCTCGCCAGCACGGAAGCGAGTTTTTCGACAGGCGCGGTCTTCGATACGTCAGGCGGGCGCGCGACCTACTGACATGGCCGGCCGCCCGCCCTTCGTCGACGCCCATGTCCATTTGTGGGACCTGTCGCTCATCCGCTATCCGTGGCTGACGCCGCCGTTTGCCGATTCCGGGCCGAACGGCAGCGTCGCAGCCATTGCGCGGGACTATGGGCTCGAGGACTATCGCAGCGATGCGGCGGGCTGGGACGTGCGCGGCATCGTCCATGTCGAAGCCGGCGCCGACGCTGCCGATGCGCTGACGGAAACCGCATGGCTGCAGGGCATGGCCGATCGCGACGGCATGCCGAACGGCATCGTCGCCTTCGCAGCGCTCGAAAGCCCCGATGTCGAAGCCGTGCTGGCAGCGCACTGCGCCCACCGCAACGTTCGCGGCATCCGGCATATCGTCAACTGGCATCCCGACCCACGGCGCAGCTACACGCCATCCGATATCACCACATCCGATGCCTGGATGCGTGGCTTCGGGTTGTTGCGGAACCACGGTCTCAGCTTCGATCTCCAAGCCTATCCGGGGCAATTCGCCCATCTGGCCGGCCTGATCGCACGGCACCCCGATATCCAGGTCGTCCTCAATCACACCGGCATGGTGGTTCCCGGCGATCCGGACGGCTGGGGCGAATGGCGTCGGGGCATGGCCATGCTGGCGGCGCTGCCCCATGTCGCCGCCAAGATTTCGGGCATGGGCTTCGCCCAGCGGCCCTGGTCGCACGATTTTGCCCGGCGCTATGTGCTGGAAACGATCGACCTGTTCGGCATCGAACGCGCCATGTTCGCCAGCGACTTCCCGACCGACAAGCTGTTCGGCAGTTTCGACGCGCATTTGCGCGCCTATGACGACATCACGGCGGCCTTCTCCGACGATGAGCGCCGCGCCATGTTCGCCGGCAACGGCAACCGGCTGTATCGCCTCGGCCTGACGTTGTGACCCTCCAGGTCGTCGATCTTCGCACCGAATACAGCGTCGACCTGCTCGGCACCGAGGTCGCACGGCCACGGCTGTCGTGGCGGATCGAAAGCGACGCCGACGACGTGCTTCAGACGCGCTACCGGCTCCGCGCTGCGACAAGCGCGACGGCGCTGGCGGCCGGAGATCTGCTCTGGGACAGTGGCGACATCGCCTCCAGTGCGAGCTTTGACTTGCCCTATGGGGGGCCGGCGCTGGCGTCGATGCAGCGCATCTGGTGGTCGGTGGAAGTGGCGGATGCGGCCGGCAATATCGCCAGGTCGGCGCCGGCCTGGTTCGAGACGGGCCTGCTGACCGCCGGCGACTGGCACGCCGACTGGATCGAGGCCGAGGATGGCGCTGCCGCCGCCGATCGTGCCGCGAACCTTACCTGGGTGTGGAGCGAGACCGCGCTCGACGACCGGCCACACGCCTTCCGCATCGACTTCGACGCGCCCGCCGATCTTGTGCTGGCCGAAGTGCTGATTGCCGGCAAGGACCATCTGCGCGGGGTTTGGATCAACGGCGAGGCGTCGCCGCTCGACTGGCATTTTGACTGGGACACCAACCTGCCGTTCTGGGGAACGCTGGCGCCCTATGCCGGCACCGTCCGGCCCGGCCGCAACAGCGTCTGCGCGCTGGTCGAAGCCGATACCGTGGGATTCTTCCCGGTCGATGGCGGTGCCTTTGCAGCGCTCGTCCGGCTCCATCGCGCCGATGGCAGCATCGATCGCATCGTCAGCGGCAGCGACTGGCGGGTAGAGCCATCGCCCGCCGAAGGCTGGACCCGCGCCGGCGTCGACACCCACGACTGGGCCGCGGCTGTCCCCAGCACCGCCAATGTCCAGAATGATCCCCGCCCCGCCGAACCCGCGATGCTGCTGCGGACCGACTTCACCTGCGACAGGCCCGTCGTCGCGGCGCGGCTCTACGCCACCGCACTCGGCGCTTATGACGCCCGCATCAACGGGTGTGCCGTCTCCGACGCCATCCTCGCGCCCGAAATGAGCGTCGCGGCGGACCATGTCCTTTACCAGACCCATGATGTCACCGCGTTGATCGCGGTCGGCGCCAACACGCTTGGCGCCGTCGTCGGCGACGGCTGGTATGCCAGTGCCTTCGGCTGGCGGATCGAGCGCTATGGCTTCGGCCCCGCCCCGCGCCGCTTCCGCGCCCAGCTTCGGGTCGATTATGCCGATGGCAGCCGCGAATGGGTGACGACCGGCGGCGATTGGCGCACCGCTCCATCGGCCATCACCGCCGCCGAAATCTATGATGGCGAAACCCGCGACGCGCGGCTCGAACAGCCCGGCTGGGATCGCCCCGGCTTCGACGCTTCGCAATGGCCACTCGCGAAGCCCGGTTTCGCGCCTGGCGCACGCCTGGTCGCCCAGACTTCGCCTGCCCTGAAGCGCACCGGGACGCGGCTGGCAGCCACCATCACCGAGCCTTTGCCCGGCCGCTACGTCCTCGATTTTGGCCAGAATTTCTCCGGCTGGGTGCGAATCACGGCCCGCGGCCCGGCCGGCACGACGATCACAGCCAAATTCGCCGAACTGCTCAACCCCGATGGCACCGCCGACCTGTCGAACCTGCGCCTCGCCCGCGCCACCGATCGCTTCGTGCTGGCCGGCAACGGCGACGAGGTGTTCGAGCCAAGCTTCACCTACCACGGCTTTCGCTACGTCGAGATCAGCGGCTTTCCCGGCGTCCCGACACCCGCGACCGTCGAAGGCATCATCGTCCACAGCGCCTGTCGCGAAACCGGCACAATGGCCTTTCCCGACGCGCCGTTGCTCCAGACGATCTGGAACAACGCCCTTTGGAGCCAGCGCAGCAACTTCTTTTCCGTCCCTACCGACTGCCCGCAGCGCGACGAGCGCATGGGCTGGATGGGCGACATCCAGGTCTTCCTCGATGCCGCCGCCTTCAACATGGAAGTCGATCCCTTCATCCGGCGCTTCCTGCTCGAAGCCCGGGCAGCGCAGCGCGGCGACGGCGCCTATCCGATCGTGGTGCCGCAGCCGCAATCCTTCCCCGATGTCGTCACCGCGGGGTGGAGCGAGGCCGGAATCATCCTGCCGTGGCAGCTCTGGCAGCGCTACGGCGACACTGCGGTGATCGACGAAAACTGGGCGGCGATGACGCGCTGGATGGACTTTGTTCAGCGCCGCAACCCGGACCATGTCTGGCGCCACGATCGCGGCCTTGACCTGGGGGACTGGCTGTCGGTCGATGCGATCCAGCCCGACGACGAAACCACCCCGCGCGCACTCTGCGCCACCGCCTATTGGGCATGGTGTGCGCAGCTGATGGCCGAGATGGCGGCCGCCACCGGACGCACCGAGGCTGCCCGCTATGCTGCGCTCCACGCCGCAATCCGTGCCGCCTTCATCACCGAATTCGTCGCCGCCGATGGTACCGCCGGCAATGGCAGCCAGACGAGCCAGGTGCTCGCGCTGCACATGGGTCTGGTGCCCGATGACATGCGCGCCGCCGCCGCGCGGTTGCTCGCCGCGGACATCCGCCGGCGCGGCATGAAGCTTTCGACCGGCTTTCTCGGCACCCCCTATCTTCTCGATGTTCTCGCCGATGCCGGCCTGCACGCCGAAGTCTCGGCGCTGCTGCTCCAGACCGGCTATCCGAGCTGGGGCTATATGCCCGAACAGGGCGCGACAACGATGTGGGAACGCTGGAACGGCGATACCGGCGACCTGTCGATGAACAGCTACAATCACTATGCCTTCGGCGCGGTCGTCGGCTTTTTCTACCGGCGGCTGGCAGGCATTGCGCCGGCGGCGCCGGGCTTTCCGCGCATCGCCGCGCGGCCGCTGTGGTACCCGGCGATCGGCCGTGTATCGGCGCGCTATGAATCGCATGTCGGCACGATCGAAGCCGCAACCGACGGCGATGCCGAAGGCCTCACCGACTTTCGTCTGACCATCCCGGCAAACACGATGGCCGAAGTCGAACTGCCGGATCGAGGCCATTGGTGCCTGTTCGGTGCGTCGATCGAAGCGGATCCGCGCGTCCGCAACCTTGCGCGCGCCGCCGGTCTCGTCCGCTTCGAAATCGGTTCGGGCACCCATGATTTCGCCCTGGCTTAGAAAGGAACCCTGTCGTGGCTACCCTTGGTCTCGTCCACAATTCACCGGTCCTCGCGCCGATCTTCAACGAGATCGCGGCGCGGGTGATCCCCGATGTCCGCATTCTGCATTTCGTCGACGAAAGCACGATCAAGAACACCATCGCCGCCGGCCATTTGCAAAAGGCGACGATGCGCCAGGTGATCCGGCTGGTGGGTTCCACGTTCGACGCCGGCTGCGACATCGCGCTGGTCACCTGCTCGTCGATCGGGCGTGCGGTGGACATGGCCGCCGAACTTTATGACCAGCCGGTGCTGCGCGTCGACAGGCCCATGGCAGAGAAAGCCGTCGCCACCGGCCGCCGGATCGGCGTCATCGCCACGCTGCCGACCACCTTGCAACCGACCGCCGATCTCATCTGGCGTGTCGCGGCCGAAGAGGGCAAGGACGTCGAAATCGTCGAGCATGTCTGCGACGGCGCCTTTGCCGCGGTGATGGCCGGCGACGGCGCCACCCATGATCGCATCGTCGGCGAAGCGCTGACCGGCGCGATGGCGGGCATGGACGTCATCGTGCTCGCCCAGGCATCGATGGCGCGCGTGGTCGCAGCGCTCCCGCCCGGCGCTGTCGCCGCACCCGTCCTCGCCAGCCCGGAACTCGGCATCGAACGCGTGCGCGACATTCTGCAGGCCCGGCCACGGTGAAGAAACGCCGTATCGTCCTCGGCTTTCTGGCGGTCCTGTCGGTCATCACCTTCATCGACCGGCTGGCGATCGCCGTCACCGGCCCGACGATCCAGAAGGACCTGAACATTTCCCCCGAACAATGGGGCTGGGTGCTCAGTGCCTATGTCATCGCCTATGCGGTGTTCGAAATTCCATCCGGCGCGATGGGCGACAAGCATGGCTATCGCAAGGAATTGCGGCGCATCACCATCTGGTGGTCGTTCTTCACCGCCATCACCGCGCTGTGCCGCAGCTTCTGGCAATTGGCCGCGGCGCGGTTCCTGTTCGGGCTCGGCGCTGCCGGTGCCTATCCCAACATGACCGGCGTGCTCTATCGCTGGTTGCCGGCGCGGGAGCGCGCGCGCGGCCAGGGCGTCATCTGGGCTGCCAGCCGCCTCGGCGGCGGGCTGGCGCCGCTGCTGCTCGTGCCCGCCAACATCTGGTTCGGCTGGCGCGCGGTGTTCGTCATCCTCGGCCTGCTCGGCTTCGTCTGGGCAATTGCCTGGTGGCGATGGTTCCATGACAATCCCGCCGACCAGCCGGGGATCACCCCGGAAGAAGTCGCCGAAATCGGCCGGGATGAAATGGCCGGCCACACCGGCACGCCGTGGAAGAAGCTGCTCGGCCTGCCGCAGCTCTGGCTGATCACGGTCGCCTATTTCTTCTACGCCTTCGGAAGCTGGTTCTTCTTCGGCTGGTTCCCGACGTGGATGGTCAAGGGCGCCGGCTTCACCGTTGCCGAAATGGGGATCTATGGCTCGATCCCCTTCCTGCTCGGCATCGTCGGCAATCTGGCCGGCGGCGTGTTGTGCGACCGGCTCGCGGAGCGCATCGGCATCGGCCGCGCCTATCGCATCATCGCGTCGGCGTGCCTCGTCGTCACGGCGGCCCTGCTGGTGGCGATGAGCCTCGTTACCTCCAAGGTCGCGATCATCGCCTTTGCCGGCGCCGCCTTCATGGTCATGGACCTGATGCTGCCGGCAGCCTGGGCAATGTGCATGGCGATCGGCGGACGTTACGGCGGCACGGCCAGCGGCGTGATGAACACCGCCGGCAACCTCGGCGGCTTCATCTGCTCGGTGGCGTTCGGCTATGTCGTCGCCGCCACCGGCAACTATAATCTGCCATTGCAAGGCGTGGCGGCGATGGTGCTCGTTGCTGCCGGCATTTTTGCCTTCATCGATTGCACGCGCGGCTTCGACCTCAAGGCGGGTGCGTTGGCACAATGAGGGTCATTCCGCTCCTTGGTGCCATCGCGCTGGCGCTCGCGGGTCCCGCATCGGCGCAGGGCAAGACCCCGCCGCTCAGGGTTTCGGCCGATGGTCGCACGCTGGAGGCCGGCGGCAAGCCGTTCTTCTGGCTCGGCGATACCGGCTGGCTGCTGCTCGGCAAGCTCGACCGGGACGCCACCGAACATTATCTGAAAACCCGCGCTGCCCAAGGTTACAATGTCGTGCAGGTCATGGTGCTCCACACGGCGCAAATGGCCAATCCCGTCGCTGGCCCGGCCCTGGTCGACGGTGATCTGACGCAGCCGCGCGTCACGCCCGGCAATGATCCCGCAAAGCCCGGCGAATACGACTATTGGGACCATCTCGACTGGGTCGTCGATCGCGCTGCCGCCCATGGCATCTATCTGGCGCTGGTGCCGGTATGGGGCAATCTGCAGGATTTCCGCCTGCTCACCACCGAAACCGCCCCTGTCATCGGACGCTTCGTCGCCGAGCGCTACAAGGACAAGCCCAACATCATCTGGCTCAACGGCGGCGATCGATACCCGGAAATGGCGCTGCGCACCTGGGATGTGCTCGGCACCACGATCAAGGCTGTCGACCGCAACCATCTGATGACCTTCCACCCCGCTGGCCGCGCCAGTTCGTCGTGGTTCTTCCACAATGCGGCGTGGCTCGATTTCAACATGTATCAGTCGGGGCACATGAGCTACGCGCAGGACACGATGCTCCACGCGCGCGGCGAGGACAATTGGGTCTATTCCGCCGACGATCTGTCGCGCAGCCCGCCCAAGCCGACGATCGATGGCGAACCGAGCTACGAGAACATGCCGCACGGCCTCGACATGGTGCAGGAACCGCGCTGGGGCGCTGCCGACGCCCGCCGCTATGCCTGGTGGTCGGTGCTGGCGGGTGCCATGGGCCACACCTATGGCGAAAACAGCGTCATGCAGTTCTTCACCGCCGGCGGCGTCGCCAACGCCTATTGGCCGACGCTGTCGTGGCGCGATTCGATCGATGCCGATGGTGCCAGGCAGATGCACCATCTGAAGGATCTGGTCCTGTCGCGTCCCTTCGTCGATCGCGTCCCCGACCAGTCGCTGATCATCGGCAACGGCACGCGCTACGATCGCGTCGCGGCGACCCGCGGCCGCAGCTACGCCATCGCCTACAGCTACACCGGCAAGCCATTCCGCGTGGCGATGGGCAAGATCAGCGGCAAGCACGTGCGCGCCACCTGGTTCGACCCGCGCACCGGCACATCGACGCCGGTCGGCACTTTTGCCAACAGCGGCGAACAGCTGTTCACGCCGCCGGGCCGCTCCGCGCCGGGCAACGACTGGGCGCTCGTCCTCGACGACGCCACGACAGGAACGAGCCAGTGAAGCTGCTGCCATTCGCCCTCGCCCCCGCCCTCGCGCTTGCCATGCTGGCGGCGCCGCCGGCCGGTGCAGAGGTCGCCAAGGCGACACCTGCCGCCGCCGCCGTCGCGCACGAACGGCTGTGGCTCGGCTCCGCCTGGTACCCCGAACAATGGCCCGAAGCCGCGTGGGACGAGGACCTGCGCCTGATGAAGGCGCACGGCGCCAATGTCGTGCGCATCGGCGAATATGCCTGGAGCCGGATGGAGCCGGCCGAAGGCCAGTACGACATGGACTGGCTGGTGCGCGCCACCCGGCTGGCGGCGAAACACGGGCTCAAAGTCGTCGTCGGCACGCCCACCGACACACCGCCGGCGTGGCTGACGCAGAAATATCCCGATACCCTGCAGGTCGATGGCACCGGCAAAACCCTCGGCCACGGCGGGCGCCGGCAATTCTCGATCTCGTCGCGCCGGTATCGGGATCTCTCGCGCGCCATCGTCACGCAGATGGCCAGGGCGCTTAAGGACGAGCCCAATGTCATCGGCTGGCAGATCGGCAACGAACCGACCGACGAAAGCTATGATCCCGAAGCCCGCGCCGCCTGGGTCGCCTGGCTGAAGCAGCGCTATGGCAGTCTCGACAGGCTCAACGCGGCCTGGACTACCGCCTATTGGTCGCAGACCTACACCGACTGGTCGCAGGTGCCGTTCAACACCGACCACGCCAACCCGGGCTGGATGCTCGAATTGAAGCGTTTCATCACGGCGCAGTGGCGCGGTTTTCACCAGAACCAGATCGACGCCATCCGCGCGGTGGTCGGCGGCAACCAGTTCATCACGATCAATTTCGGCGGCCTTGGCTGGGCCAATCGCTTCGACCGCTACGAGATGAACCGCGATCTCGATTTCGCGTCATGGGACGAATATGTCGGCAGCGGCCATCTCAAACCCTGGCGCGCCGGCGCCTCGCACGACCTGGTGCGCGGCTGGAAGCGCAAGAACTTCTGGGTGATGGAAACCCAGCCCGGCTTCGTCAACTGGGCCGGCGTCAGCAACATGCTCTACCCGGGCGAAACCCGCGCGCTGGCGTGGCAGGCGGTCGGCCATGGCGCCGACGCCATCCTCTACTGGCAATGGCGCAACGCCCGCAACGGCCAGGAAACGATGCACGGTTCGATCGTCGGGCCCGACGGCAAGCCGCTGCCGATCTACCCCGAAGTGCAGCAGATCGGCCGTGACATGGCGAAGGCCTCGGCGGCGCTGGCCGGCACGCAACCGGTGTCGCCGGTCGCCATCCTT
This sequence comes from Polymorphobacter fuscus, assembly GCF_011927825.1. NCBI lineage: Bacteria > Pseudomonadati > Pseudomonadota > Alphaproteobacteria > Sphingomonadales > Sphingosinicellaceae > Sandarakinorhabdus > Sandarakinorhabdus fusca. The sequence continues at coordinate 338,190 of NZ_JAATJI010000002.1, read as the reverse complement.
CAGGATTATCCCAGCCGCTGGGCGATCGATTTCCAGTTGCACCACCGCGATTACGACCAGATCGAAGTGCTTCTCGATTACTATCGGCCGCTCAAGGACGCGCTGGGCGCCGTCGATATCGTCGAGGCGGCCGCGGCACCGCTGGCCGGCTACAAGCTGGTCGTTGCGCCCAATCTCAACATCATTACCGATGCGATGGCGACGCGGTTGACGGCCTATGTGCGCGGCGGCGGCCACCTCATCCTCGGCCCGCGTTCGGGCCTGAAGGACGAATTCAACCGCCTCGAAACCCGTCGTCAACCGGGCCCGCTCGCCGATCTGCTCGGCGGCCAGGTCGAACAATTCCACGCGCTCGACGAAGCCATCGAAGCCGGCGATGGCAAGGCGGTGGTCTGGGCCGAACAGCTATCCCCCGCAGCGCCCGACACCGACGTGCTGCTGCGCTACGGCAAGGCCAATGGCTGGCTCGATGGCAAGCCCGCCGTCATCAGCCGCAGGGCCGGCAAGGGCCGCATCACCTATGTCGGCGCGCTTGTCGATGATGCGGTGATGAAGCGGCTGATCGACACCGCCTTGCGCGACGCCGGCGTGACGCGGGCTTTCGCCGTGCCGGCCGATGTCGAACTGATGACCCGAGAGGGCGGCGGCCGAACCATCACCATCCTCGTCAACCACGGCCGGGAAGCGCGCGACGTGGCGTTGCCGGGGTCGATGACGGATGTGCTGGGCGGGGGCAAGGTGCGCAAGCTGACGCTGCCGGCCGAAGGCGTGGCGGTGCTGCAGCAGTAATCCCCTCTCCCGCCTGCGGGAGAAGGGGAATAATTCACCCCCCGCGCCGCACCACTGCGAAAAAGTCGTCGCCGCCCATCTGGCCACCCTTCAACACCAGATCGAGCCCATCGATCGCCGCGTCGGCGGCATGCGCCCGCACCAGCGGCGCCCCGCGCTCGATCGGCGCCGCCCAGGTCAGCGCATCGATGCCGAGTTGCGCCACGCCATGACTCGACGTGTCGCCGCCGGCAAAGACCAGCCGCTTCAGCCCGGCGCGGCGAACGACGTCCCCGGCAATCCGGCCGAGCGCTTCGCCGAGCCGTTCTCCGGCCGCCTGTATCGCATTTTCGAGCGGGCCTTCGGCGGAATGGATCACCGCGCCGCTGCCCTCGGCCAGGGCCGCAAGCGCCGCATCGGCAAGCCGGGTCTCCTCGGTCGACGATCCCGCAAGCAACGCCGGCACATCGGTGGCGACGGTGGCAAAGCCATCCTGCGGCGCCCGCGCGATCTGGCGCGCGGTGGCCGGGGAACAGCTCCCGCTTACCACCAGCAGGCGATCGACAGGCCCCGCTGCGGCGATGGCCACAGGCGCACCAACCACGCCTTCGGCCTGCCACGCCAGCACCAGCGCCCGCGTGACCCCCGAACTGCCGACGGCAAGGCGCACCCCGGCCTGGCGCAAGACCCCGCCTGTTTTCGTCAGATCGGCCATCGTCACGCCGTCGAACAGCATCGCCGCCGCATCGCCGCGCGCGAAGGCCGCCAGAGCCTGGTCGCCGTGCAAATCCTCGAGCGACACCATGCCGATACGCGCGCCGGTCTGCGCCGCCAGATGCCGCACCAGATCGGCCTCATGCATCGGTGTCACCGGATGGCGCGCCATCGTCGGATGCCGGTCGATGCGATACACGTCGGCGCCCGCGGCGGCGAACAGGGTGCCGAACGCCACATAGCGGCGAAGATGCGGCGCCCCGACGATGATCGCGGCACGGCCGGCAAAGCTGCGCAGCCCGATATCGAGCGCACGCCCGATCGATCCCACCCGGGGCGCGCTGTCGAAGGTCGAGCAGGTCTTGTAGTGAACGATCGGCGACTGCCCCAGCGCGGCATAGACCGGCGGCAAATGCGTATCCATCCATTCGGGCGAGCGGCTGCGACTGTCCCCGGCAATCCCGATGGCACGCGCATCGGCAAAGCGCGCCCGCAACGCCGCGTCGGGCACGCGCAGGAACAGCACCGCCGGCACACCGCCTTCGGCAAGCTGTTCGAGAACGTCGGTCGATCCGGTGAAATCGTCGCCGTAGAATGCGTAGAGCAGGCTCACCCGCCGAAGGCCGCCAGCGCCGCCTCCAGTTCGGGCGACTGCCGGGCCGCCTCGGCCACGGGCACCCCGGCAACCGCTGCCTCCCAGGCCTGCAGCAGCGCCCGCACCCCGGCGGCGGGGCCGGCCGGATGCGCCATGATGCCGCCACCCGCCGCAAACATGCAATCGACGGAACCCAGCGCCGCAAAGGTCGGCGCCGCCTGTCGCGCCGACTGGCCCGAGGAAAAGACCGGCATGATCTCGCAGCCGGGATGCGGCGCGTCGAACATCGGCGTCAGGCATTCGCGCGCCGACGCGATCACACTGTCATCGGACTCGCAGAACTTGTTGGCGATGCCGTTGACATGGGTGTGGTCGATCCCCGCCAGCCGCCACAGCTTCTGGAAGGCGATATAGCTCATCCCGATGGCGGGGGAGCGGCCGAGCATTCCCCAGCCGTTGCGATGGCCGTGGATCGGCAACTGGCTATGGGCACGCAGCATCTTCATCGCCGGCAGACCGATCGAGTTCATGCTCGCCATGATGCACGTGCCGCCTTGCGCAAGCACATGGTCATGCCGCGCCAGCATCTCGTCGATTTCGCCGGTCAGATTGGCAGCGTACATCACCTTCTTGCCGGTGCGATCGGCATGGGCGTTGATGACACGCATCACCGCCGAGGTCCTTTGTTCGAACGGGCAATGCGGGCCATCGGCCTGCAGTTCGTCGTCCTTGATGAAATCGACGCCGGCTTCCACCAACACCCGCACCTGGTCCGCGGTGGCTTCGGGTGACAGCCCGACGCTGGGCTTGATGATCGTCCCGATGATCGGCCGGTCGTGGACGCCGGCCAGCGTGCGCGTGCCCGCAACGCCGAACTGCGGCCCCTGATAGCGGGTCAGGAATTCGGCGGGCAGTTTCACATCGAGAAGCCGCAGACCGGAAAATGCCTTGAGCTCGGACAAATTGCCGTTGATCGTCGCCAGCAGGTTGGGCAGCGACAGCCCCATGTTCGAGATCGGCCATGACACGACCACCCGCGCGGCGCGGCGGGTTGCATCGCCCGTCTTGGGCAGCCCCGAACCCGGCAGCGACGGCAGCGCCACCTCGCCAAGTTCGGTAATTTCCTCCACCCGCGCCGCATGCGCCGCGCGAAGTTCGTCGGTTTCCCCCGGCACCCGCACGAATGTGCCGGTCGATTGTTCCCCCGCCATCGTCGCCGCCGCCTGTTCGAGCGGAAAGGCGGTTTCGATCCAGTAGGTGGCGTAGATGCGCGCGTCGGACATCAGGCGGTCTTGAAATAGGTCGTCGAACGCTCGGTATCGACCTGATGATAGGGGATGAACACCAGATTGCGTGTCCCGACCTTGGCGCGATAGGCGACATCGCTGCCCGGCATCGGTTCGAGCGCACCTGGAAGGGCGATCGTCTGGGCGTCGATCCCCTGCCAGGGATTGATGCCGACGTACATCACCGCGCCGCGCATCACCGCTGCCAGATCGGGGTTGCGATCATCGATCGGCAGCGTGCGGAGCGGCTGCGGAATGGTCAGTTCGATGGTGTCGCCGGCCTTCCAGTTGCGGCTGACCGTCGCCAGCGTGCCGGGTGTCACCGCCTGCGGCGTGCCGTTGACCTTCAGCGTCGCATTCTTCGTCCATGCCGGAATGCGCAGCTTCATGCCGAACTTGCCGTCGCCGGGCTTGCGCACCGTCAGCCGCACGGTGTCGGTGGCTGGATAGTCGGTTTCCTGGACCACTTCCACAGCGCCGCCGGGGCGATCCCAGGTGACTTCCGAAGGGGTGTAGAGGCTGACGAGCAAGTTCGCATCATCATGGAAATAGGCGTTGAGCACATAGTCGGCGACGCCCTGCACCAACGTCCCCGAACAACACGGCCACTTCTGATGATAGTAACGCTTCTCGCCGGCGGCGCCATAATCCGAATAATAGGGATAGCCGCCGTCGCTGTCCGGCAACCGCGCCGCCAGCATGGTATTGTAGAGCGTCCGCTCCAGCCCATCGCCATATTGCGGCTCGCCGGTGAAGCGTACCAGGTAGCGCGCCAGCTTGAGATCGGCGAAGGCGCCGCACGGCGTTTCGAAATGCGCCTTGCTGCTCTTCAGGCTCGCCGCCAGCTTGCCTTCGTGCAGCTTGACGAATTGCTCCTCGGGACCCCAGCCGCCGGACGCGAAGCGCTGCGGCTCCATGTATTTCCAGGCATTGACCAGCGCCTTGCGATATTTCTCGTCCCCCAGGTGAAGATAGGCCTGTGCCCCCGAGCTCAGCGCGATGGTGTGGCTATAAGCGTGTTTTTCGGGCAGCACATCCTGCCCGGCCGCCAGCGGATCGAACCATTCCTTGTCGAGCATGTAATGGACCGCCATCTGGCGATACTTGTCGTCGCCGGTGATGTCGGCGACGTGGAACAGGTTCTCCGACATGATGTAGGTTTCATCATAAGGCGGGTCGACCTTGCCGATGCGGTCGACCGATACCGGGGAGATATAGGGCCGGCATTTTTCGATGATGATCGGCAGCAGCGTCTTCGCCTGCTCGACTCCGCTCAACCGATAGGCGTCGATCATTCCGACGACATATTTGTCCATCACATAGGCGGCCCATTGCGCCTGCGCGCGCGGCCCGGCGTAGGGGTTGCTCGCCTTGACGAACGCCTTGCCAAAGCCATCGACGAGTGCTGCCACCTTGTCATGGCACTGCTTGTCGCCGGTCGCTGCCCCGATCCGCGCCAGCCCCGAGATATATTGCCCAAGCGTCAGGCCGGGAACAAAGCCGTCCTGATCGTACCAGCCGCCCATGTTCGGTCCCGGGGCCGGCAGCCCGGCGTTTTCGCGAAAGACCTTCAGAACGCGATCATTGTCGAGCGCCAGATAATGCGCATGGACGTGATCATATTGGGCCTTGATGGGTCCACCGGTCAGCTTGACGGCGCCATAGGGAAATTCGCGGACGGCTTCCTTGCCGGCCGGCGCCGTGCCGGTCGCGGCAAATGCCGCAGACCCTGCCGACAGCGACGTCACCGCGGTGGCGCAGGCCGCGCAGTGCATCAACTCGCGGCGCGAAATATCGGCGCTGTCCAAGGCGATCATGAAATTTCTCTCCCGTCGGCGCGCGCCTCTCCCGGGCGGCACGTCCATTGCAATCAGCTTATAGTATGACTATTCGACCGCGCAAGACACAGCATGTCATCATAACAGCTGGGGCATCGCCGGGCCGCGATCACCGCCCGGCAGAGGGCGGCCCGGTGCGCTCGATGCGGCTGACGCCATGACCGATGATGTAGCGCATTGCCGCCGCGGCCGCCTCGCCGTCGCGCGCCTCGATTGCATCGACGATGCGCTGGTGGCCGCGCACGCTGGCGTCGTGCGCCTCGGTTTCGCGGACCGGCGAGCTCATCCGGAACGACGCGAGCAGCGCGGTTTCGATGACTGCCGACAGCGATCGCATCAGGACATTGCCCGAGGCCTGGCCGACGGCACGATGAAATCCCAAATCAGCTTCGGCAAAATCGCTGGCGCTGCTGGTCGCCGTGGCCATCTGGGCCACCCATGCCCGCATCGCCGCGATATCGTCCGCCGTCGCCTTTTCGGCGGCGGCGGCCGCGGCCGCGGGTTCGATCGCCACGCGAATGGCGGCAAGATCGCGAACGAAAGCGATGTCGAAACCCTTGGCGACCTTCCAGGCAAGAATATCGGCGTCGAAGAAGTTCCAGTGCGCGCTTTCCAGCACGGTCGTCCCCACCCGCGTCCGCGACACGATCAGGCCCTTGGCGGTCAGCGTCTTGAAGGCTTCACGCAGCACCGTGCGCGACACGCCGAACCGGTCGAGCATCTCGGCTTCGGTCGGCAGCTTCTGGCCCGGTTGATACACGCCTGCCAGGATTTCACCGCCAAGCGCGCTTGCGACCTGGTCGTGGCTCGACATGGTCCCGCCGGCAAATCGACTGAAATTGGCACGCGCCAGCATTGGTTCCTGTTCCGCCAGTCGCGAGGCCCGACCGGCTAGCTCGAAAAAGTAATAAGCGCTTCGTTTAAGGATAAGCAAGCAACCAGTCGGATACGCAACGCCGCTCCCTGCCGGCCTCGTCCGGGCGACGGGGAAATGTCATATTAAATTATGTTTTTTGCTTGGCAGGGCGCGGCGCCGGGCGCAGAAATGGCGGAAACGCGAAACGGCGAAAGGGGGGGTGGTGAACAGAATTTGGGCCGCGATGGCGTTGACGGCTGCCGCGCTCGTGGCCGCGCCGGCCACTGCCCAATCCCCGTTCCCGAGCCGCGCCACGGCCTTTGCCGATCGCCCCGCCATCGCCGTCGGCGTCGCCTGGTATCCCGAACAATGGCCCGAAACGCGGTGGGATACCGACCTGAAGATGATGCGCGACACCGGCTTCAACACCGTGCGCATCGGCGAATTCGCTTGGAGCCGGATGGAGCCACGCGAAGGCGAGTTCGATTTCGGCTGGATGGACCGCGCCATCGCCGCTGCCCGCCGCCACGGCCTGATGGTCGTGATCGGCACCCCGACGGCGGCCCCGCCCGCGTGGATGACGCAGAAATACCCGGACACGCTGCGCGTCGATGAAAACGGCACCCGCGCCGGTCATGGCGGCCGCCGGCACTTCTCCTTTGCCAGCCCCCGCTACCGCGCTTTCGCCCGGCGCGTCGCCACCGAAATGGCCCGGCGCTATGGCCATGACACGTCGGTTGTCGGCTGGCAGATCGACAACGAAGTCGGCCCGCCATCGTGGGACCCTCAATCCATCACGGCCTGGCACGCCTTTCTCAAGGCCCGATACGGCACCGTCGAAGAACTCAACCGCCGCTGGACCACGCAATATTGGAGCCAGTCCTACAATGATTTCGCCCAGGTGCCGCTGCGCGCCACCGGCCAGCACAATCCCGGCCTGCTGCTCGATTTCCGGCATTTCACCACCGCGACCTGGGTCGATTATGTCCAGAGCCAGGCCCGCGCCATCCGGCCGCTCATCGACGCCCGCGCCTTCGTCACCACCAACACCATGTACTGGAACGCCGGCTTCGATCATTTCGCCATGCACCGGGACCTCGATATCGCGTCCTGGGACAATTACATCCAGGGTGGCCGGCCGGACTGGGTGGCCAATGGCGCCAATCACGACCTGGTGCGCGGCTACAAGCAGCGCAATTTCTGGTTGATGGAAACCCAGCCCGGGCGGGTGGACTGGGCCCCGGTCAATCGCGCCCTCGATCCCGGCCAGGTCCGCGAGATGGCGTGGCAGGCCGTCGGCCACGGCGCCGATGCCGTGCTCTACTGGCAGTGGCGCCCGGCCGCCAATGGCCAGGAAACCTATCACGGCGCCGTCCTCGGCCAGGACGGCAAGCCCAACCCGATCCAGCCGGAAATCGCGCAGGTTTCGGCCGAACTGGTCAAGGCCGCGCCACTGCTCGCCGATACCGCACCGACCGCCGATGTCGCGATGGTATTTTCCTACGACAGCCGCTGGGCAATCGACATGCAGCGCCACCACCGCGATTTCGATCCGATCAAGGCCTTCACCGATTTCTACCGCCCGCTGCGCGTCCAGTCGCAAGGGGTCGGCATCGTTTCATCGTCGGCCGACCTCACGCCCTATCGCCTTGTCGTCGCACCCAACATGATGGTCATGACCCGGGCGGAGGCGACCGCATTGGAAGCCTATGTCCGCGGCGGTGGCCACGTCGTGCTCGGCCCGCGCTCAGGGATGCGCGACGACGCCAATGCACTGTGGCCGATGCCGCAGCCGGGGCCGCTGACCGACCTGCTCGGTGCGCGGGTGGCACAATATTATGCGCTCGACGCGCCGGTCGGCATCACCGGGTCGGTGTCGGGCAAGGTCTCGATCTGGGCCGAGGAACTCGAGCCCCTTGCCCCCGATGTGCGCGTGCTGGCACGTTTCGACGACAAGGGCGGCTGGCTCGACAACAAGCCCGCAATCGTCACGCGCCACGTCGGGAAAGGCCGCATCACCTATGTCGGTGCCTGGCTGGAACCCGGGGCGATGGCGGCGCTCGCCACCGGTCTGCTCGCCGATGCAAAGGTCGCCCCGATCGTCGCCGACACGCACCCCGATGTCGAGATCGCCGAGCGGCGCGGCGCCGGCAAGCGCGTGCTGATCGCCATCAACCACGGCACAAGCGCCCATCCGCTGCGGCTGCCCGCGGGCGCGCGCGCCGCCGGCGGAGATTGGGACGATGGCCAGGTTCCGGCGCATGGCGTCGCGCTTTTCACGCTTCCGGAAGCAGCGAAGTGAGGGTCCTGCCCATCCTGGCGCTGCTGATGTCCGGCAGCGCCCAGGCCACCGCAGCCGAGCGCTGGATTCCCGCCTGGACCGGCCCCCCGATCGGCTATGAACCGGGGATACGCGATGGTCTTGGCCGGGCCTTCAAGGACGAGACCGTGCGCCAGGATCTGCGCGTGGCCGTCACCGGCAAGCGCCTGCGCGTCCGCTTCACCAACGAACTGGCGGACACACCGCTGCGCATCGGCGCGGCTTCGATCCTGCGCCTCGATGCCGACGGCGGGCCGGTCCCCGACAGTCTTCGACCCCTCACCTTCGCCGGTGACACCGCCGCACGCATCCCGGCGCACGCCCCCATGTTGTCGGACCCGTTCGACTATCCTGTCAGCGCCGGGGAGCGGCTGGCCATCTCGGTGTGGTTCCCCGATGACGTGGCGCCGCCCGCCCACGCCCAGATGGTCGATATCGCCGCCGGCAATGCCACCGCCGCGCGCGAGCTTCCCACCCCGCGCCGCGCCCGCGCCTCGGGCCTCGCCAGCGCGCTCGAAGTCACCGGCGCCTCGGCGACCCGCGTCCTCGTCACGTTCGGCGATTCGATCACGGAGGGCGCCGGCGCGACCCCCGGCAAGGCGATGAGCTGGCCCGACCAGCTCGGCCGCAGGCTTGCCGCTGCCCCCGGCGGCCGCTGCTGGGCGGTGGCCAACCAGGGCATCAGCGGCAATCGCCTGCTCGACAGCGGCCGCGGCCCCAGTGCGCTTGCCCGCTTCGATCGCGACGTGCTGGCCGTTCCCGGCGCCACCCATGTCGTCATCCTCGAAGGCATCAACGACATCGGCAAGGTCCGCGACGCTGCTGATTGGCAGCCCCTCGCCGACGCCCTGATCGCCGCCTATGAACAGTTGCTGGCGCGGGCACGGGCGGGAGGCTTGCGCGTTATTTTCGGCACACTGCTGCCCTATCAAGGCGCTGCCTATGCCGATGCGGCGGGCGAGCAGCGCCGGCAGGCGGTCAACGCCTGGATCCGTGCCAACCGCAAACGCTTCGATGGCGTGATCGATTTCGATACGGCGATGGGCGAACCCGGCCAGCCCGGCGTCATGCGCCTGTCCGGCCAGATCGGCGACCATCTCCATCCCAACGATGCCGGCTATACGGCGATGGCCGAGGCCGCCCTGCCCGTCATCCTCGCGCAGGGCTGCCGGTAATCTAACGCTCGACCGTCACCAGATAGCTCGTCGTCGCCGGCGTTCCGACCGCGATCTCCCAGCCCGGCTCGATCATCTTGCCGCCGATCGCTTTGCCGATCGGCCGCCCTGCTCCATCGAGCGGCTGCGCCGAAACCCCCACCGCGCCCTCCAGGTCCTTCAGCTGGATCCAGCCGGTGATCGGCTCGATCACCGTCGGCGCCGTGCCCCAGTCGGTCAGCATGGCGCGGCGTTCGTCCCATTTGGTACCGCTGTTCTCCACCTTGCCGGTGGTGGTCAGCAGCATGCGGTTCGACAGATGCATCGGCTTGCCATCCAGCGACGACAGGGTGATCGATGCAAAGCGGTTGCGCACATCGGCGGCGCCCAGGTTGCGGGTCTGGACCCCCGGATTGGCGCTGACGAAGCCGACCAGCGCCTGGCTGCGCGGGGTATCGACACTGACGATCCCGTCCTTGCCGGCGTCGGTCTGCCAGCGCAATTCGCCGGTGTCGGACACCAAAGGGTTGGCCGCCGGCAACGGGGCCGGCAGGCTGGACTTGCAATCGAGGCATGCCACGCGCGAGCCATGGACCAGCGGGATCATCATCTCGAAGCCCGGCGTGAAATAGGGCATGTCGGCGCGCGGCAGGCGCGCCGATTCATTGATCTGCTCGGTCGAATAGGAGCGTGTGAGCGTCGTTTTTGCAGCGGCCACATCGCCGCGAAGGAAGATAATCGCGCCGGCCGGCATCTGCGCCATCTTCACCGGATCGAGGGTGATGTCGAAATGGTCGGCAATCGCCGGTTTCACTTCGCCGCTGATCTTGGTTTCGAACGTGTAGAAATAGATCGCATCCCAATCCTGCAGCGCCGCATAGGACGCAAGGATCGGGATCATCTCCGAGCCATAATCGCTGGGATAGGGGTGGTTGACCTCGCTGACGGTATAGGCCTTGCCCACCGCCGCCGATCGCGCAAGTTTCTGGATGATCGACAGTTCGGGGGAATTGACCATCGGCTCGTTGCGCCGGCCATAGATGGCGGGATGCTGCCAATAGACATGCGCATCGAGCATATCGGCCTGCATCGCGGTGCGCATCAGCGGCAGGTTGGAAACGAAATAGGTGTGATCGTTCAGCGGCATGATCGGCGCCTTGACGCCGACCTCGTCTTCCAGGAACCGCTTCATCTCGGCGTGAAAGTCGATCTCGACGCTGGTGATGAACTCCAGCTCCGCATCGAAGCGCAGTTTCGGCGCCTCGGGGTGGTCACCGCGCCGCATCAGCGGTACCGGCTGGCCGGTGCCGACCCCGGCCATCTGGCGCAGCCTCGCCACCTCGTCGGGCTTGCGGTGCTGGCCCAGCCAGTCGTTGTACAGTTTCACCAACAGCGCCTGATAATGCGGCGTCATGTCGAGCTGGCTGTTCTTGCCCCCGGGCACGCGCTCGCCGCGCAGCCAGTTGCGCATCCAGAATTCGAGCAGCGAGTTTTCGTTCACCACTTCGACGGTCATGACGGCCGGGTCGTCGGCGTAGCGCAGCTTGGTATAGGGGTTCAGATGCCCCAGAAGCTGCTTGGCATATTCCTTCTGCAACGCCACCAGTTCCGGGCCGAAATAGGTGAACGCCTTGAACGGGGCGAGCAGGTCGGCGTCGGGCACGCCGTCACCCGCCTTGAACTCGCGGCCGACATTGAGGTTGAAATTCACATAAATGCCGCGCTGCTTCAGCGCGTTGAACCAATAGTCGAGCCGTTCGAGCTGTTCGGGATTGAACTCCCGGCTATTGTCGACATCGTGGCGGATCAATCCGCGCGGCGTATGGGTGAACGGCCCGGCATTGGGGCCGCGTGATGCGCCCTCGTTCATCCGCGGGCGGGCGATATCGGGCTTGTCGAGAAAGTGCATCCGCACGCAATTGACCCCGAGCCGGGCCAGCGCCGCCGCATAGACTTCGGCGTCCTTGTGATTCGGAATTTCCTCGCCGCCGATGGTCCAGCCGGTCAGATTGACCCCCCAGCAGCGGAAGCGCTTGCCGTCACCCCGATACAGATGGCCATCGCGCACCTCGATGAAGCCAAATTTGCCGGCGGGGCCGTCGAGCAGGAAGCGCGCATCGGCGTCGGAATCGACCCGCGCCGCGTGATCCACGGGGAACGGCTGCAAGGCAATATCCTGCGCCAGCGCCGGCGTGACCGAGATTGCCGCCAGAACGCTCCCCAGCCCCAGGTTCCTGAGCCAAAGCATCACACCGTTTCCCCCAATTCAAGCGTTCAGCCGACGCGGATTTTCAGCGCATAGGGATAGGCCCCTGCCCCGACCGGCGGCAGCTTCACCGACAGACCCCTGGGTGTCTGTTCCCAGTCGATCCTGCCGCCATCGAGCAGTTCGATGCTCTTGATCGGCGCGTCGAGATAGGGATTGCCGGCGTACAGCGTCTTGATGAACACCGCGCCGTCCAGCGGCCGTGCCAGACCCATCGCATACAGGGTGTCGCCCCTGGTGGTGAAGCGGATGTCGGCAGGGGTGAAGCCCTTCACCGCCGATTCCTCGACCTGCCCGCCGACGCGCACCTGGCCCGATTGCGTCGTGCCTTCGCCGAAGAATTTGAACGGCCGCGTTTCATAGATCGCCTCGCCGTTGATCTTCAGCCAGCCCCCCATGCCGTGCAGCACCTCGACGATTTCCGGGGGCATGGTGCCATCGGCCCTGGGGCCGACATTGAGCAGCAGATTGCCGTTCTTGCTGACGATATCGATCAGGTCGGCAATCAGCGACGGCGCCGTGCGATAGCTGTCGTCCTTGGCATAGCCCCAACTGTGGACGCTGATCGAGGTATCGGATTGCCACGGCGTCAGCTTGAGCGCGTCGGTCTTGCCGCGCTCCATGTCGAACAGCGCGCTGCCTTCGGCGAACTGCGACCCCTTGTAGGCGATGATGCCTTGTCTGCCCTTGGCGGCCGTGCGGTTGTAATAATAAGCGGCGGTGTCGCGCATCAGCGGTTCGAAGCTCGGCGCCGAGGTCCACCAGTCGAAATAGATGAGCTCGGGATCATATTTGTCGATCAATTCGGCCGTGCGGACCATCCAGTCGTCGAGGAAGGCCTTGTCGGGCGGCATCCAGGTCTGCAACTGGCCGCCATCGGGCCATTTGTCGGGATCATCCGAGGGCAGGCCTGTGGGCGCCGCGGGTCCGTAGAGCCCGGCAAATTCGGGGTTGCCGACGTCCGACGGAAAGCTGCGGCCCTTGTGATACCACCACCAATGCTCGGCGCGGTGCGACGACAGGCCGAAATGCATCCCGGCAGCGCGCGCGGCACGGGCAATTTCCCCCGTGGTGTCGCGCCTGGGGCCCATTTCCGAGGCATCCCATTCGGAAAAATCCGAATCGTACATGGCGAAACCGTCGCAATGTTCGGCCACGGGAACGACATAGCGCGCGCCGGCATCGGCGAACAGCTTGACCCAGGCGTCGGGGTCGAACCGTTCGGCCTTGAACCGGGGAATGAAGTCCTTGTAGCCGAACTTGGCCTGGGGGCCATAAGTCTGCAAATGGTGCTCATAGGCCTTGTTGCCCGGCACATACATGTTGCGCGAATACCATTCATTGGCGAACGCCGGCACCGAATAGGGGCCCCAATGGATGAAGATGCCGAACTTGGCGTCGCGGAACCATTCCGGCGTGCGGTAACGCTGGCGCAGCGCGTCCCATTCCGGTTTGAAGGGCCCTTGCGCCACGCCCGCCTGCACCGCGCGCAGCTTGGCATCGACCTTGGCCTGATAGTCGGGAACCGTCGCGCCGGCCGGCATCGCAGCCAGCAAGGCGGCCACTCCGATGCAGGCGGACGTCAGTTTGAAACGGGGCGTGGCGGGCATCCACCTCTCCAGGAAATCGGCGCGGCAGCACACGGGATCGCGCGGGGTTGTTCCGGGGGCAATCAGGTTATGCGCCGGATGCTGGCGGCGAGCTCGTCCTTGTCGAACACCCGCTTCCAGTCATCGCGCAGCATCGTTGGCTTGCCGAAGGTGATCGCCTTGTTGCAGGCATCTGAAAACTGCCCCGGAATATGCTTGAAGATCACCGCCGCCAGGACATTCATATGGCCGAGCAGGAAATCGCGCGCGGCTTCGGCCGGGACGCCGCGCGCCACCACCTCGTCCATTGCCTCGCGCATCGTGTCGAGCAGCGAGGCAACCACGGTTTCCGAAAGGCCGGGCTCGAGCAGCGCCATCTGGTCCACTGTCACGCGGTGCGAGCGCAGGATCGGTGCCCAGATGGTGCGGGCAACCGCTTCGCCGACCGCATAATGTTCGTCCGGACCCTGCATCAAGGCGTTGACGATGCTTTGCCGGGCATGAAGGCCACCGAAGCGATCGTCGCGCGCGGCCGGCTCGGTCTCGTCGTTGAAGATCGGCGGATGACAGGGGTGCGTCACGAAATAGCTCAGGTCCGGCCGCACCGGCAGATGGCCGGCAAAGGGCGCCGCGGCGTCGAGCGCCATGATCATCGTGGCTGGCTTGAGGAACGGCGCGATCCTGTGCGCGACCGATCCGACATGGGTATCGGGCACGGCGAGAATGACAACCTCGACACCATCGAGCGCTGTCGCCATCTCCACGCATTCGATCCCCAGCGCATCGCGCAGCCCGGCGCGGCCCGCTTCGCTGGTTTCGACATGGCGGACATCGTCGTGACCCGCAGCGAGATTGCGCGCCAGTCGCACACCCATCTTGCCGCCTGCACCGAACAGCGCGATTGCTGCCATCCCCCGCCCTTCGTTTCTTGTGTCTTGCCTGCATGGTATGATGGTATGATGAGTGACGCAAGCCCACCCGACGCCATGGAAGTCCGTGCACTTTACGGCACGGCGACACCACCACCGGCGATACGCCGCATCGAGAAGGGACGCCTGCGTTTCGATCTGGTCGACGGCAATCTGCGGTCGATCTGCGTGGACGGAACCGAAGTGTTGCGCGCCATCCAGTATCTGCTTCGCGACCGCGACTGGGGGACGGTGCCGCCGCTGATCCGCGACCTGCGCATCGATCCGGACCGGGATGAAATCCGCATCGCCTATTCTGCCGATTGCATCGATCCCGATGGCGGGCGTCTTGCCTATGCGGCCCGGATAATGGTGCGTGATGACAGCATCGACTTCACCGTCGAGGCGCGGGCGATCGACGACCTGCGGATCAATCGGCTGGGCTTCTGCGTCCTCCATCCCGCAGCGCTCGCCGGCCATCCCCTCCGCATCGCGCATGGCGATGGATCGGCGACAACCGCCGTGTTTCCCGCGCTGATCGCCCCCTGGCAGCCGTTCACCGATATCCGGACGCTGGTCCATCAACAGGATGGGCTGACAGTCAGCTGCCGGGTCGAGGGTGACACCTACGAGATGGAGGACCAGCGCAACTGGTCGGACGCATCGTACAAGACCTATGCGCGGCCGCTGGCCCTCCCCTGGCCCTATGCCATCGCTGCAGGAACGACCTGCCGCCACGCCGTGCGGGTCGATGTCACCGGCGCGCAGCGCCGTCCCTTGGCGACCGCCGCACCGATCAGAATCACGATCGGACCGCCGATCGGCACGATGCCGCGCATCGGGCTGGTCATCACGCCGGACACGGCCGATAGCAGCGTCACCAGCCGCGATGCGCTTTGCGACCTGGGCGTGCAGGACCTGTTGCTCAGTTACAATGCGTCTGCGGGGGACGGCGCAGCCGAAATGAAGGGACTGGCCCGCGCTGTCAGCGGCCTGCCGCACCGATTGACGCTCGAATGTGTCATCGCCGCGACCGGCGATCTCGATGCCGAACTGAGCGCTGTCGCCGACCAGGCAAAGCGCGCCGGATTGCAGCTCGACGCGGTCGCGGTCTATCCCGCCCCAGATCTGCAATCGACGCCGCCGGGCAGCCCCTGGCCCGCCTGCCCGCCGCCCGCCGACATTCAGGCGGCGGCACGGCGCGCCTTTCCCGGGCTGCGGATCGGCGGCGGTGCCTTTGGCTATTTTACCGAACTCAATCGCAAGCGGCCGCCGCTCCAAGGGCTCGATTTCGTCAGCCATGCGACCTGCCCCATCGTCCATGCCGCCGACGATCTGAGTGTAATGCAGTCATTGGCCGCGATCGCGCCCATCCTGCGTTCGGCGCGGGCCTTTCTGGGCGAAACCGCCTATCGGCTCGGCCCCGTCACCATTGGGATGCGACAGAACCCCTATGGTGCGCGCACCATGCCCAACCCCGCCCGCGAGCGCGTGCCGATGGCGATGGTCGATCCGCGGCAGGACGGGCAGTTTGCGGCGGCCTGGACCATCGGCTATGCGGCGGCCACCGAAGCGGGCGGCATCGAATTGCTGACCTTCGGCACCCTGACCGGCCCGCTGGGATTGATCGGCAGGCACGGGCGGCGTCCGCTGTTTGCGGCCATCGCGGCGCTCGCCGGTTGCGCCGGCAGGATGCGCTTCGCCTGTGTCTCATCGCATCCCGACACGATCCAGGCGGTGGCGACGGCATCGGCCGTGATCGTGGCAAACCTGACCGCGGAGGCGCGAATGGTCGTTGTCGACGGCAGGCGCGTCGCGCTGGCGCCGTTCGCGGTGGCGACCATGCGCATGGACCGGGACCTCCCCCCAACGCGCTAGGCGGCACCCGCAGTCAAACCGCCGGGCTCAGCCTTTTGCCGCCATCGCCGCTTCCAGCTCGTCAAGCGACTTGCCCTCGTTCCGCGGCGCCCAGATGAACCCGACAAGGCCGCTGACCGCAAGGAATCCGGTCAGGATCCACGCGAGCCGGGTGAAGCCGGTGCTCGACAGGATCGGTACGAAGAACGACCAGAAGCCGAGCGTGATGCGCACAACGGCGAACATGACTCCCTGCGCGGTGCTGCGCAGCAGCGTCGGGAACATCTCCGAGCTCCAGAGCTGGAAGAAGGACTGCGCCCCGAAGCCGCCGCCGAATGCCATCAGGAAGATATGGAGCATGGCGACCGGCAAGGTCATCGGGAAGATCGCGAACAGCGCCATGCCGACGACCTGGATCAACGCCGAAATGCCGAACAACGTCCGCTGATTGACCTTGTCGACCAGCTTCATGAAGACGAAGTAGATCGACGCCATGCCGACAAGGAAGCTCATTGCGGTCAGCAGGACGGCCATCGACTGGCCCTGATTGCCGACGGTGCGCAGGATATAAGGCAGGAAGAAGCCGTTCGTCCCGGCCCACAGGTTCCAGAACAGATACATGCCGATCAGAAAGGCCATGGAGCCGAAATGCTGGCGGGTGAACAGCGTCCGCCACGAAGCGGCGGATGCCACCGGTGCGGCGGCGACGGCCGGCGGTGCCGCCAGCGCCTCTGCCTTGGCGGCCTGGGCATCGAGCCAATGCTGCGATTCGTGCATGCTCGATCGCAGGAAGGTCAGCCCCAGCGCCAGCAGCGCCAGGTGCGCGAAGACGATCCGCGCGCCGAGCAGGCCGAGCGGTTCCAGCACCAAGAACATCAGCAGCACGACGACCGGGCCCAGATACCAGAGCATCTGCGCGACGCCGCTGTGCTTGCCGCGCTGCTTTTCGGGTGCCATTTCGGCAATCATCGACCAGGAGGCGGGGATATCGGCACCGACGGCCAGGCCGACGAGGAAGAAGCCGATGACCACCATCCAGGGGTTGATGGCAAACACCAGCCAGGCCATGCCGAAGGCGTAGAACAGCATGTCATATTGGTAGATCTTCTTGCGGCCGAACAGGTCGCACAGCCTGCCGCCGATAAGCGCGCCGATGCCGGCCGAGATGGCGTTGGGCCCAAGCGCGCCGACCAGCCCGACGAGGCTGTTGCTCATCTTGTAGGCTTCCATCCACAACGCCAGTGCCGCACCGCCGGCGACGATGGAGCCGGCGTCGATATAGTTGGCAAGCCCGGCGAGGATGGTATTCTTCCAATCCTCGCGCGAACTGGTCATTCCGTCGGCGCTCGCTGTCATTGCCCCCCCGAGTCCCGTATCCAGCCGCCGACATTCCCCGGCAAACTGTATATGATATTATTATTTCGAGCTTAGTATGCTAGGCGAGACCCGGCAAGGCCATACGCGCGCGAACCGCATTTCAGCGCGCCCGAGGGGAGGATGTGCAGTGACGGTATCACGACGGACGGTGCTGGCAGGCGGCGTCGCAATCGGTGCATCGGCCGCCATGCCCGCCGCCCTTGCTGCCGCGCCCACCGGTGACTGCGAACGCTGGGGGATCCACGAGATTGCGCTCGACGGCCCTGGTCGCGGAAATCCGTTCGACGATGTGACGCTCGAAGCGGTGTTCGAATCGGGCGGCCGCCAGATCCGCGTTCCCGGTTTCTACGACGGCGATGGCGTGTACCGCATCCGCTTCAGCCCGCCCGACACCGGCGCATGGGTCTGGCGCACGGCGAGCAATGCACCCGCGCTCGACAATCGTTCCGGGCGGTTCGCCTGCATTGCGCCGCGGGCCGGCAACCACGGCCCGGTGCGCGTCAGCAAGGACGGATATCATTTCGTCCACGCCGATGGCACGCCGTTCCGCCAGATCGGCACGACCAGCTATTCCTGGGCGCTGCAGTCCGACGCGAAGTGCGCCGAAACGCTGGCGACACTGAAGGGCGGGCCCTTCAACAAGATGCGGATGCTGGTGTTCCCCAACGTGCCGTCGGTGGCGACCGACCCGTTCGTACGCACCGGCGCCGCGCTCGACGCATGGGACCCGACCCGGTTCGACCCGGCCTATTTCAGGCGCTTCGAAGATCGCATTCGCCGGCTCGGCGCGCTGGGCATCGAGGCCGATGTCATCCTGTTCCACCCCTATGACGAAAAACGGGGCTATTCCGACATGAAGCGCGCCGATGACGCCCGCTACATCCGCTATGTCGCCGCCCGGTTCGGCGCGTTTCGCAATGTCTGGTGGTCGATGGCGAACGAATATGACAATATCAAAACCAAGACGATGGCCGATTGGGACCATCTGTTCGGGGTGCTGGTTGCCGCCGACCCGCACGACCGGCTGCGCTCGATCCATCAGATCAACACCTATTATGATCACCGCAAGCCCTGGATAACCCATGCCAGCGTCCAGAACGGCGCCGCCGTGCTCGACGATCTGCGCGCGGAACTACATCGGGCCATGACGTTGAAGCCGGTGGTATTCGACGAAGTCGTCTACGAGGGCAATTCGACGAAGCGCTGGGGTTCGCTGACCGGCCAGGAGATGGTCCAGCGCTTCTGGCACGGCCTGATCGGCGGCACCTATGTCGGGCACAGTGAAACCTTCGATCCGGACCAGAACGCCGATCGGTCATGGCTCGGCCAGGGCGGCCGGCTGGTCGGCACCAGCGCACCGCGGCTGAAGTTCCTGCGCGAGATCATGGAAGATGGCCCGGCGCCGGGGATCGATGCGATCCAGCCATGGTGGAATTATCACCTCGCCGGCATTCCGAATGCCTATTATCTCAAATATTTCGGGTCCGAATCGCCAACCGAATGGCGGGTTGCGCTGCCGGGACGCGGCCCGGCGGCGGCGCAACGCTATCGAATCGACGTGATCGACACCTGGAACATGACGATCTCCCCGGTCGCCGGCGTATTCGCCATGTCGCAACTTAACGATTATGATGTCCATGATCCGGCGCGGCCGACGGTAGCCCTGCCCGGCCGGCAATGGATGGCGCTGCGACTGCGCAAGGTCTGACGCTCACCGGCATGCGATCAGACGCACCGGCAAGCTGCTGCCGCGGCATGATGCACCACGCCCCGCAGGTGCGTGGCGACGTCAGAAGCGCATGAAGTCGGCGAAACGGCTCGCCCAATCGGGATGCCAGCGGGACAGCGCCGGGCGGTTCTCGATGATGTCCCCGGCGGCCCAGGCGATGCGCCGCGCATCCTGTTCCGGCGTGGTCTCGTTGTCAGGGCAAAGGATGTAGAAATCGCCCGCCGCAAGGCCCTGCATCATCCGCTCGACCACCTGCTCCGAAGTCCAGGCAGCGGCCGGCTTCGCGCCGGCACCCGGACGCGTCATGCCGGTAAAGGTGAAGCCGGGGATCAGCAGGTGCGCCGTCACCCGGTCGCCGGTGCGTTCGCGCAGACTATGGGCCAGGCCTTCGCTCAGCGCCTTCACGCCGGCCTTGCTGACGTTGTAGGCGGTGTTGCCGGGGGGCTGGGTAATGCCCTGTTTCGACCCGGTGTTGACGATCAACCCCGGCAAGCCGTTGTCGACCATGGCGGGAACGAACGCCTGCACGCCGTTGAGGACCCCGAACAAATTGGTTCCGATCGTCGTCTCCCACGCCTCGGGCGCGGCGAACACATCGCCGCCGCCGCCCACCCCGGCATTGTTCATCAATACCGAAACCGGGCCGTGGGTTTCGGCAATTGCCGCCGCCAACGCCGTCATCGCGGTCCGATCGGCGACGTCCACCGCAAAGGCCGTGGCGCCATCGATGGCGGCGGTCGCCGCGGCCAGCGCCTCGCCGGCGCGATCGACGAGGAGCACCCGCATGCCGAGGGCGCCAAGCGCCTCCGCCGTTGCGAACCCGATGCCGCTCGCGGCGCCGGTAATCACGGCCAGATTGCCGGCTCCGATGGCGGAAAAAGAGGCTGGGGTCATGCTCGGGGCTCCTGATCAGCAACCACTGCCGGCGCTGCGGCCGGCCCAGCGAATGGCACCGTCGATCATCTGCTGGTGAAGAGGCTCGGCATAGGTTTCGGCCTTGTGCCCCAGCGCCGAAAAGAACACCCGCCCACGCCCGACACAATGCGTCCAGATCAGCGGATGGACCGCGCCCATGCGCGTCCGTTCCGGAAAGGGTTCGTAGCTGGTCTCGTCGAGCGTGGCGAGGATGCGCGTGGTCGGACCGCTCGGCACGCGGTCGAAGGAATACCATTCCTCGGTGCGTTGCCATTTTTCGGGAAGCCCGGCGGTGGCGGGATTGCTGCGGTCGCGCACGTCGATCACCGCCGGCTGGAACTGCTTTGGACGTCCGGTATGCCCGATGAACTGCGCGCCGATCAGCGTCTCGGGATACCATTTCCAGTCATATGCCGGATCACCGCCGGCGCCATGGAGCAGCACGACGCCGCCGCCGGCCTCGATCCAGGCCTTGAACGCGGCGCGCTGGCTTTCGGTAAAGATGTTGCCACTGGT
Source organism: Polymorphobacter fuscus (assembly GCF_011927825.1). Classification (NCBI taxonomy): domain Bacteria; kingdom Pseudomonadati; phylum Pseudomonadota; class Alphaproteobacteria; order Sphingomonadales; family Sphingosinicellaceae; genus Sandarakinorhabdus; species Sandarakinorhabdus fusca. The sequence goes on along the minus strand of NZ_JAATJI010000002.1, from coordinate 317,502 downwards.
GCTGTTGAGCACGACCGTCGAGAATCGCGCGAGATCACGCGGGTTCATGATCGCGGCATTTTCGGTTTCGAAAACATCGCGGTGCTGTTTGCCGACAAGGTCGACCAGCACCTTTTTCGCAGCCTCGATCTGATCGGGATCGCGAAAGCTGTTGGTCTTGGACAGCACCAGCACCGCGCCCGGGGCGAGTGCTGGCAGTGCCGGCGGCACCGTGTCCATGACCGGCGTCGGCCAGTTCCGGGGGTCGCGGACCGGCGCCGGGACAGGCGCCTGCAAAGGGGCCTGCGCCGGCAACGGCATCGCGGCCAGCCCGATGGCCACGGCCAGAATGGCACGGTCGATACCGTTCATCGCAAGTTTCTCCACGACTGGGCTGCCGCCGGAAACCGCCCCGGGACCATCCGCCCGTACGTACGGCCGTCATTCGTATGATTATATTGGGCGGGTGACCCCGTCAACGCGCTGCGAAAACAGGGCGTCAGCGGCCGTAATGCGCGACGCCGCCGGCACTGGCCACCACGGCGGATCCCGTGTCGTGGCGTCGGAATGTGCGAAACTGTCGCTATTGCCAGCGACGCTTTCGCGTTAATGATATCGTTCGGGCGCGGCAGCGAAAGGCAGGATCAGGCGTGAGTGCGGAAGCGCAAGAACCGATCGTCCGGCGCAAGCTTTCCGATGAGGTGTTCGATCGGCTGAAGGCGATGATCGTGAGCGGTGAAGTGGCACCTGGCGCGGCGCTGCCCTCGGAACGCGAACTGATGGTCCGCTTCGGCGTCGGCCGCCCCGCCATTCGCGAAGCCATGCAGGCGCTCGCCAACATGGGACTGGTAACGATCAACCATGGGGAGCGCGCGCGGGTCCGCCGGCTGACCGCGGGATCGGCCATGCGTCAGCTCGATCCGATTGCCCAGTTGCTGCTGTCGGTCTCGCCGGAATCGCTCGAACATCTCAAGGACGCCAGGTTGTTTTTCGAACGCGGCATGGTCCGGCGCGCGGCCGAACTCGCGACGCCGGCCGATATTGCCGACCTGCGCGCACTCTGTGCCCGGCAGGGCGAATTGGCCGGCGACTCGACAGCCTTCATGGGCGCCGACATGGACCTTCACACCCGCATCGCGGCGATCTCCGGCAACCCCATCTATGTCACGGTCAGCCAGATGATGCTGGGCTGGCTGCGCGAATATCATGCGCACATGCTGATCTGGCAGGGCCATAGCGAGCGGACGCTCGCCGAACATGCCGAGGTTATCGACCATATCGAGGCACACAACCCCGATGGCGCGGAACAGGCGCTGGTCCGCCACCTGACACGATCGAACCACCTATACGCCCACCGAGAGGGCGCGAAGCCGACAAAGGGCGGGATTTTGCCATTGTCGTGATGACGCCACAGAAAAACGCGCTATCGCCGATGCTTCTTATCCAAGCGACGGTGCTAGCTCGCATAACGCCCAAGCGCGCCTGCGGCCGCCATCGCTAACGTCGATAGCGCAGCGCTGCCGATACCGATGCGGGCCACGTGGCGGCAACAACTCGACAAGGTCGACGCGATACCGGCCCTGACTGGGGTCATGCAGGTGATGTCCCGGCCCGGTCAGTACGCGGCTTCGCCTCTGACGAATAGGGGCGAAACGGATGCGCAGGTGCCGACGCACCCCTCATATCAAAACAAACTGTTTTGCGAGAACGCCATGGCGCTTGCGGCGAGCGTCCGTCAGCCGGATGGTCGAGCCGTAGCTTCACCGCGAAAGCCGGGGCAGTCTGAATACAAAAAATGCCTCGAACGTCGCCGCACTGGTTAGTCGGGCTTCTTGCGAGGGAGGGCAAGAAGGTAGCTAATGATCCGTATTAGATGATTTTTTCGGCTGGAGCTTGCACCGACACGGTCAAATTCCGTCGTGGGCGACATTTCAACGGTGGGCCCTGTGCCGTGCAGTTGATGTAAACGTCTCGGCTGAACGGCATGCGAAGGTAGAATTGATCCGGCCGTTTGAGACAATGGGATCCAATATCAGTGAGTTTGAAGCCTATCGGTTTCGGTGACCATAGCGCCCGCCTGTCTGGCCCTCACTCGCAGATTCGCGGGGCGAGTGTACCCGGTCCACCTCACAAACCGGCACGGCTACACATCCAAGGCTATAGCAACCGAGACGCGACATGGCTATCGACAGACGCCGCCATGCTGAGGCGGCCATCTAATGGAAACGCAATGTCGCAAATGCCCCAGATCCGCGAGGCCGAGGCACCGGAAGCGGCAGCACTGATCGGCTGGATCACTCAGCTGCGCCGACATCGCTGGCTCGGCATCGTCCTCGTTGTGGTCTCGCTTTCGCTTGCGGTCGGCTATCTTCATATCGCGACCTACAAATACTCAGCTGTCCTCGCTTTAACACCGGCCGATCAAAGCGGCCAGAAACCAGTTGGTAACCTTGCAAGCCTCGGTTCGCTTGTTGGCGTCGATTTATCGAGCCAGGCTGGATCGGGATTTGCGATGTACGCCGAAGCCGTGACCTCCTATCCGGTCGCCAAAAGTCTGAGCGAGCGGGCGGCGCTGATGCAGGCCATCTTTAAGGAATCGTGGGATCCTGCGGCGCAGCAATGGCGAGAGCCGCAATCGTTCGTTCGCAGCATCATCAATGGCGTCAAGCGCCTGCTGGGGGTACCGATCAAGGCTTGGGCACCACCCGACGGCCATGACCTGCAAAACTATATCGAAAAAAACGTTCTTGTGGCGGAAGACAAGAAAAAGTCCTTAATCCGGCTCACCTATCTTAATGCGGATCCCAAGGTAGCGGTCGAACTTCTTGCCGGGATCAATTTTGAGGCTGACAACTTCTTGCGGGCACGCTCGTTGGAACGGTCAACGCGCTATGTTGAATATCTCGAACGCCGTCTCGCCGAGATTCAGGTCGTCGAATACCGGCTATCGATGGCGCAGATGTTAGGCAATTACGAAAAAACCCGGATGATGGCGAGTTCAGACGCATCATTCGCCGCCGAAGCGTTTGGTGATATATGGGTATCTCCCAATTTTACGACGCCCAATCCTTGGATCGTGCTTTCCGCGGCTTTCATTGCGGCGGTGGCGCTGTGGATAGGACTCGCACTATTCGTGCTGCCCCTTATCGCGTATCTGCGCCGTCAATCGTCAGCCGGCTGATCAGCCTTCGCCACGCATCCATTGCAGCAGTTCGGCAGAGGGGCGGCGCTGGCGACCGGCGAGAAGACGACGTGACTGCTCGGCGCCGCGCGTCAGTCCAATTCAAAGCTGGCGAGTTTCAGCTACCATCGATGACAATTTAGAGCGTTGGAAACCGTCAGGTGGTCGTGATTGGTCGCACAACCTACGAACATCGAGCCACAACGCTGCGTCACCTGTTGGGCAGATACCCTACGTCGCCGGCCGCAAACTCCACTTTGGTTAACCTTCAGTGGAAATACCGCTTGGCTTCTCAGTCGAGATGAAGGCCATGCCCGCAGACGAGCGCTGTCCGAACCGCAAGTGTGCTGCCATTACCACCAACAGGGCGTTGCCTGAGAAATAGCTTGTGGAACGCAATGCAAGTTCGACAAACAGGCCGATAAACACGGCATCGGCAAACACGAGGGTCGGATTCTGCCGAGTCGGGCGCCGTGCAACTCGGCGTAGCGCCAGCGCCGAGCGAGCGATTACGACCAGCAGTGCCGCAATCAATGCTATTCCAAGCAGCCCAAACTCGCCGACTATCTTTGCGGTAAGGAAGCCGCCGTCACGCAAGTTTGAGTCATTGCCAATCAGCGCGTAAATGACCGTCGAAATCGGCGAGTCGGTACCGAGCAGCCCAAGTTGCTGGAAACCTTGGCCCCATCCTTGAGTGTCACGCAGCGCTTCATCGATCAGTTCCCAACCTTGGAGATAAACCAACGTTGACAGGTTCTGCGAGTCGCCACTGAAGTCCAGCCGATCTAGATAGTAGGTGAGATCAAGTTGCGTCAGCACAACCCCGAGAATGCCGACAATCGCCATTGGCAGCACTAGGCCGCGCATGCAGATCAACGCCACGAGAAGCCAGCCAGTAGCCAGCACCAGGCTTTCGAGAATGATGACAAGCAACAGCCCGAGCCCGAGCAGGAACAAGCGCTGGCGCAGCGGTGCTGTCACGCAGACATAGAGAAAGAACGGCATCAGGATCAGCGCCAGATGCGACGGCTCAGTGAACGGGAAGACTGGCTTGGCATAGTATCCTAGGCCGACGTAGATGCGCGCGACGTCGAGCCCGATTATCGGCAACAGCGACACCAGCACCAGCGCCCAGAAGCCAATTCTGATTGCGGCATCGAACTGCGCCGACGGCACGTTCTGCACAGCAACGGAAAGCGCGCACCCGCCCAAGGCCATTAACAGCAGGGGCGCATAGGAGCCGAGAGCATGCGGGATATCGACCGGGCGCAACAGCCCTGCGATTAACAAATGCAGCGTCAAGACCAGGGAGACAACTAAAAACCAGGAGGTTGTAGTGGCCAGCGGGCGTTGCAAGCCGATCGGGAAGGCCGCGACTGTCACAATTATGAGAAGGGCGGCAAAGGCGGCGCCTAGCGCCAGCGACGAAGTCAACCCGGCATAAAACACCAAAGTCGGCATGAAGATAAGCGCCAACAGCAGTGCTGCGATCGGCAGCCGCGGGGCCGGCGTCGGCGTGGCTATCATGCCGCCGGAGCGAAGTCGCGCTGCAGTACCGCAACAAAAGCATCGATACTGTCGGGGACGCCATGGGCGAGGCTACCCAACGGCGTCGCGGCGTTGAGCATCTTTCGTCGCACCACCGCAGCTTGGTGGACCGCTGATAAGGACAGGAAACGAACCAGGCTGAAATCATGCGCGCGCTGCAATTCGGCACGGCGCGCCAGAACTTCACCGTGCGAGATGAAACCCAATCGGCAGATATATGCCCACATCGCGCCATAGTCGAAGTCTGTGCCGGCATAGACTTCAGGAAACATTTCGGCAGCGAGCAAGATCGCGTCGGGGATCATGTTGGCCGCTGCCGCAACGCCGGTCGGCAGACTGGGATGAAAACGGTAATCGCCATATTCGGCGATGAACCGATCAATATTGACGCGCGCTTTCCTTTCCACAAAGCCCAGGCCGTTCGATTTCGCTGAGCGACCGTTGAAAGTGACTGCGCTGCCGATGTTAATGGCGCGATCAGCAAACGCAGGGATCGCCATAGCCGTGAAAACGTCGGGCTGGGTAGAGTGAAAAACCCGCCCGGTCCGATCGCGAATCCCCGACAGAAACGCACGCGGGATGGCTGCGTGATAGGGTGACGGCAATTCGTAGTATTTCCAACCACCGCGCTGCAGAACATCACGCGCCTTGGCCTTGAGATCAAGCTCGGACGGCGGGATGGTGGGTGCGAGATAGGCAACACTTGCCGGGCGCCCCGATGACGGCCAGTCGTAGATATGCAGTGGCCACATGTGAATGACGGGCTCGGATAAAGCTGCGAGTCGGTCCATCAACCGATCGAGCGCTTGTGGAATGACCGCATCATCATCGCCGATGATGATGACATATGTTCCCGTTGCAGCCGCCAGCGCGAACTCATAATTGCCGCACATCGATTGGCGGCTGCCGGGATTGACATAGCGAACACGGCTGTCGCCCGTGCGCGTCACGACAGCATGGGTGTCATCAGCACTGACGTTGTCACTGACGATGATTTCCAGGCGAGCACTGGTGGTTGCGACCGCCGTTGCCAACGTTGCAGCCAGCGTATGGGCCCGTTCCCGCGTCGGGATGATGAGGCTGAGCAGCGGTGCCATAACAATCAGGCTGACGGCATGCCATGCGCATTGATCTGCGCATAGACATCAAGGAGGTTTTCAAAGCGCGTGGCGATGGCCGCCTCGTCTGAAATCGGATGCTGGCCAATCATCCGCCGCAGTCGGGCGATGACCGTAGCGCGCAGACCAGTCGGCACCAGCCGCAACAGGCTGAAACCAAGCGGCAAGACAATCCCCCAGGTCAGGCGCTCGGCCGTCGTCATCCGCCCCTTAAGCGTGGCAAGCGCGGCCGGAGCGATGCTGCGATCAAAATAGCCATGTTTGTAGCAATACACGATCTGCAAGAAGCGGTAGCGGCGGATGTCGGGCGTCATACCGCGTGCGCCCGAGAAACTGGCTTCGAGTGCCTTCATAGCTAGCAGCCAACTATCATTATACGACGTTCCAGGCAGGCGGATTGCGTCAAGGTCGTCGGCAGCAAGCGCGCCATTATTGTTAAGAAAATCAACACCATCTCCGGAACGGTTATTGAAATGGAAGAAGCCATAGGATTTCGGCGTGATGCCAATGACAACAAATGGCTTGGGATAGATCAGGATGCGGTCGCAGGTGAGGAACAACGCCGGCGTCGCGTAAAAATCCGGATAGGGAGACTGAAAGAATGGCCCGGCGGCCTTCATTGCATTGATGGTACGGCGACTGATCAAAGAAAATTGCATGTTGGACGCAACCGGCATGCGAAAATCGAGATAGCCGCGCGCAATGCCGCGTGCCGTATCCGGATCCAGCCAATAGGGAGCGGCACCCGAGAAGAACCGGTTCTGGTCAGTGCGCAAGAAGCCATCCGGGGCATCCGGCATGACGCCCGGATAAGCAAAGAAAAGTGCGCTGACATAGACGAAGTCGGGATCGAGAAAATTGGCCATCGCTGCCATCAATCCAGAGAAATATCCGGGTAGCAGGCCGTCGTCATCGCCGAGCATAACGACGTAATCCCCGCTGCTCGCACCGAGGGCATGGTTCCAGTTGTCGGTTACCGGAACGAAGCTCGGCGTCCGCAGATATACAATGCGCGGATCGGCAAGCTCGGCGACATAGCCTGCGATGTCATCGACTGAATCATTGTCAGAAATGACGATTTCCCAATCGGCATAGTCCTGTTGCCGCACCGTCTCGACCGCATAGCGAAGATATTCGAGCCGGTTACGCGTGGGCAGGAGAACCGAAAACTTCATGGAATCGCTCGCTTGCGGAAAATCGCCGTATAAGTGCTGCCACGCCAACCGGTGCGCTCGATCGGGATGAGCAGCTTGCCCAATACACGCCCGGCAAAATGTACTGCCGACCCGACTATATTGTCGCCGAAATAATTCTTGAATGTGAACGCCCAGCCCCATCCGTTGAAGCCGTTGGCGCTTACGTTTGATGCGGTGAGTCGAATTGGATCAAGCCCGGCGGCATCTGCCTGAGCCTTGAGCGTTTCCACGGGGATCAGCACGACGTGGCGCGGCGCGTCCAGATGAACCCAGCGGCGTCCAAGCACCTTGAACTGGAATGCCGCCGGATTGGGCGTATCGATGACCAGAATACCCCCCGGCTTGAGCTGGGCGGCGGCAGCGCGCAGCACGTCATGATAATTGGGCAGATGCTCGATCGCTTGCCAAAGCACGATGACATCGAACGGCTCCAGCGTCGGCAGCGCTAATGCAGCATTGTCGCTGTGCACGGCGGTGACCCCGATCACGTCGCGCAAATAGTTGCAGCAGCGCGCATCCATTTCGATACCCGTCACATCGAACCCCGCCGCCTTGGCCAGATACGCGAACAGACCATAGGCCGGACCAATCTCGGCAAGGCGCCCGCCTTTTGAAAAGGTCAGAACCTCGTCGATCTTCCACTGCTGCAGCGCCCGCGCCCGCGCATCATGCGCTGCCAGATCGGCCGGAAGGTCGTAATAATCATCCTGATAATAGGCGCCAAGATCCTTGGGCACAGGATCACAAAAAATAAGCCCGCACGCGGAACAGGTGAAATAGTGGAACACCGCATTCGATACACGGCGGTTATAGTCGCCCGCTGTTTTGAAAGGCGCACCAGACCCATTGCAAGCCGGGCATTGGGGAGCATTCATGCGACAACAGCTTTCCAAAGGACGCAACTGGCCCACCATCGTCGACGTTCCAGGTCGTGGCCGATCGTGTAAAGTCCGACAGAAGGGCTAAGCATGGCGTCCTCCAAAGTTTCGAATGGCGAAAATGGAACGCCGAAATTGCGATCGCAGGCTTTCGCCGACTAGCCAGTAGCCGATCGAAACGTAAAGTGCGACCGCGACAGTCAAAGCGCCGACGCTCGAAGTGACTGTCGGCACAAACGATGGATCACTGCGAATGACAAGCCAAGGCAGGCCGAACGATCCGACGCCGAGAAGGCCGAATGGCAATATTATCGTGCGAAGTGAACCGATAATTGGAATGTCCAACAGGCGCGCGTGAACGACTGGGATGAGCGCTGCAACATAGGCGACCATCAAGATCAGCCAGCCGCCAGCGGCACCGGGCCCGCCGTACCGGCCGATTCCTACCCATAGGAGCACGGCGTAAGGGACAGCGCTGAATGCGCTTACCCTCAGAGGAATATCGGGTCGGCCCATGGCAACGGCAATATTGTAGGGATTGGATACGATGCCGTTGACCCAGAACGCGAGCGCTAGGATCGCCATAGCCGGATAGGCGCCCTGCGCCGCAGCCGGACCGATCCAGAGGCGAAGGATTGCATCACCAAAGAATATCAATGGGAACGTCGCCAACCCCATGACGTACAGGATCACCCGGTTTGCATCCGCATAGCGTCTAAGGATCGCAGCGCGGTCCGATGGGGCCTGCAATGCTGAAAACGATGGCAACATCGCCGAACTGATTGCCGCAGATGCAATGGTTGCTACTGCAGCCGTGTTGTACGCAAGGCTATAATAGCCAAATTGATCGAGTGGCAACAGCTTGCTTGCCATCAGCCGGTCAAGTTGGGAGATAATCAGCGCGAGCACCGAAATAGCTCCCATGTTAAGCGAAAATTTCCAGACCGAGCGGAGCGCGGGACCTGAAATGCCAAAGCCGAACGACGAAGTGTGATAAGCTCGCAGGGCGGCGAACCAATATGCGGCAATTTCGATGAGCGCGTTTGCCGCTAGGCACCATAAAAACGCATGAACATCGCGCCAGATGAAAATTACGATGATACCCGAGATGTTGCGGAGCGTCGCCGTGATGACCTTCACGAGATTGACGATATCGAGTCGATGCAATCCCGCCAAGATGCCACTGTAAAGCGCAATCGGCCATCGCAGCGCGAGATAGGCAATGATGAGATAGAGCGCGCTAGCCAGATCGTCGCTGGCCAAGGCTTCCGCGTTGAACCAGAGACGCGCAACGGTTGCAGCCGATAGACCCAGGGTCAGCGCGATTGCCGCGGCGAGCCCCCAATACACCGTCGATGCCGTTCGGATAAGCTCCGAACTCGCACGGCGTCCTGGCGAGGTGTCGGCAGCAATCTCGCGCGTCAGTGTGCTCGAAAGTCCCAAGTCGAAAGCAGAAAATACAATCTGCAAGGTCGCAATGAAGCCAATCAGGCCGTATGATTCGATGCCCAGCAGGTTGATCTGGACGGGAGTGATAACTGCTGTAAGCACAGTTACCCAAACTGCGGCAAACAGGTTGGTCGTGATGTTAGTTTTTACAGAGGCCAAATACAATTCCTGATTTTCGTCGGCGGAGTAAAATCAGTTTATCTTGAACAGAGCTTCAAAAAATGAAGGATGTGTCGAAGGCGTACGATCGTAAATTCGATGCCAACTATTTTTATACTTGTAATCTGAAGCGGATATCGTCATTTTATCGCGAGCATTAAAGAAACTTGTCCATTGCTTTAGATAAAAATTTCCTGAGGTCAATTCATCTACCATGTCAAAGTAATGCGCCACCTGTGCAAAGTTCATTTCGTGAAATGAGGATATATTTACGAAATAATTGACCGATTTCTTTGGCAGTAGAGCGGCCTGGTGCGGCAGCAGGAATACAACATCAGCCTCGGCAAAGTCGGCGGCAATCTCCGAAAAATCGGAAAATTCCCGAAACTGCATCACCTTTGCGTCCGGGAGAACCTCCGAAATATAGGCCTGAGAAACGTAAAGGGCCGGCGGAATGTCGGCTATTATATATTTGCAGTGCTTGAAGAAGGAACGAAAGACGAAGCAGTTGCGGCCGTAACCAGCTCCGATTTCGCAAACCGTAAAAGCGTCATTCGGAGCCGGCATATGCGCCTCAAGGATCGCATACATTTCAATTACGGAGTTTGCCAAATCCTGCGAAATAAGGCGGCCTTCGAAGAATATCCGAAACGGATTTCCAAAAGCCGGTTCCTGAAGCGACTTCATCACGTTGAGCCGATCGACACGCTCGGCGACGATCCATACCATCCTTGTGAATATCTGGTTCTCGTAGAACCGCCGGAGCCCAAGGTCGCTTTCCCGGCTGAACATCGGCAAACCCCACATCACGCGCCGCCAGTCGCTAGCCGTCATCGCTGCGGCAAGGTGCTGAAACAGCGGGCTCCGAACACCGACAACCCAGGTAAAATAGTTCTGCGCCAACGTGCGCTTGAAATTACCGAGCCCGCGCGCTTCGAGTTGAGCGACGTTCTGCTCGTTAAGTTGCTCCCAGAACTTCGAAGGCTGGTAGACCTCGGGCCCGGCGGCAAGTGCCGCAAACATGATCCCGAGATCCTGCCGCATCGTGTCGGGATTGCTGCGTTGTGGGGTCATGATTTGCGGCTCTTGTCAGTATTATGATTAAAGATCTGGTGGTCGCCCGCTGATATCGCGATGACCGTGGCGAGATCGGAGCGCAAACGCTTGTTCGACCCCCAGAATGCCAGCGGCTCGTAGTCAGGATAGGGGTATTTGCCAAGATCAGGAGTGATCGGCCAGCCGTTTTCAGCGATCCAACGCTCAACAAGGGTACGGATAGCGACAGGCTCCCCGGAGCAAATGTTGACGACGCCGGCATCCGCACCCGCCCGGGCGAGTGCAACAAGCTGATGTGCAACTGTTTTTACCGGCAGGTAATCGCGCAATTGCTCGCCGCCTGACATCGGGAAAGTCGGGTCGCCACGCGCTGCTGCGGCTGCGAGCAGCGGGTAGAGCGACGAAGGCGCCTGTCCTTCACCCCACATGTAGAACAAACGTGCCCAGCTAAGTGAAAACGGCAACTGGACTTTCAGGAACTGCAGCTGGCGCAGGAGCATCAGCTTGGCAAAGCCGTAAGGATTGGACGGCTGACCCTCGAAATCCTCCTTCAGGCAGCCACTGGCCATGCCATATTCATAGCAGGTACCGGCAACCACAAGAGACGGCAGGCCGGCTGTAACCAGTGCCTTCAGAAAACGGTATTGCGCCGGAAGCTCTACCTCGAAATGACGCCGATCACGATAATTGGGCAGCCCTTCCCACGCTAGATGTATGACGACGTCTGGCGATCCCAGGCGTTCGAAGGCTGTATCGGCATCACCAAGGTCCATCGCCACATGGTCAACGCCCGCCGGCACCGGCACGCGACGCCGAGAAGACGCCGTGACGACGGTGTCCGGCATGCTTGCCAGCGCAGAAATAACATGGCGGCCGACAAAGCCGCTCGCGCCGGTTACGGCAATCTTCACCGGACGACGATTTCCGGTACCGCAGTTACGAATTTGGCGCCCCATTCACACGCATAATCGAGCTGCGCGATGACTTCGTCGGCGATATTCCACGGCAAGATCACGATGTAATCTGGCTTTGCAGCCTTTAGATGCGCCTCCGCAACGATTGGAATCCTGCTTCCAGGCATGAACTTCCCTTGTTTGGAGGCGCTGCGATCAACGACAAAGGGCAAAAGATCTGGTCGTATCCCAGCATAGTTGAGCAGGGTATTGCCCTTAGCTGCCGCCCCATAGGCTCCGACGGACTTGCCGGCCGCTTTGGTGTCGATGAGAAATCGCACGAGCGCATCCTTGATGGCATCGGCGCGCGCTTGAAAGCCCATGTAATAGGCTTTGGACGCCATCCCGGCATCGGTTTCTTCGCCGAGAATGCGAGCGACAGCGGCTGCCTCGGGCCGCCTCCCGGTATCGGCACGCTGTGCAAATACCCTCAAGCTGCCGCCATGTGTGGAAATCGTTTCGACATCGAAGACCTGCAGGCCGTTGGCAGCGAAGATTTTCGTCACGGCAAGGAGCGAGAGATAGGAAAAATGCTCGTGGTAGATCGTATCGAACTGCGCATCTGCAATCAGCCGCGCAAGATGCGGAAACTCGAAAGTGGCGACGCCATCGGGCTTGAGTATCGCTGCAAATCCGCCGACGAAGTCATTTATGTCGGGCACATGCGCGAGCACGTTGTTGGCGGCGGTCAGATCTGCGGCATGGCCCTCAGCTACGAGCCGGGTGGCAAGCGATACGCCGAAAAATTCTTCAACAATCTCAATACCCTTTGCGCGCGCAGCATCGGCAGTACTGCGGGTCGGTTCCACGCCAAGGCACGGAATACCGCGGGCCGCAATATATTGCAGCAGATAGCCATCATTAGCAGCCACCTCGACGACCTTCGATGCCGCACCCAGCCCGAGGCGGCCCGTCATTGCGTCGACGTACTCCGATGCATGCGCCAGCCAGCTTGTCGATGTACTGCTGAAATAGGCGTATTCAGAGTCGAATAGCTCGGCGGCGTCGGCATGGTCCTGCGTTTGCACAAGCCAGCACTGGGTGCAGACATAGACCCCCAACGGAAACCATTTTTCGGCCGTCAAAAGGCGCTCACGGGTCAGATAGGCGTTGGACGGCGGCGACGACCCGAGGTCGATCAACCGCAACGTGACATCCGAATGGCAGTGGCGGCACTTCATGTAGAAACTCCGGTAAACTCGGCGTCAACGAGCTGGTGTCCCGCATCGCGCGGCGACATGATGGTGGCTGGCAACGGCCAAGAGATTGCTAGCCGCGGATCCAGCGGATTGAGCCCGCCCTCCGCAGACGGCGCATACATTCGCGAGTGCAGGTAGAGCAGTTCAGTGCCATCAACCAGCGCCTGAAAGCCATGGGCGCAACCTTGCGGGATCATCAGAGCGCGATTGTTTTCGGCAGACAGCTCGACACCATGCCAGTGCAGAAACGTTGGCGAGCCAGCGCGCAGGTCGACAGCGACATCGAAAACCGCGCCCCTGAGACACGACACTAACTTGTCCTCTGCCGCCGGCGGGTGCTGGAAATGCAAGCCGCGCAGCGTGCCGGAGGTTTCCGTAAGCGTGTGGTTAATCTGCGCGACTGGCAATGTGAATCCAACCTGGGCAAGTTCTTCGGCGCAAAACAGCCGGCTGAGAAAGCCGCGCGAATCACCCAGCCGCTGCCGTTCGACCACGAAGACGCCCTCGATCGGCGTGGCGATGCATTGGAATCGCGACACGTCGATCAGGCGCCCCGATAGTCGCGGATCTGGTCAAGGCACACCGTCGCCATGTCGGCACCTGCCTGCCACTTTCGGTGCCAAGCAACCGTTGCAGCCAGCGCCTCGTCAAGTTTCCAGCGCGGGGTCCAGCCGAGCAGATGCCGCGCACGACTGCTATCGAGCTTAAGGTAGCCCGCCTCATGCACCTTCTCGCCCTCAAGGCAGTGCCACTCGGCGCCTGGCAGTTGCGCGCATAGCCGGGTCAGCAACCAATCTACGGGCCGGGCATCCTCATCGGCAGGGCCGAAATTCCAAGCATTGTCGATGCCCTCGCCATCGGTGGCGAGCCGTTCGGCTAGCGCCAGATAGCCGGCCAGCGGTTCAAGGACATGCTGCCATGGCCGCGTCGCGCCCGGATAACGGACGCTCAGCGACTTGCCCGCCATCACACTGCGGAAAAAATCAGGCAGCAACCGATCCTCGGCCCAGTCACCGCCGCCTATAACATTGCCGGCCCGTGCCGTTGCGACTCGCACACCGGCGCCAGCGAGGAACGAAGCACGCATGGCACCGGTAACGATTTCAGACGCGGCCTTGCTTGCCGAATAAGGATCGTGGCCGCCTAGGGCTTCGCCTTCGCGATAAGGCCACAGCCATTCGTTGTTGGCATAGCATTTGTCGGTTGTAACGTTAACAATGGCTCGCACCGAAGGCGCGGCACGAACGGCCTGGAGAAGATTGACCGTCCCCATGACGTTAGTGGCAAAGGTTGCTTCGGGTTCGGAATACGAGCGTCGCACCAGCGGCTGCGCCGCCAAGTGAAACACAATATCGGGCTTTGCAGCGACCAACGCCGCCGCCAGGATGTCCGCGTCGCGGATATCGCCGATGATGTGGCTGGCGAGGCGCTTTTCCACCTCGGCAACGGCAAACAGCGACGGTTCGGTTGGGGGCACCAAGGCAAAACCATGGACATGAGCACCCATACTGTGGAGCCAAAGTGCCAGCCAGCCACCCTTGAAGCCAGTGTGCCCGGTCACGAAAACCGATTTTCCGGCCCAGAATCGATCAGTCACGCCCAGCACTTCCAAGGTGCCAGGCCCGATGCCCAAAGAGCTTCGAGGTGATTTTTGTCGCGCAAGGTGTCCATCGGCTGCCAGAAGCCGTCGTGGCTATACGCTTGGAGCTCGCCATCGGCAGCGATTTGTGACAGGGGCTCGGCCTCCCAAGTCGAGGCATCGTTCCCAATATAATCCAAGCATTTAGGCGACAGCACGAAGAAGCCGCCATTGATCCAACCGCCATCGCCTCGCGGTTTTTCAACAAAGCCGCGAACAGCAGTGCCGTCCATGTCAAGCGCGCCATAACGCCCCGGTGGCTGCACTGCAGTTACGGTTGCCAACTTACCATGGTTGCGATGGAAGTTAACGAGTGCCGTGATGTCTATATCGGCGACGCCATCGCCATAAGTGAAGCAGAAATCCGCCTCGTCCTTCAAGTAATCGGCAACGCGCCTCAAACGCCCGCCGGTCATAGTTTCATCACCGGTATCGACCAGGGTCACACGCCATGGATCGGCACTGTTATTATGAATCTGCGTAGTATTATTACACATATCGAAGGTCACATTCGACATGTGCAAAAAATAATTGGCGAAATACTCTTTAATAATATAGCCTTTATACCCACAGCAGATGACGAAGTCATTTATGCCATGCTGCGAGTAAATCTTCATGATATGCCACAGTATAGGCCTGACCCCGATTTCGACCATCGGCTTCGGCTTCAAGTGCGTTTCTTCAGAAATCCGGGTCCCAAGGCCGCCCGCTAGAATAACTGCTTTCAAACTGCACTTCCTTTAACCGTGACCAAGGTAGCCTCCCTCGGAGCTGGAAACCCAACGACGAACCGCGAAATCCCACTCAACTGCAGCTGCCGAAGCGGAAATGGTAGCCCTTGCGAGCCCGTGCGGTCGTTAGCCAAGGAGGCATCAGGTGTCAACGGAACGAGGATGTGCCGCGCCAGTCACCAGTGCCACCGTTTGCCAGCCAGTTCGCGCTGCCTTGACGCGCTGGCTGGCATCATCAGTCCGCATCGGTTCTTACAAGCCACCTGCCTGGACGCACCGAACAGACTGACCGCGCTAGCGACAGTGATCGAGTCGCACAAAGGTCGTGCCGCGGTTCTCAACGATTTCGAGCTGGTTTGGGCGGGCGGAACTCGTTTGCCTATTGATCGTCCCAAATGTCGGCTAGGCAGTCGATGCTCCGATGCCGCGCCATGCAGCCGACCTCAGGCGCGACAACCACCCGTTCTTCATCCACCCTGCCACCGTTTCAATGCTCCGTCAGGCTCTTGATTCGTCGCATGCCGCGATCTTCCCATCGAACTTCAAAGCTCTGGGCCTGTCGCGGGCCAAGTCGTCGATCGTCGGCTTTCGATCGTCTGATCGAATTGTTGTCTTCCGCGAGGTCGACAGCGACAGGTTGCGCTTGCATAGGATCGGTTGTCGCCCAAACCCTGTCCAGCATAAATTGACCTTCGCCGGGGGACACGATACCCGGTCTTCCTCTATCTCGCGGCGGAATTCGCTCGGTGAGGCACGGCGGCATCCCCGGAGAACAGCATGAAGACGGCACTGATTTGTGGCATCGGCGGGCAGGATGGTGGCTATCTTGCGGCGCTGCTGCTCGAAAAGGGCTATCGGGTTTTTGGCACTTCACGCGATGCCCAGTCCAATGGCTTCTCTAACCTGCGCCGTCTCGGCATCCAGGACCGCGTGACGGTTATAACCATGGCGCCCGATGATTTTCGCAGCGTACTCGGTGCCGTGGTGCAGAGCGAAGCAACCGAAATCTACGCCCTGGCCGGGCAAAGCTCGGTGGGGCTATCGTTCGAGCTTCCCGTCGAAACGCTTCAAAGCATCGTCTTCGGCACCCTCAACCTGCTCGAGGCGATCCGCTTCACGGGACGTGCGATCAAATTGTACCACGCCGGATCGAGCGAATGCTTCGGTGATTTGAATGGGTGCCGCGCCACAGAGGCGACGCCGTTTTGGCCGCGCAGCCCCTACGGGGTCGCCAAAACGTCGGCACATCTGCTTGTGGCCAATTATCGCGAAGCCTACGGCATCTTTGCCTGCACTGGCATCTTGTTCAACCATGAGTCACCGCACCGCCCGCGCCGCTTTGTGACCAGCAAGATCGCCGCGGCGGCGCGCCGGATCGCTACGGGTGACAGCGCGCCGTTGATCCTCGGACGGCTCGATATCGTTCGGGACTGGGGTTGGGCGCCAGAGTTTGTCGAGGCCATGTGGCAAATGTTGCAGCAGGATGTCCCCGACGATTATATCGTTGCCACCGGCCAATCGCATTCGCTGGAAGCGTTCGTTGCTGCCGCCTTCGATTCCGTTGGCCTCGACTGGCGCGATCATGTCCGCACCGATCCCGGCCTTATCCGACCGACCGACCTGGCCCGCAGTGCCGCCGACCCTAGTCATGCCGCCGAGCGCCTCGGGTGGCGTGCCCAGACAATGATGCCGGAAGTTGCGCGCCGCATGACTGCAGCGGCGGAGGTTGAATGACCGATCATGTGCGGTAAGGGCAACGGCAGACCACCCGCTACACGCGACATCGCCTTGCAAGGAATTGAAATAGAACAGAAAAAGGTTTAGCTGCCGAGGCTGCAGCACGTCGACCATCGGCGTAGCCATCAGTCATTTTCTGTGTCGCATAGCCTCTATCCTGGGCCCTGAGACAGCACACGTTCGAGCTATCTGTGCCACATGGAGCGCTGAATTCGTCTTGAACCGCACCAAGTCAGCAACCGAGCGGCCGGCACATCAGCGCTATTGAAACCCGTCGATACCATTTGCCCGGCGGCGGGCAAGCGCATAATCGTTCGTCCTCGATCGACGACGGCGTTGCCCATCGATCCACCGCCTAAGTCGAAAGCCGCTGCATGATCCTGTTCTCGCACGATATTTTTTCTGCTCAGGTGGCGGGCGGCGTGTCGCGCTGCATGATCGAGCTGATGCGCGCGCTAGGCGGCACTACCGACTGGCGGCTATGGGCCGGGCGCTACACCAACGAACTTCTCGACAATGCGCGCCACGATCCGGCAATTGCGGCGCATCTGCTCGCCGCGCACACCGTCACTGGCGGCGGGCGTCTTTCAGGATCGATACGCAACGAACCCGGGTTCGTGAAAGCTGTGCGCGCGCAGCACGCGACGGTTGTTCACCGTACCTATTATCCTGTGCTAGA
>NZ_JAATJI010000001.1:2700000-2786013 GCF_011927825.1 Polymorphobacter fuscus | reverse complement strand
TCGAATTTGATCCCGGTTCGCATGATCCTGAATCGCACGGCCAGGCGACGCTGGGAATCCTAAAACGGACTCATCCGTCAGGCGATATCCACTAGTTGCGGATTTCGGGCCGCAGCTTGTAGCGGCTGCCTTCCAGCCCGGTGAACATCTGCTGGACGGCCGGGTGCTGCACCGGCTCGCCATCGGCCTCCAGGATCAGGTTCTGCTGGCTGACATAGGCGACATAGGCCGATTCGTCGTTTTCGGCGAGCAGGTGATAAAAGGGCTGGTCCTTGCGCGGCCGCACCTGTTCGGGGATCGATTCCCACCATTCGTCGGAATTGTTGAATTCCGGATCGACGTCGAAAATGACACCGCGGAACGGAAACAGCCGATGCCGCACGACGTCGCCGATGGTGAACGTCGCTAGGGCGGCTTCGTCGGCTGCGCCGGGGTTGAAGGCTGCGCCAGGGTTGAATTTCGTGTCAGTCATGCGCCGGACCCTTTCATTCCGCCAGAGCATCATGCTCTCCCTACAACATATAGGGAGGCTTCGGGTTTCGTGAAGTGCGATGCGGCAAGAAGGCTTGGCAAGCCGTGCCGGCCTCGTCTATAGCCCGGCGCTTCGACCGACCGCGCCAGCGCGTTCGAACCTCGCGGAGAGGTGCCAGAGTGGTCGATCGGGACGGTCTCGAAAACCGTTGTGGGTGCAAGCTCACCGTGGGTTCGAATCCCACCCTCTCCGCCACGTTTCGAAAATATCGCCGTCAACCGCCTAAAACGTTCTGAACGCGCCGCTTTTTACCGTCGAGTGCTACAAAACGGTGCTCCAAAATGCGGTCAATGGCGTACGTTCGAAGGTCGGGTAACGATAGCTTCGAAGTCCGGATCGTCGTGCCCGACGACTGTCGGAAAACGGTTGGCAAAACCAATCTGACACGGCGCCCTGGGCAAACGTCCAGATCGGAAGCAAATCGCATTGCTGCCCCATCCCTAGCGAACTTCGGTCTCTGATTGATCTCGCAAGTGCGGTGGATCGCTCGACCCCGATCTTGCCGACTGGCTCGGCGCTGGCCCACCCCCGATCGTTTTCACACTGGGCAGTCTTGCCGGCGCGGCACCGGGCGAATTCCCGGCGGTTTCGCTGGCTGCGGCGCGGACCTTGGGACGCTGGGCGGTGCTGCCGGCCGGTGGCCGCCGCTGCGACAGCCCGACATCGTCACGCACGCGCACATAGATCATCGTGCTATTCCCGCGCGCGGTGGCGATCGTCCACCACGGCGGCATCGGCACGGTGGCCGGGGCCCTTTCCGCGGCAAGCCACAGCTGATCGGGCCACATCTGGGCGACCAGGCGACAATGCCGCGTGTGTCCCCTGCTTCGGTGTCGGCCGAGCGCTGCAACTGCGACACTGCAACCACGTCCGCGCTGCTGGCGCGATCGATGCCGGGATCGCAGCCGCCGTGGTGCGCTGGTGTTGGAAGGGCTGGCCCAGAACTGGACCGCCAACGTTGGCCCGTTTTCCGAATAGAGTCCGGCTACACCTTCCCTGTTCAGCCATTCAACAGACCGGCTGGTCCCCCGTCCTGCGAAACACAGTCTGGCAGTCCAGCGACGCTGCATAAATACAATACTGACGAAGCGCGAACATTTGGTTCGGGTGCGGGAGGCGCCTCCCGGCCGCCTCGACTTGATCGCCACCGAAGTCGACGTTCGCCGCAATTGAAGCGGCGACACACCAGACGTTAATCGAGAGATGCTATTCAATGCCTCTTGGAGAAGCGCACTGTGGACTATGTAACGCGCGTTAAAGAGCTGGCCGCCGAGGCGGTGACGTCTTCCATTTTCCAGCGCGCCCTCGACGCATTGCCGGATGGTGTTCTTTTGGTAAATGCCGAACGCAGGATGGTCTACGCCAACACGGCATTCACGCGGCTGTGGCAGATGCCCGACGATATTCTCGCGTCGAAAGACGATGCGCGGGCGTTGCAATATGTCACAGACCAGCTCGTCGATCCCGAACAATTCCGTCTCGAGGTCGAGCGTCTGCACGCGACGACGGAAACATCCGAGGATGAGATCCTGTTCAAGGACGGGCGGATCATTTCGCGTCGCAGCCTGCCGTTCGAGGAAGGTGTCGACCTGGCCGCGCGGATCTGGATTTTCACCGACATAACCGAAGCCCGAAGCGCCTCCGTCGATCATCTGACCGGATTGCCCAATCGCCTGGCATTTTCCCGCGCGTTCCCGCACTTTGTCACGGCACCGGCCGATGGACTGACGCGCTCGATCGCCATGCTCGATGTCGACAATTTCAAGCGGTACAATGACCTTTACGGCCATGCTTGCGGCGACGACGTCCTGGACGAGATCGGCACGATTTTTCAGGCGCACGGCCAGGAGACCGGGGATCTCGCCTTTCGCATCGGGGGGGAGGAGTTTCTGATGGCTACGCGCACGCGCAACAGCAGCGAAGCCAGGATCCTGTTCGAAAAACTGCGCAAGAGCATCTGCGCGCTGAACATCGTGCACGAGGGCAATCGGCCCCATCAATGCGTGACGGTTTCCATCGGCTTCGCATCCTTCCAGGGCGCGGCGGAACCCCAGGCGATATTCGAAACCGTCGACAAGGCCCTGTACCTCGCAAAGGACAGCGGGCGAAATCGAATAGTCGAAGCGACGGTCTGAACGTTAGCGGCTGAAAACCGTGCCCGGGAATCGCTGCGCAACGAATATGCGCGTGGTGGGACCTCGCGTTTCCGTTCCATTCGCCGACACCGTCGACACAAGGCGTGTGTCAGCGTCACCCAGGAGCGTTTCAACCTGCAATGGGGATGGACGCACATGAGGCCACGGTTTCAAGGCCAGGTCCGGCGCGTCTGAAAGCAAGGCCAAGGGCGTTGCCGAAGCCCGGACCGGCGCGCAAGCCTCAAAAATCGACCGTCAGGAACATCGTCAGCTGGCGCGGCGCGTTGACCTGGTAGCTGCCGCTGCCGACGAGCGCCCAGTCATAGGCATTGGTCAGGTTGAGCAGCTGGACCCGCAACAGTGCCGGGTTAGCGCCGAGGTCGAAGCGCCAGCGGACGCCCGCATCGAGGATGGTGCGCGCGGGCAGTTCGACAAGGTTGCGCGTATCGGCCGCCCGCGGGCCGCGATGGGTGGCGTTCAGCGTCAAGGCAAAGCCGTCGATACCGGCGACCGCATATTGCGCGGCCAGCGTCAGCAGCCGCGACGGCTGGCCGATGGGACGCGGGCCGACCCGGCCAAGCGCGACCGCCGGGCCGGAGACCCGCGGTTGCATCAGCACGGCGCCGGCGACGATGGTGAGGCGAGGCGCAATCGGGCCGGCGGCCGAAAGCTCCATGCCGCGGTGGCGGACATTGCCGAGTTCGCGAAAGACATTGGCTTCGTCGGCGGCGAAATAGGGCTTTCGCACATCGAACAACCCGGCGAGGATATTGATGCCGCGCGGCGCCTTCCAGCGCAGGCCGGCATCGACCTGCGAGGTAAGGATGGCCGGCAGGGCTTCGGTGCGGTTGGCTGCGCTGTCGGGGGCAAGGCCGGTTTCCTCCAGCCCGCGGGTGAAGCTGCTGTAAAAGGCCAGTCGATCGGTCAGATCGGCGGAGGCGGTGATGTTGGGCAGCCAGGCTTCGTCATCGGTACGGGCCAGGGGCGTGCCCGGACGGTCGACGCGCTTGCGATACCAGGTCCGTTGCAGGCCGAGGCTAAGCCCGCCGACCCCCTGCCAGCGGCCATCATAGGCGATGCCGGCGATCGCCTGGCGAACGCGCTCGCTGGTCTGCGGGCCGAAGACGAACTCCGGACGCGGGCTGGTCAGGACAGCTTCGACCGATCCGCGTTCGTAAAGGACACTGGCACCGCCGCCATAGCGGCTGGCGCGATCGCGGCCGCGCAGGGCGGCGTGCAGCGTATGGCGGCGGGGACCATCGGCGAACGTGCGGCTGATCCGCACCTCGCCGCTGGTGCCACCCAGGGTCTGCTGCGGATCGGCGGTGATGCGGCGGATGGCCGTGCCGTCCGGCTGCATCTGCGTGAAATTCTGGGCGTAGTTGGTCGCACTGTCGGAAGTCGAACGGAACAGTCCGGCAGCAACCTGCCATTCGGGTGTCAGCCGCGCCTTGGTCAGGATGCCGTAATGCTGAACGGTGTTGCGCTGGTCCGCCCATTCCGGGCCGGGGAAAAACCGACGCCGGACCGCGGGCGGCAGGAACGCGCCCGCCGGCGTGTAGAGCGGCGCGGCCTCGCGGTTGTAGAGGTCGACACGGCTCCAGAACGGGATGACTTCGACGCCGGGGGCGGGCTTCCAGCGCGCGGCAAGCGCATAGGAGCCGTAGAAGGACTGGTTGCCCGGTGCCAGTTCGTCGACAAACCCGGCGATGCCGGCGACGAGGCTCAGCCGGTCCTTGATGACCGGAAGCTGCGCATCGAGCTCCAGGCGGCCGCCGCCCCAGCTGTTGAGGCCAAGCATCGTGCTGAGCACGAAATCATTGCCGGCCGGGCGGATGCGGTAATCGACAATGCCCGTCGGCGCCGGGAACAGGTAGTTCTGCGCCGTCAGCCCGACGCGCACGACATTGCCTTGCACCAGCCGGTCGGTGAACGCGGCGGGACGATCGATATACAGTCCCTCCAGCCGGATATTGTTGGCGGTGGCGGGCGAGAAGCCGCGCACGTCGGACCCGCTGTACAGGCCGACGCGTTCGTTGCCGATGCTGGTGCCGAAGGCATCCTCGGCATTGGTGGCGGCGTTGTCGGTGACGCGCTGGGCAACGGCCGGGACGGCCAGCGCCGCGCTACATGCTGCCAGCCGGATCGAAGTGCGGCACGCGCGCCAGATCGGCCGCGCCAAAGGGCTTTTCGCTGAAAAGATAGTCATAATAGAACTCGCGCAACCGGGTGTGATAGGCGCGGATGCGCTGTTGATAGGCCAATTGCGCCGCGACATCGGTGCCGGCAAGTGCCGCCATCGCCTGCGCCAGCCCGGCGGGCGGCAACAGCCAGCCGGTGGTGCGCGCCAGTTCGGCGCGGCGGGCTATGCCGGAACGATAGGCATCCGAGGTTTCGGCGACGTGCAGGTCGCCCAAATGCTGAAAGGCGAAATACCATTTCCAGTGGAATGTCGGCGGCAGCGCGCTGCCGGCGGCGTGTTGCGGGTAAAGCGCCAGGAATTGCTGCATCGTCGCTTCGCGCGGCCGGTCCCAGCCGGCATGGACATCCTCGCGGTTTTCCCGCGCCAGCGCCGCACCATCGGGCATGGCGACGGCGGCGTTGATGGCCAGGTTGGCGGCAGCGGGCGCAACGAGCGTCAGCGCGAACCAGATCGCCGCGAGCGATGCGGCGTTGACCGCCGAAGTGCGGCCGCGCCGGGCGACCAGCAACGCCACGGCCGTCCAGAACAGGCAGACGAGCGCGATCAGGCCGGCGAAAGCCAGCGCGCGCTGTGGGTCGGTGCCCGCCACCGCTGCGCCGATGGCGAACGGCAGCAGGAGCGCGACCAGCACGCCGCCGACGCGCACCGCCACGCGCGGCGCCCAGATGCGACGCCGTGCCGACGGCGTTGCCTCCAGTGCATGGAGGCGCCCGGCCTCGCGTTCCCCCGACCACAGGTCGTGCAGCAGCGCGATCAGCACCAAGGGCGCCAGATAGACGACGACAAAGGCCAGGTCGAAACGCCCGGGAAGCGCCAGTTCGGGGTTTGCAGCCTCGTTTTCGTAAATCTGGCCTTCCAGCGCCAGGGCGCGGACGCGGAGCAGCGCCGGCGCTATGTCCCGGCTGCCCAATGCCGCAAACGCCAGGTCGGAGGGGGCATCCCATGTCGGCTGGAAACCATAATAGGCGCCGTAGCCGGCATCGCGGACAAAACCGGCCAGCGCTGCGTCCTCGGTGCGTTGGCCGGCCAGCATCCGGTCGATGGCGGCGGTGTCGCGCGCCACCGTCGCAAGACCCAGGCCGACGCCGGCGGCGGCGCACAGGAACAGCAGCAGCAAGGCGGCCAATGCCGCACGGCTGCGGCCGAGCAGCCAGGCTTCGCGTTTCAAGTCGGTCATTCGGCGGTCCGATCGAGCGTGCGCCGCGCCAGCGCCAGCAGCAGGGCGCTGATGGCCAGCCACAGGCCGAGAAGCCCGAGCGCCGGCAGCATTGCTGTGGCGCGCGTCGCGGGTGCCGGGGCGGCGAGATGGAATTGCGGCATGGTTTTCCAGAAATCGGCGGAAATGCGGGTGCGCTGGTCGGCGAGCGGATCGCGGCTGCGGGCGCCATCATCGGCACTGGACACCTGGTTGGCCTGCAGGGCGTTGAGGCGCTGGATCAGGTCGTAGCGATAGGCTTCGGCGCGGTTCATGAAAGCGAGATGCGTGCCGAGGTCGGTCGCGGCGCCGACCATCGAGGCCTGGCGGACGGCGAGCGCCGGGCTGATGACCCCGAGCGCCTGGAGCCTTGCCGACTGGCCACGCTGGATCGCATCGGCGCGCGCAGCGTAATTGGCGAACAATTCGGACGTCAGGCGTTCGCCTTCGGCAGCGACAAGGCCGCGATAGTTGACCGGCAAATCATCGGTGCTGGTGACGCCGTATCGGTCCAGAATCCGCGCCTTGAAGGCGGCGAAATACTTGTCGTCGGGGTTGTGGCTGTCCCCCAGGCGTCTGAGGTCGGCGGCGATGGCGAACTCCGTATCGACACGGGTCGGCAGCGGGTCGGCAACGCCGGCCCAGCCGGCTGCGGCGCGCGGCACGAGGACGGTGATGATCGCCCAGGCCGCGATCAGCGCGACGAGCGCGCCCTGCGCGGTGCGCGCCAGGGCGGAAACGGCGGTGATGCCGATGACCCAGACCAGCAGATAGGCGGCATAGGCGAGGGCGATCAGGGCCGCGATGCCGCCCTCGCCCGGATGCCGCAGTGCCGACCAGAGCAGGGCGACCAGCGCCGGTGCCATCGCGAGCAGCGCAACGGCGCCAAGCGCCAGCACCTTGCCGGCAAGGATGCCGGCAGCGGTGGCGCCATGGGACCGCAAGGCCCGCAGGCTGCCGCGTTCGCGTTCGCGCGCCACGGCGGCGAAGCCGAGGAACACCAGCAGCAGCGGCGCCAGCGTCTGCAGGACGAACGCCGGCGTCAACTGGCCGAAACGGACGAGGTCGGACGATTCGCGCGCGGCGCCGAATGTCGCGCTGTTCTGCCGATGACCTTCGAGGAACAGCACGGTGCCGGTGAAGGCATCGACCCCGGAATCGAACGCCGCCAGCGGGCCCACCGGCCGCAGGGCATAGGTGCCATAATGGACCATGCGATGCGGGTGGCGGTCGGGCTGGGTCTGGAATTGCGCGTCGGTCGCCGCCTGCGCCGCGGCCCGGGTGGCCGATGCCGATGCGGTCTGCACCGCCGAGGTGACGGCGGCGATCCCGGACAGCAGCAGCAGCGTCGCGACACCGACAAGCGCCAGGCGGGACCGCAGCATGAGGCGCAGTTCGGCGCCGGCGATGGCGCCGGCCATGGCGAACGGCCGGGTCATCGGGCGCTCGCAAAGCCGCTGTGGAGGGCGTTGAGATCGAAGCGCGGTTCGGTCGGCGCGGCCGTCCATTCGCGCGCGATGCGGCCCGCCTGGATGAGGCCGATCCTGTCCGCGGTGTCGGCCGCGCCCAGCAGGTCATGGGTGACCATCAGGATCGCCACATCGCGCTTCGCCAGGGCTTCGAGCAGCCGGTGAAAATCGCTGGCGGCGGCGGGATCGAGCCCCGATGTCGGCTCGTCGAGCAGCAGCAACGGAGTCTCGCGCAGCAGCGCCAGCGCGATCGCCGTCTTTTGCCGCATGCCTTTGGAAAATCGCGTGGTGCGTTCGTCCCATGCCGATGCCGCCAGGCCGACTCCTTCGAAGCCGGCCTCGACATCGGCGCGGCTGCGCGGGCGGCCGGCGATCTTCAGGAAATAGTCGACATTCTCGCGCGCCGTCAGATGGTCGTACAGCGCGACATTTTCCGGAAGATACGCAACCTGTGTCCGCACGGCGTCGGGATCTGCGGACGCGTCGATGCCGGCGACCATCAGGCTGCCGGCCTGTCGCTTGAGGAAGCCCAGAATGGCGAACAGCGTCGTCGATTTGCCGGCGCCGTTGCCCCCCAACAAGGCGTAGATCTCGCCCGGCATGAGCGACAGCGACAGGCCGTCGACAACGCGCTTGTCACCCCGTTCGACAACGAGATCGGCAATGCACAGGGTGGGTTTCGACATCGCCGGGCTTTCTAGAAGGACAGGCGTGCAGCGACCGACGCCGCACGCGGCGTGCCCGGTTGCACCCAGAGCTGGGCAAAGCTGTTGGTGTAATAGGTGGCGTTGAACAGGTTGCTGACGTCGGCAAAGATCTCGACATTTTCCTGGACGCGCCAGGCGGCGAACACCCGCGCCAGCGTATAGGCAGGCAGCATGAAGCTGGTCGCGGTTTCGCCGAGGCGCGCGCCGACATGCTGGACACCGCCGCCCAGCGTCAGGCGCGTGTCGCCCAGCGCGAAGGCCCGCGACAGCTGCACGTTGAGCGCGTGTTTCGGCACATTGAGCAGCGGATCGCCGGCGCGGATGGCGAGGCCGAAGTTCAGATCGGTGACGTCGGCCCGCGCCTCGGCATCGACATAGGCATAGGAAAACCACAGGTCGATAGCGCCCGGCAGCTTGCCGTTCAGATCAAGCTCCACCCCGCGGCTGCGCGCCTTGCCGACGGGCAGCGAAAAGCCCGGGTTGGCGGGGTCGGCCGCAAGCACATTCGATTTCGACAGGGTGAAGACCGAGACCGTGCCTTGCAACCGGTTGTCGAGAACCCCGAACTTGGCGCCGATTTCAGCCGATTTCGATGTTTCGGGATCGAACAGCGCACCGGCGGCCGTCGCGCCCAGATTGGCGCGGAAGCCTTCGCCATAGGCGGCATAGAGCGAAACCGCGTCGGATGCCGCGAACACCAGGCCGGCCTGCGGGCTGAAGCGGTTGTAACTGCGGGCAGCGAAGCTGTTGGCGGCCCGGTTGCGGGTGTCGACCGTGATGTCGTCGAAGCGCCCGCCGATGCGGATCTGCAGCGTGTCGGTCAGGCTGATCTGGTCCTGCACATAGGCGCCGAACGCCCGCTGCCGGTCGAGCCGGTCGGTCTGCGGCGCCGGCACCGGCAACGGATAGCGGCCATAGACCGGGTTGAAGACATCGATGTCGTTGCTGGCCTGCGGCGTGGTCGCGGCACCGATCACCGGCGGCCGGAAACGCAGGAACAGTTGCGAATTGTCGAACCGGTCATAGTCCATCCCGATCAGCACGCGATGTGTCAGGGTGCCGGTGGCGAACCGCCCGGCGACTTCGCCGCGGACGACGAAATGCTCGCCTTCGTACAGCCGCGACCGGCGCTGGCGCGACAGCGAGCGGCCATCGCGAAACAGGCGCTGGCGGCCTGCCACCAGCTCGGCGTCGGTCGAAAAGCCCTGGAGGCGTGTCTCGCGATATTGCGTCCCGACCATGACGCTCCACGTGTCGCTGAAATCATGATGCAATTGCAGCTGATGTCCCGTGGCATCGGCTTCGGTCGGCCCGTCCCCCGGCTCCCCCAGGAAGCGCTCGCGCGGGATCAGGCCCAGCACACCGTCGATGGCGATGGTGCCTCGGTCGAAATCCGATTTTTGCCGGGTCAGTTCGAGGTCATAGGTCAGGCTCGTCTGGCCGCCGAGCTTGACGAGCACCGACGGCAAGAAGCCGAAGCGCTCGCTGCGAACCGTCTCGCGAAAGCTGCCGGCATCTTCGTAAAAGCCGATCAGCCGGACCGCGGCGACGTCACCGAGCGCCAAATTGACGTCGGCGTCCCCGCGCTGCCGGTCGAAGCTGCCGGCGAGCAGGTTGACCCGTCCGCGCGTATCGAAATCCGCACGCTTGGTGACGATGTTGATGGTGCCGCCCGGTTCGCCGCGCCCGAACAACGCCGCGTTGGGCCCCTTCAGCACCTCGATGCGCTCGATGCCCGCCACGTCGCGCGTGCCACCGAAACCGCGGCCGCCGTTGAAGCCGTTGACGAGATAGCCGGACGGCAGGTTTTCATCGCCGGCAAAGCCGCGCACGGCATAGGCATCCCACAGGCCGCCGAGATTGTTCTGCCGCGCCACCGATGCCGACAGGTCCAGCGCATCGGCGAGCCGGGTCAGGTTGTTGTCGTCGATCTGCTGCGGCCCGATTTCGATGATCGCCTGCGGTGTCTCGCGAAGGGTGAAGTCGCCGCGATAGGCCTGACGCTTGCTGGTGACGACAATGGTCTCGTCATCCAGAAGCTCGGCCGCGGCAGGCGCGCCGAGAAGCGCGAACACGGCGACGCTGCTTAGAATCGTGTGTCTCAAAATGCCCATTTCGCCCCGTTTTCGTCGCGACCAGATATCCTTTCTGTCATGTGACAAGATATCATTTCCCTGGCAAGCCGGGATCGGCGCTGACGGCTGAAAAAATTGCGATTTGCCGAGCGGCCGCAAGCCGCGCTGCGATGACGGCTTTGCAGCGCGGCTCCGGTCGTCACAGGCTGTCGGGGTCAGAACCGGTAGTTCAGCCGGGCGACCCCCTGTTGCGTGGTATAGTGGCTGCCGAATTCGGGCGTGTAGCTGATGGACAGCGCGAAGTCGGGGCCGCTGGTGAGTTCGGCCCCGATGCCGAAGCGGCCGATTGTTCCCGGCGCGCGGGCCTTGACCGCGAACGGATCGCTGGCGCCGCTCTCGCCCACGAACCTCGCGCGGGTCTCCCAGCCGGTACCGCCGGCGAACTCGACAGCGGCGGTGACGAACGGGTCGAGGCGCGCGTCCTCGCCGATGACGATCCTTGTGCCGAGCGATGCGCCGATGGTGCCGCTCGCGGCGAAATTGCCCCGCGCGGCGAACTGGAGCGCGAAGGGTGAGAGGCTGTCCTCGGCAAAGCCATTGGCGCGAACATTGGCGCCGCGCACGGCAGCAAAGGGTTTCAGATAGCTGTTTGCGCCCAAAGGCATGCGGTAGTTGGCAGCCAGCGCCATCCCGAGGTTCCACAGGCGCGGCCGTGCATCGGCCGGCTGGCTGTCGCGGCCGACGGTGATCGACCGGCGGCTGGCGTACCAGCCGAAACCGCCATCGACCGAACCGACGAGCTGCAGCGCGCCCGAACGATAGTGAAGTCCGATCGCGCCCAGCATGGTGTCGCCGTCGATCCGCGCGCTGCCGTCGCTGTCGCGCAGCAGGCTGTGCTCATAGGCCAGCGCGCCGCCGAGATCGAGCCCTTCGGCGATGGGGATCTGGCCGCCCATCTCGAAAACCTGGAACTGCGCGTCATAGCCGATCGCGTCGGCGGCTTCGTCCTGCCTCGTCTGCCCGGCCTGGATGCGCGCCCAGCTGCAGGGGGCATCGCAAGCGCCGATGACGTCGGAAACGAACCGCCGGCTCGACTGGTAGCGCTGGACCGCCATCGCCCCCAGCGCCTTGCCCGAAAGGCTGTCGAGGGTTTTCGCATAGTCCTGCCGGCTCGCCAGCTTCGATAGCGCCGTGAAGCCGGTGTCGAACGCTTCGCCGCTTTCGAAAAGAGACTGAAGGTGCCCTGCAACCGATTGCTGCCGCCCGACGAGCCCGCTGGCCTGGGCCGCCAATTGCGCCTGTGGGGTCGCGTAGAGCGTCGTGCCGTCGCTTTCGAACCGGTAGGTGAACAGCTGGTTGGCGGACGCCGTTGCCGCCAGCTGCGGCGCAAGCGTCACCCCACCGGCGGCGCTGACCAGCGCCAGCCGCGCGTTGCGCATGGTCGGCGAAGCAACCGCGATCTCGGCGGTGATCGTCGCATGGCCGGTGACCGCCAGTTTGTCGCCGACACCGCGCACGAGGTCGGCGTCGAACACGATCGTGCCGGTGCTCGAAAGATCGCCCGTCACCGTTGTGGCGCCGATGGTCCGGGTCCCGCCGACATGGAGCGTGCCGGCGTTGGCAAGGCGGCCGCCGGTGCCGAGAGCCAGAGTGGCGCCAGGATCGAGCACGCCGCCCGCCCGATTGGTCAGGACGCTGCCGTTGCCGGCGGTGGCGATCGCGCCGGTGATGGTGCCACTGTTGTCGATCTGCACCGCCGCATCCGACCATAGCGCGATGGGGTTGACGGTGCCGGCGCCCGTGATCGTGCCGGCGTTGGTGACGGTGTTGCCGCTGCCCTGCAGGATATGGATCGCACCGGCCATCATCGTCTGGCCGGCACTGGCGACCGCGCCGCCGGTCACCGCGCTTTGCGCGTCGATCGAGACCGCGGCGCCGCCGCTGCCATTGGTCTGGATGACGATGCCCGGCGATTGGACTCCGCTGGCATCGATGACGCTGTTCACCAGCGTGACCGACACGCCATTGCCCCCACCGGAACCGCCCGCGCCGCCGCTGAACAATGTGCCGGCCTGGGCGATCAGGCCGCCGCCGCCGCCCAGCGATTGCGCATAGATTGCCGGGGCGCGCGCACCGGTCGTCGTCAGGCGCGTTCCGGCAAGGCCGATCGCGACCTGCCCGCCGCTGCCGGTGCCGGCGCTGACCGCGGCGGTGCCGCCGGCGAGCGGCTGCACGGCCGACACGTCGGCAAGGCTGCCGCCCAATCCGCCACCACCGCCGATCGACTGGGCCAGGATGCCATAGGCGCCGTCGCCGGCCGTGGAAATCACGGCACCGGCCGTGGTAGCGACCGTCACCGTGTTGCCGTTGCCGTTGCCGGTCCCGCCGCTGGATTTGCCGCCGAGAACCTGCCCCCCGATCGCCGCGCCGCCGCCGCCGCCGATCGACTGCGCAAGGATGGCGTGGGCGGTGCGGCCGCCGGTGGCAACCGATCCCGCCACATCGACCTCGGCGGTGCCGCCGTCGCCGGTCGTGTTCGTGCTGCCGCTGAACGACAGGGTCAGGCCATGGACGTCGCCGAGGCGGCCCTGCGGGTTGTTGATGATATCGGCGGGATCAAAGGTTTCGTCGGTCGTCATCGTGCGGGCCAGGCCGCCGCCGCCGCCGATCGATTGCGCCAGGATGCCGATGCTGTGCTTGCCGCCGGTGTCGATCGCACCGGCGTTGGTGACCTTCACCCCGCCGCCGACGCCATAGGACCCGCCCGAGCCACCGATCCCGACCGACAGGCTGACGAGCGAGCCGGCGACCGTGCCGGCGAGGCCCGCCGAACCGCCGCCGCCGCCCACCGACTGTGCCACGACACCGAAGCCGAGCACGCCCTGGGTCTGGACCAGCGCGCCGCTGGCGTTGACGACGCCGACGCTGCCGCCGTTGCCGCCGGCGCCGCCGCCGCCGCCGATGCCGATCGCCGCCTGCGCGCGGCCATCGTCGACCGAGGTGTCGGTGGAACTTGCCGCCCCGCCCTTGCCGCCGCCGCCGCCGATCGATTGGGCGAACACGCCGTCCGATTGGGCGCCGAAGGTGCTGATCTGCCCGGTGTTGCCGACGGTCAGATCGCCGCCCTGGCCCGCAGCGCCGCCGCTGCCGCCGATGGACAGGCCGATGTCGATCGACGTCGCGCCGCCGATGCTGCCGGGGTCGCCCGCCATCTGCTGGGCAAGCGCATAAAGTTCATCGGCCGCGCTGTAGACCTCGGTCGCGAGCTTGCCGATCTTGAGAATGCCGTTGATCGGCGTGGTGACGCTGGCACCGAGATTGAGGCCGGCGGACAGCGTCCCGAACAGCTTGGTGGCGTTGGTGACCGGGCTGACACCACCGGAGGTGGCGCCGCCCTTGCCGGCCTTGCCGCCGCCACCGCCGACCGATTGGGCCAGCAGGCCCACCGCATCGGTGCCGCGCGTGACGATCGCACCGCCGTTCGATGCGGTAACGCTGCCACCGTCGCCGCCGGCACCGCCCGACCCGCCGACCCCGACACTGAGCGTGAGCGTACCGCCGTTGGCGGCCGCCGTGCCGCCGCCGGCCGCGCCGCCGCCGCCGCCGACCGACTGGGCGAAGACGCCATCGGCGCCGTCGCCATTGGTGGCGATGCCGCCGCCGCTGACCGCATCGACGATGCCGCCATGGCCGCCGCTGCCGCCGCGGCCACCGACCGCAAGCGACGCCGCAAAGCTTGCCGGCGCCTTGCTGGCAGTGGCGCTGGAATCGCCGCTGCCGCCGGCACCGCCGCCGCCGCCGACACTCTGCGCGAACACGCCATAGGCATCGGCGCCATAGGTGAGGAGCAATCCGCCGTTGTTGGCGCTGGCGGTGCCGCCGGTGGCGCCGGTGCCGCCCGAGCCGCCGACCGCGACCGAGAATGACACCGTCAGGCCCGGGCTGTCGCCGCCCGAATAGGAGGCGGCGGTCGAATCGCCGCCGATGCCGCCGCCGCCGCCGACCGATTGCGCGACAAGCGCATAGGCGCCTTCGCCCGCCGTGGTGACGATACCGCTGTTGCCGGCGGTCGCCGCGGCGCCGGTGTTGCCGCTGCCGCCCGAACCGCCGAGCGCCAGCGAAACCGAGATCGCCGGGAAGGATTCGCTCGGCGCGATGGCGACGGCACGGGCGGTTGCCGAACCGCCGCTGCCGCCGCCGCCGCCGATCGACTGGGCGACGATGGCATAGGCGTCCGACCCATAGGTGGTGACCTGCCCCGAACTGCTGACCGTGGCGCTGTCGGCCGGGCCGCCGCTGCCGCCGCGGCCACCGATCGCGATCGACGCGGTCGGCACCACGCCGACGCCGAAGGAAACGGCCGAGCCGCCCTTGCCACCGCCGCCGCCGACCGATTGCGCCTGCAGCCCCGCCGCGTGGTCGCCATAGCTGGTGATAAGGCCGGCATTGTCGATCGCCACCGGCCCGGCCTGGCCGCCGCCGCCGGCATCGCCGCCGATGGTCATCGTGATGAAGCCGCTGCCATTGGCGGTCGCGGTGCCGCCGGCGCCGCCCGAACCGCCGATCGATTGCGCCAGCACCCCATTGTCGCCGAGCGGGTCGAGCGAGCCGATGATCGCGTTCGCGCCGACCTGGACGGTGACGCCCTGCCCGTCGCCGCCAAGGCCGCCATTGCCGCCGACCGACAGGTCCGCACCGATCGCGATGCCGTTCGAATCGCCGCCGATGCCGCCGCCGCCGCCGATCGATTGCGCGATCAGCCCGCCTGCCGAGGCGCCGCTGGCGACCAGCGATCCATCGACGATATCGGCGTTGATGGTGCCGCCGTCGCCGCCTGCTGCGCCCGCGCCGCCGCCAACGAGGAAGCTGCCGACGCCGCCGTTGCCGCCGCCGCCGCCGATGCTCTGCACCACCGCCGTGTTGGTGTATTTGCCGAAGCCGGACACGGCGGCGGACTGGTCCACGCTGCCCAGCGTCAGCGACGCCGACCCCCCCGATCCGGCAAGACCGCCGCCGCCCGAGCCGCCTTCCAGCGCGCTGGCATTGCCGCCGGCGCCGCCGAGGCCCCCTGACGAGGCGACATAGATCGCGTGCCCCGGCCCCGTGCCCTGGCCGGTATAGGCGATCGTGCCGACTACCGCAGCACTGGCCGCACCGCCCGCGCCGCCGGCGCCGCCGTTGCCCGCGGTGACGCTGACCAGCGCACCGCCGGATCCGCCCGCACCGCCGGCACCCCCTTCCGACACCGCCCGCAGGGCAGCATTATACGGGTCGTAGCTGGTTTCGCCGATCGTGATCGTGCCGCCCGACATGATGATCGACGCGGCGCCGGCAGCGCCGCCGATACCGCCGTCGCCGCCATTGTTCTGGTCGCCGCTGCGAGCGGATCCGCCGTTGCCGCCAGTCCCGCCATAGGAGCCGGCGATGCCGCCCTGGCCGCCGGCCTGGATCGATCCGCCTTGCCAGCTGAACATGGCCGGGCCGCCCTGGCCGCCGTTGCCGCCATTGCCACCGTAATTCGTCACCAGCGCGTCGGAGGTACTGACCGACGCCCCCGTGCCGCCATTGCCGCCGGCGCTTTCCACCAGGATGCCCTGGCCGGTAGCCTGGACCTGGCCGGTGCCGGTGAATTGCGCCAGTGCGCCCGCGCCGCCGCCGCCGCCGTCGCCGCCGTTCTTGTCGCCGCCGCAACAGGTGCCGACACCGCCCCCCAGACCGCCGGCGCCGCCGAAGCTGCCGATCTGGAGCCCCGTCAGGACGAGGCTACCGGCGCCGTCCGGGCCGATGGTGCCCGACAAATTGACCGTGATCGCCCCGCTGGCGCCGCCGGCGCCGCCATTGCCGCCTTGCAGGTCACGCAGCACGGGGCTGCCCGCACTGCCGCCATTGCCGCCGCCGCCGCCGGTTGCGATGACGACGGCTCCTGCCCCGAAGATGGAATTCGGGCCGGAGACGGTCACGTTCGCAGCGCTGTTGTCGATCGCGCCGGCGGGCTGGCCGGGTGACCCCGGATCGCCGTTGGTGTCGTCGCCGCGAGACGCCCCGGCGCATCCCGGTTCGCCGACATTCTGAATATAATAGGCGTTGTTAAGGTCAAACGTCTGGTTGCTGTAATCGACGGTCTGCGCGCTCGTCGGCTGCGGCGCGCCGGCGCTGCTGCACTGGGCATGGGCAGCGCTCGATATCGCGAGCGCCAGAGATGCGAGAACGATGTCGCGAACGCCTGAAGCAAATGACCGTCTGTGCACCGTCGCCCCCATGTTCCCCGCCAAGGGCGCGAAGCCCCCCGATCCGCCGCCACCCGCGCCACCTCCCGACAACGGAATCGTTTCGGTGGTGAACGGCAGCGATCCGGGCGGCAAGAGGCCGGCGGTCCGGAGGCCGCGCTTTGAGACGCCTGGTCGAAAATCTTCTGTTAAGGCATCGTGGCCCGGCCTATGTTCGGGCAAAATCGGGGGGATCACCGGATGACGGAGCATAGCCCGGCGACTCGGCTGCCGAACCTGGCCGCCCGGATCGGCGCCGACTATGCCGACAGCTTCGCCGCCTGCCGCGAACTTCTGGCGACGATGTTCGACCTGGAGACACCGCTGCCGGATCAGCACGCCGGCTACACGATGGACTTCGCCCTGTATGACTATGGCCCGATCAAGCTGGGGCAGTCGGTCGCGACGACAGCACCCTCCATCCTGGTTCGCGATCCCCAGGTGATCGCCCGGATCGGGGTCGATCACTTCCATATCCAATATTATCGCAGCAACGGCTTTGCGATGACCGTCGACGGCGTCGAGCGGTGGGTGGCTGCGGGGGATGTCTGCATGCTCGACCTGTCACGCCCGGTGACGCTGCGAACGGAAGGCATCGACAATCTTTCCGCCATTGTCGACCGCAACCTGCTCGCGCCGCTGCTTGCCGATGCCGGCGAGGTGCACGGGACGATCCTGCGCCGGGACAGCGAGGCAGGCATTGCCGTGCGCGAGCATCTGGACGACCTGTGGCGGCAGGCACCCGCGCTGACCGTTGCACAGGGGCTCGACCTGAGCCGTTCGACAGCGGCGCTGCTCGCCGCCGTCATCCGGGCGAACGCCGAATATCGCGCCGCGACCCGGGCCGAGTTGCGCAAGAGCCAGTTTCGGGCGATCTGCCGGCGCATCGACCGGCATATCGCCGAACCCCGCCTTGGTCCTGCGATGCTGGTCCGCGACTTTCACGTGACGCGGCCGACCCTCTATCGCATGTTCGAGCCGCATGGCGGTATCGGACGCTACATTCTCTGCCGGCGCCTGACCGGCGTGTTCCTCGACCTGTCCGACCCGGCGCTTTCGGACCGGAAGATCGACGCGGTCCTGCACGATTGGGGATTTGCCAACCACACCGCCGCCGGGCGCGCCTTTCGGAAGGCCTATGGCATGACGCCGTCGCAATGCCGGTCCCGGGCCCGGGACGTCCGCAGGCAGGGGCGCATTGCCGCCGCGAACGCCTTTGACATACCATCCGAAATCCCCGCGAATGTCGCCATCTTCCGGCGCTGATCCGCGCGCGCGTCGACATCGGGGTCACATCGACGGCCGCATGGGGAACGGACGGCGCGGCCGGGCGTTGACCCGCGTCTTGATTGCAATTGATCGGTTCAGGGTGGGATGATGTCGAAGCGGCTGTTTCCGCGCCAGGGCCGTGATGCGGGTGCCGAGATCGGCGTCGCGCTGGGGCTGGGCACCGCCTCGGTCATCGCCTTGCTGTTCTTGTGGCTGGGGCGCGAGGTCCGCACCGGGGAGACGACGCGGTTCGACACCGCCATCATGCTGGCGCTGCGCCATGCCGATGACCTTGCCAGCCCGATCGGGCCGCGCTGGCTGGAAAGGACGATGGTCGACCTCACCGCGCTCGGCGGCGTGACGCTGCTGACGCTGGTCACCCTGATCGTGATGGGGTTCCTGCTGACGCAGCGCAAATATGCCGAGGCGGCCTTCGTCGGAATCGCCATCGGCGGCGGCGCGCTGCTGGGCTCGTTGTTGAAGGCGAGCTATGCCCGGACCCGGCCGTCGCTGGTGGCGCATCTGGTCGAGGTGAATTCCGCCAGCTTCCCCAGCGCGCACGCGATGAATTCCGCCATTACCTATCTCACGCTTGGCGTTCTCGTCGCGCGCGCCGCCTCCACCCACCGCGAAAAGGCCTATGCGATGTGGGTGGCGCTGTTGCTGACGCTGGTCGTCGGCGTCTCGCGCGTCTACCTCGGCGTCCACTGGCCAACGGACGTGATTGCCGGATGGGCGGTCGGGTCGGCCTGGGCGGTTACCTGCTGGATCATCGCCGAACGCGTGCGGGCACCTTCCGTCGCGCGCTGAATCGCAGCGGCCCCGTCAGATATAACGGCTCAGCCGGATCAGCGTCGGATCACCCGCCACCGGCGCCACGATGAACCCCATTTCCTTTTCCAGCCCGATGGCCGCGCGATTCTCCCGCGCCTCGATCGATTCGATGACCTTGATGCCCCGTGCTTCGGCGTATTGGGCGATATGATCGAGCAAGGTCCAGCTGATGCCCTGGCCGCGGTGATCGGACCGGATCGAGATGGCGACTTCGGCGCGCGCCCGATCGGCATCGGTCGCGATCAGTCCCGAAGCAATAATGGTGCCATCGTCGAGCACGGCGAGGAAGTTTTCGGTCTGGTCGTGATCGATGTCGGTCATCGCCACCAGCCGGGCATGGCCGACCTCGCGGCAGGCGGTGAGGAAGCGGAAGCGCAATTCCTCGGGTGTCACATGCGCGAAAAAGTCGGCGAGTGCGGCTTCGTCATCGGCGGCGACGGGCCGTACGCGGAATTCGAAACCGCTGCGGGTCGTCAGCCGCCGCTGCCAGGACGCACCAAGTTGGATCGGCTTGCTGGCCGACACCAGGTTGCGATGCTCTGCGAGTTGTTCAGCCATTGTGTTTTCCTTCCGGGCAAGCGCGAATGTCAGGCGGCGAGCCGAAGACCGGCAACCCCCTGCGGCAGCGGCGCCACGACCGCACCCGGGACCAGCGACCGCAGCGCGGTGATGTTCGCCTGGCGCTGGGCGAGCAGCCGGTCGACATGGCCGGGGTCGGCTTGCGGCCGGGCGAGTTCCGCCGTGATGGCGTCGATGGCGGCGCGATGAAAGGCGATGCGCCGTGTTTGCACGCTTTCCATCCATTTCGGCAGGAACAGCCACGCCGGGACGGCGACCGCCGCCGCCAAGGCCAGGCTGAAGAACAGCATCAGCCCATCGATGATCAGGGAACCGGTCATGGTGGTCGCTCCTTTGATGCCGGCTGACCCGATCCGTCGACGGCGGCGACCCGGTGGGTGCCGCGCCCGGGCTGCAGCCAATGGGAACCTTATGCACCCGCGCCGGCAGCGTGCTTTGCGCCAGATCAAAATCGCCCAAATTCGATATCGTTCGTCGCCCTTGCCGGCCGCCGCCGTTTCAGCGCCAATGGCGCCATGTCGTCGAGGAGAGTGCCGTGAACCGCATCCGATCCGCCTGGGCCAAAGGCGACGCCGCTATCATCGGCTGGATCAACATTCCCGCCATCCTGTCGGCCGAGGCACTGGCGCGTTGTGGCTATGACGGGCTGCTGGTCGACCTGCAGCATGGTGCGGCCGACATGGCGTCGGCGCCGGCGCTGCTGCTGGCGATCGAGCATGGCGGCGCCGAGCCGATGGCGCGGGTTGCCGCCAACAACGCCGCCGATATCATGCGGCTGCTCGATTTCGGCGCCACCGGCATCATCGCCCCGATGATCGATACCGCCGCCGATGCCCAGGCCTTTGCCGACGCGCTGCACTATCCGCCGCGCGGCCAGCGGTCCTTTGGCCCGCGCCGGCCGCAGATGCGGTTCGGCCCGGACTATCTGGCGGCGGCGTCGGACAGCATCGTGTCGCTGGCGATGGTGGAAACGCGCGCCGGCCTCGACAATCTCGACGCGATCCTGGCGGTGAAGGGGTATGACGGCATTTTCATCGGGCCGTCGGACCTCGCGCTGGCGCTCGGCCTGTCACCGCGCGCCGACAATGACGACCCGGCGCTGCTGGCGGCGATCGACCATGTCATCGCGCGCTGCAAGGCCGCCGGGCGCCGGGTCGGCATCTATTGCACGGCGCCGGCGCACGCGGTGCGGATGATCGCGGCCGGGTGCGACATCGTCTCGATCGCGCCCGACCTGCTGATGCTGACCACCGCCGCGACGGCCGCCGTGCAAGCGACGCGCGCCGGCTGACGTCGATCGATCTAGGCGCGGAATTCGGCGCGCGCCAGCCGCGGGCTGAGCAGGTGGATGGCACCCAAAGCGAGGAAATAGGCCGATCCGGCGACGGCGAACAGCGGCGTGTAGCTGCCGAAGCCATCGAGGATGAAGCCGGCATATTTGGCCATCATCATGCCACCGATGGCGCCGACAGTGCCGCCGATGCCGATGACCGAGCCGACAGCGTTGCGCGGGAACAGGTCGGACGGCAGCGTGTAGAGGTTGGCCGAAAACGCCTGGTGCGCCGCGGTGGCGATGCCGATGATGAAGACGTTGAGCCACAGGCTGTCGATATCCTGCGAGAAGATCACCGGCAGTACGGCGATGGCGCAGACCAGCATCGTCATCTTGCGGGCGAAGTTGACCGACTTGCCGGCCTTGATCATCCGCGACGACGACCAGCCGCCGACGATGCTGCCAGCATCCGACATCAGGTAGATGACGACCAGCGGCGGGCCGAAGCTGACGAGATCGAGATTGTAGCGCGTGCCGAGAAAGCCCGGCAGCCAGAACAGGAAGAACCACCAGATCGGGTCGATGAAGAACTTGCCGAGCGCATAGGCCCAGGTTTCGCGCACCGTCAGCAGGCGCTTCCAGGCGACCGGAACGATCGGATCGGCCGGGTCCTGGCGGATCCAGGCGAGTTCGGCGGCGCTGACCTGCTTCTTTTCGGTCGGGCGGCGATAGATGGCCAGCCAGGCGATCAGCCAGACGATGCTGAAGCCGCCGGTGATGACGAAGGTCGATCGCCAGCCATAGGCGATGGTCAGCGCGGGCACGAGCAGCGGCGTGATGATGGCACCGACATTGGCGCCGGCGTTGAAGATGCCGATGGCAGTGGCGCGTTCCTTGGCCGGGAACCATTCGGTCACCGCCTTGATGCCGGCCGGGAAGTTGCCGGCCTCGCCGATGCCGAGGCCAAAGCGCGCCATGGCGAACTGGGTCACGGTATAGACGCCGCCATGCGCCATATGGGCGATGGTCCAGATGGTGAAGGCCACGGCATAGCCCAGCCGTTCGCCGATGATGTCGACGACCCGGCCGAAACCGATATAGCCGATGGCATAGGCCATCTGGAAAAAGAAGATGACGTTGGCGAAATCGGTTTCCGACCAGTTGAGGTCGGCGGCGAGCGTCGGCTTCAGCACGCCGATCATCTGGCGATCGATGTAGTTGATGGCTGTCGCTGCAAACAGCAGCGCGACGATGACCCAGCGATAGCCACCGACCTTGGTGGTCCCCGGTGGCGCGCCGCCGGTGTCCGCGGCTGTTTCTCCAGCGATCATCTTCACCTCCCCATGGCCGCCGAACGCATCAACCGGCGTCCGGTGCAGCCCGTTCGATATGGCAGTCAAGCCGGAACCGGTCGCCGAAGCGCGCCGTCGCGGACTGGCCGCTGGCGATGACATGGACGCCGCTGACCGCCCCGCTCGACACCCATGTCCCCACAGGCACGGCGATGCCGCGCTGGGCGAGCAATTCCAGCAGGAACTTCACCGAACCCACGGTGCCATCGGGAAAATTGCCGGCCATGCCGCTGCCGATTTCGACACCATCGATAGCGACCGAAACCGGCCAGCTGTCGAAGCCGGCGCTGGCCCAATCGGCGATCTCGGGGCCGACGATCAGGCCCTGGTTGTTGCCGAAATCCGACACGGTGACCGCCGGGCCGAGATCGTTGATGGCACCCAGCGGCGAGCTGGCGATCTCGATCCCGACATGGACACCGGCGACGGCGGCCGCCGCCTCCGCGAGCGAATAATGAGTCTTTGCCGGATCGACGATGCCAAGACGAAACACGAACTCGGCCTCGACAGCGCCGAAACCGCCTGCGAAAACGGTCATGGCGCGCGACGCCCCGTCATCGGCCATGACGACGCGATCGGCAAAGATCGGCCCGGCAAGCCGCTGGCTGCGATAGTGCGCATCGAGCGGCGGCAAGATGCGGCCGACCTTCCATCCGGCAATGGCGCCACCACGCAGCGCGATGGCTTGGTCCTGGATCGCATAGCCGTCGGCCAGCGTCTCCGGGATGGTGCCCGGATAATCGCCGATCGGCGTGGCGCTGCGGCGCGCGGCAACAAAGACCCCGGCAATGCGGGCGGGGTCCGCGTTCGAATCGCGACCCGCATCATTGTCCGCACCGGCAATCGGCGTAATTTCTGTCACCCTCACCCTTCCCCAAGGCCATGGTTGCTGTTGGAAACCGGTGTCATAAGCAGTCGAGCGATGCAAGCGGCGCGTCGCATTTTGCCGGTCAAAGCGTTACGCCGCGCTTCCAGATGGCGATTTCGCGCTCCTCGTTGCGCTCTGCCGCCGTCGTCGCGCCCGAGGCCACGGCCAGGATTCGATCGAGAAATGCGTCGGTCGCCCCGGCCAGCCCATCGGCGAGGACCGAGCCGGCGTCGAAATCGATCCAGCCCGGCTTGGCCGCTGCCAGCGCACTGTTCGAAGCGACCTTGATCGTCGGCACCGGAAAGCCGAGCGGCGTGCCGCGGCCGGTGGTGAACAGGATGACGGTCGCGCCCGCTGCGGCGAGGGCCGTCGACGAAACGGCGTCATTGCCGGGGGCGTCGAGCAGGGTCAGCCCGGTGCGCCGCACCGAAGCGCCATAGCCGATGACATCCCCGACCTGCGCATGGCCGCCCTTCTGCACCGCGCCGAGCGATTTTTCCTCCAGCGTGGTGATGCCACCGGCAATATTGCCGGGGGACGGGTTTTCCGACACCGGCTCGCCGTGCGCGAGGAAGTAGCGTTTGAAATCATTGACCATGGTGACGATGCCATCGAAGGTCGCCTCGTCCCGGGCGCGGGCCATCAGCAGCGTCTCGGCACCAAAGACTTCGGGAATTTCGGTCAGCACGGCGCTGCCGCCGGCGCCGGTGACGCGGTCGGCGATCTTGCCGACCAGGGGATTGGCCGTCAGCCCGCTGAACGCATCGGAGCCGCCGCATTTCAGCCCGACGACCAGCCGGTCGAGCCCGACGACTTCGCGTTGCGCGCGCCCGGCCTCGGCGATCAGGTCATCGACCAGCGCCAGCCCGGCTTCGATCTCGTCGCCTGCGCCCTGCGCCCGCAAGGTCCGGATCCGCCCGCGCTGCGCCTCGGGCACCAGGGCGAGAAGTTCGTCGATCTGGTTCGATTCGCAGCCGAGGCCGAGGATGAGGACGCCGCCCGCATTGGGATGGCTGGCAAGCGCCGCCAGGATCGCACGCGTTCCGCCGAGGTCGTCGCCGAGCTGCGAACAGCCATGCGGATGACCAAAGGCATGGACGCCCTCCACGCTGCCGTGGAGACGCCCGGCGGCGCGTGCCGCAATCTTCTGGGCGGTGCGCGCCACGCACCCGACGGTCGGCAGCACCCAGATCTCGTTGCGGGTGCCGACGCGGCCGTCGGCGCGGACGAAGCCGCTGAACTGCGCGGGTGCGGCGGCTTCCCGAACCGGGGCGGGGACCGGCTGGTAACGATAGCTGTCCTCGCCGCTGAGCGACGTCGCCACATTATGGCTGTGGACATGGTCGCCGACCGCGATGTCCATTGTGGCATGGCCGATGGAAAAGCCGTATTTGACCACCGGGTCACCGGCATGATGCGCCGCGATGGCCAGCTTGTGCCCCTTCGGCACGGCGTTCCGGACGGCAATCTCCGACCCGCCGACAGGGACGATCTCGCCAGCGCCGATGTCGCGCAGGGCGACCGCAACCGTATCGTGCCGATCGACCTGCAGCACGGCCGGGAGGACAGGAGCGATTGAAACATCCATGCTGGTTCGATAGGGGTTACCGGTGTCATTGTCCATGAAATGCGCGGCACCGAGACGGCGCGGGGACGATGAAGCGGGGGGGACGCAATGGACGCTGACGACAGCATGAGCGGCAATGCCAAGCCCACGATCAACGACATCGCGCGGCTGTCGGGCGTTTCGAAAAAGACCGTCAGCCGCGTCATCAACCGTTCGCCGCTGCTCAACGAGGAAACGCGCAAGCGCGTCGACGACGTCATCCGCCAGACCGGCTATATTCCCAACCCGCAGGCCCGGGCGCTGGCATTGCGGCGCAATTTCCTGATCGGCCTGGTGCACGACAACCCCAATGCGCAGATGGTGCTGGGGGTGCAGCAGGGCATTTTGAGCGTGCTGAAGGGCACCGAATATGAACTGATCGTCCGGCCCGTCGATCGCGGGTCGACGACGCTGGTCGCCGATGTGCGGTCGTTCCTCGAACGCCAGCGGCTGCACGGCGTGGTGCTGCTACCGCCGATTTCCGAAAATGACGGTCTCGCCAGCCTGTGCCTCGAACTCGGCTGCCGCTATGTCCGCATGGGCTCGGCCGAGCTTGACGACGCCGCGCACATGGTCGCGTCGAACGACCGCGAAGTGGTGCGCGAAGTTGTGACGTTCCTGATGACGACCGGCCACCGCCGCATCGGCATCATCACCGGCCCGCCGGGGTTCCGATCGGCATCGGAACGGCATCACGGCTTTAACGAAGCGCTCGTCGCCGGCGGCATCACGCCGGAGCCGGCCTGGGCGG
Organism: Polymorphobacter fuscus; assembly: GCF_011927825.1. Classification (NCBI taxonomy): domain Bacteria; kingdom Pseudomonadati; phylum Pseudomonadota; class Alphaproteobacteria; order Sphingomonadales; family Sphingosinicellaceae; genus Sandarakinorhabdus; species Sandarakinorhabdus fusca. Next base: position 2,760,899 of record NZ_JAATJI010000001.1, on the reverse strand, counting down.
TCGAAGGCAATTACCGGTTTGAATCGGGGCTGGTGGCGACGCGCAACCTGCTGGCGCAGGACCCGCGGCCCACCGCGATCTTTGCATCCAACGATGAAATGGCGGCCGGCGCGCTGCATGCGGCGCGGGAAATGGGGCTCGATGTCCCGGCCGACCTGTCGATCATCGGCTTCGACGATACCGCCATCGCCGCCCATATCTGGCCGCCGCTGACGACGGTGCGCTGGCCGATCGTGGAGATGGGCAAGGCGGCCGCGCGCAAGCTGCTCGCCGGGACCATCGACGCGCTGCCGGAAATGCCCGGGGATGCGCTGTTTCTCTCGGCGCTGATCCAGCGCGCGTCGGTGGCGCCACCGAGATGAGTTCGCCGGAATGCGTTGTCAGCCACGCTGACACCGGTTACCAGACGCAGCCATGATGCTGCTGCCCACAGCCTGAAGGGATTGTTCGATGTTCGAGAAAACCTACCACGCCACCCACCCCGACATGATGGAGATGGTCGCCAACGACGAACTGCGCGATCGCTATCTGATCACCGGGCTGTTCCGGGCCGGCGAGGTCGTCCTCAACTATTCGCACAACGAGCGTTTCGTCATCGGCGGTGCCACGCCGGGTGCCACGCCGCTGGCGCTGCCGACGCAGGTTGCGCCCGCTTCGGCCGCCGGCAAGCCCTTTCTGGAACGCCGCGAACTCGCCGCCGTCAACGTCGGCGGCCCCGGCCGCATCAGCGTCGATGGCGAGAGCTTCGACATGGCGCCGCGTGACTGCCTCTATATCCCGATGGGCGCCACCGACGTGGTCTTCGAAGGTGAAGGCGCGCGTTTCTATCTCGCTTCCACCCCGGCGCATGTCGCCAAGACGGTGAAGAAGATCGCCATTGCCGAGGCCAATCCGCTGGAACGCGGCGGGCTCGAAGGCTCCAACGAGCGCACCATCTACCAGATGGTCATCCCCGGCATCTGCGACAGCGCCCAGCTACTGCTCGGCCTGACCATCCTCAAGCCCGGCAGCGTCTGGAACACCATGCCGCCGCACCTCCACGATCGCCGCAGCGAGATTTATTTCTACTTCGATCTCGGCGAGGATGACCGGGTCTTCCATTATATGGGCGAACCCGATTCGATGCGCCACATCGTCATGGCCAATGAGGAAGCGGTGATTTCCCCGCCCTGGTCGATCCACATGGGTTCGGGCACCCGCGCCTATGCCTTCATCTGGGCGATGGGCGGCGAGAACCTCGACTATACCGACATGAACGTCCTCGACATCTGCCAGCTGCAATGACCGGCATGTTCGATCTTTCGGGCCGCGTCGCGGTCGTCACCGGCGCCAACACCGGCATCGGCCAGGCGATCGCGCTGGCGCTGGCCGGCGCCGGTGCCGACATCGCCGCCGTCGGCCGCACGCCGGCGACGGAAACGGCTGCCAAGGTGACGGCGCTGGGTCGCCGCGCCATCCTGGTCGCCGCCGACCTGTCGACGATCGAACCCGTCGACCGGATCGTCGCCGAGACGCTGGAAAGCCTTGGCGGGCTCGACATCCTCGTCAACAACGCCGGCATCATCCGGCGTGCCGACAGCGTGGATTTCACCGAGGCCGATTGGGACGCGGTGATCGACACCAACCTGAAATCGGTGTTCTTCCTCGCCCAGGCGGCGGGGCGGCACATGATTACCAATGGTCGCGGCAAGATCATCAATATCGCATCGATGCTGACGTTCCAGGGCGGCATTCGCGTGCCCAGCTACACAGCGTCGAAGTCCGGCGTCGGTGGCCTCACGAAACTCCTCGCCAACGAATGGTCGGCCAGGGGGATCAACGTCAACGCCATCGCGCCGGGCTATATCGCCACCAACAACACCGATGCCCTGCGCGCCGATCCGGACCGCAACGCGTCGATCCTCGGCCGTATTCCCGCCGGCCGGTGGGGCGATGCGGCCGATTTGGGCGGTGCCGCGGTATTCCTTGCCTCGTCCGCGTCCGATTACGTCGATGGCCATATCCTCGCCGTCGATGGCGGCTGGCTGGCACGCTGATGGGCGCGGTCGTCTGCTTCGGCGAGCTGCTGATCCGCCTCACCGCGCCCGGCCGCACCCTGCTGATGCAGACGCCGGCGCTGGATCTCCACGTCGGCGGTGCGGAGGCCAATGTCGCCATCGGCCTCGCCTGCCTGGGACATGACACGGCGATGGTCAGCGCCGTGCCCGACAATGCGCTCGGCCGCGGCGCTATGAGCGCAGTGCGTACGCACGGCGTCGATACCCGCGCCGTCACCACCCGCGATGGCCGCATGGGGCTGTATTTCCTCAGCCCCGGCGCCGGCCTGCGCGCTTCCGAAATCGTTTACGACCGGGCGCACAGCGCCTTCGCCACCACGCCCGCCGACGCCTTCGACTGGCCGGCGCTGCTCGCCGGCGCGGCGCGGCTGCATCTGTCGGGGATCACACCGGCCCTCGGCCCGGTGCCGGCGCAGGGCGCCATCGCCGCGGCCGAAGCGGCGACGGCGCTCGGCGTGCCGGTGTCCTTCGACGGCAATTACCGCGCCCGGCTGTGGGAGGCGTGGGACAGCGACCCGCGTGCCATTCTGACCCAGTTGATCGGCCATGCCGACATCCTGTTCGGCAACCACCAGGATGTCGCCCTGCTGCTCGGACGTGATTTTCCCGGTGGCGGGTCGGACCGCCGCCGTGCCGCCGCCGACGCCGCCTTTGCTGCCTTTCCGCGGCTGCAGCTGATCGCCTCGACGGCACGCCACACCGAAGATGCCGACCGCCACCGCATCGCGGCACGGATCGACACCCGCGATGCGTCGGCGCAAACCGATGAGGTACTGGTGTCGGGCATCGTCGATCGCATCGGCGCCGGCGATGCCTTTGCCGCCGGTGTCCTCCATGGCTTGTCCGAAGGCGACATCGACCATGCGGCGCGGATCGGCCTGGCGCTCGCCTGCCTCAAACATTCGCTGCCGGGGGATGCCAGCCTGTTCGGCCGCGCCGATATCGCGGCCTTCCTCGCCGGCGGGCTGGATGTCCGCCGCTAGCGCGGTTTCACGGCGTGCGCTGCTTGCTGCCGTTCCCTTGCTTGCCGCCACGCCGGCACGCGCCGCCGACCCGGTCGCGCGCACGGCCGCCGGCAATTTCACCGGAACGCGCGAAGCAGGGACCCTTGTTTTCCGCGGCATCCGCTATGGCCGGGCGGCACGCTTTCTCCCCCCCACCCCCGAAGCAAACCCCGGCAGGACGATCCCCGCCACTGGCTTCGGCCCCGTCGCGCCGCAGTCCGGCAACCGCTACGTCCCGCAATCCGAAGACTGTTTGTTCCTCAACATCTGGACCCCCGGCGTCGATGCCGGGCGGCGGCCGGTCATGGTCTATATTCATGGCGGCGCCTATGCGAACGGCAGCAGCACCGATGCGATGAACGATGGCGCGGCGCTGGCCGCGCAGGGTGATGTCGTCGTCGTCACGGTCAACCATCGCCTCAACGCGCTCGGCTATCTCTACCTTGCCCGCATCGATCCGCGGTTTCCCGACAGTGGCAATGCCGGGCAGCTCGACCTGGCGCTGGCGCTGCACTGGGTGCGCGACCATATCGTAGCCTTCGGCGGTGACCCGGGCAATGTGACGGTGTTCGGCCAGTCGGGGGCGGCGCCAAGATCGCCACGCTGATGGGCATGCCGGCTGCCCGCGGCCTGTTCCACCGCGCCATCACCATGAGCGGGCAGCAGGTGACCGCCGCCGGGCCGCTGAATGCCACCGCCCGCGCCCGCGCCTTCCTCGCCCGGCTCGGCCGCGACCCTCTCACTGCGCCCGTCGAAGCGCTCATCGGGGCGCTCGGCGCCCCCGACCCCATCCTCGCCGGCACCGTCAACTTCGCCCCGGTCCTCGACATGCGAAGCCTCGTGCGCCACCCGTTCTGGCCCGACGCCAACCCGCAGTCGAACGCCATCCCGATGCTGCTCGGCAACACCCGCGACGAGGCACGTGCCTTCCTGCCCGCCGGTTCGCCGAAGCTCGCCGGCCTGGGCTGGGACAATCTGGCCGCCGTCATGGCGCCCGAACTGCGTGTCGATATCCTGCCCGAATGGGTCATCGCCCAATATCGCGGCCGTTATCCGGGCTGGTCCCCGCGCGACATCCTGTGGGACGCCGTGACCGCCGCGCGCAGCTGGCGCGGGCAGGTCGAGGAGGCGCAAGCGCGGGCCGCCGCCGACGCGCCGACCTGGGTCTATCAGCTCGACTTCGCCGACCCCGCCCGCGCCGATGCCGGCGCGCTGCACACGATGGACATTCCGCTGGTCTTCGGCACCACGGCCGCCGCCGACGCGCCATCGGGCGACAGCGCCGCTGCGCGCCGGGTCAGTGCGGCGATGATGGCCGTGTTCATCCGCTTCGCGCGCACCGGCACCTGCGACTGGGCGCAATATCGGGTGGATCGCCGCACCACGATGATCTTCGACGCCGTATCCCGGCCCGAAGACGACCCGCGCCGCTGGCAACGCGAATTGTTCGCGCGCGTCCCCTATATCCAGCCCGGCAGCTGACCGGCTAGCGGACCACCGGATAGGCGATGATCAGCACCAGCGGCTCGTCGCCGGTCTGGACGATACCGACATTGGCGCCGGTGTAGAGATAGGCCGCCATGCCCGGCGCCAGCGGGCGTTCGACACCATCCGATGTCACCCGCCCCGTGCCGGAGACGGCATAATAGACTTCGTCATGCCCCAGCACGTGCAGGCCGATCGAGGCGCCCTTGTCGAGCCCGCGCTTGCGGAATTCCATGCTGCGGCCGGGCGCCTTGTCGCTGATCCGCCAGGCGCTGCTCATCCCCTGCCCGCCATGCGGCGGCGCCTCGCGCACCAGCGTGTCGCGTTCATCGACGACCACCATCGGCGCCCCGGCGAGCAGCGCTGCGAGCACCAGTGCGATCATTTCGGCGCACCATTGCGCATCGCGGCATCGCGTTCCGAAAGATGCTCTTGCGGCGCCGGTGCCTTCTGGCCCGGATACAGGCCCGACTTGGGCTCCATCGTCGCCATGTCCCAATCCGCCTCGACGAAGCGTGCCGCCGTCGGCTTCTGCACCGGATAGCCGCCGACGGTCTTTTCATCGTCGATGATGCCGCCGCGCCCTTCGGCGATGAAGAACAGCACGCGGATATCGTCGGCATCGCGGTCCCACGGCCGCGCCCCGGCATTGGCGAGGACATGGGTTTCGACGTCGCGCACCGGCATGGCGGTCACGCCGGCGGGCAGCGGATCGGGGGTGGCGGCGGTAACGATCTTCGCCCGGGTTTCGCCATAGCGGCCGACCATCGGCAGGGCGACGCCGAACTTGTCCACCGCCAGATTGTCCTTGCCGAAATAGCGCAGGTCGCCATCGCCGCCCAGCATCAGGAACGGCAGGCCCGGCGCCGTCGAAGGGCCGCCACGCATGACATTGCCGATCGCGGTCAGCCGGCCTTCGACATAAGGCTGGCCGGTCCATTCCAGCGCCATCAGATTATAGTGGACGGCACGTTCGCCGGGATCATAGATCAGGTTGTTGACCATCACGGCCTGCACACCACCCTTGAGCAGCGGCGAGCGTTCGACATTGTGCGCCCAGATGTTGCGCCAGAAGACGATGCCGGTGGCATTGTCGTGGATCAGGCTGCCCTTGGAATGTTCGCCCTTGGGGTGGCTGGCGTTGGCCAGGCCTTCGGCGGCAAGATTGTAGGAAAAGACGATGTTGCGGCTGGTGTTCTTGCGCCAGTCCGCCACCGTGTCACCGCCGGCAAAGCGCGGCCCCGACGCCGACATGTTTTCGTCGAGCGCCCAGGTGAAGCTGTTGTGATCGATGATGACATCGTGCGCCGCGACGGTGGAAAAGGCATCGGCCTCCCAGCCCGACAGCGCCGCCTGGCCGTCGCGGCCGGTGCGGACGCGGATGTGGCGAATGATGACATCATGCGCCTTCAGGTCGATGCCGCCGCGGATGATGGTGATGCCGGGCGACGGTGCGGTCTGGCCGGCGATGGTCAGGTCGGGCTCGGTGATGGATAACACGCTGCGGCCGAGGTCGATCAACCCGCCGACTTCGAAGACGACGATGCGCGGGCCCTTGGCCTCCACGGCGGCGCGCAGCGACCCCGGACCGGTGGCATTCAGATTGGTGACGCGGATGATCCGGCCACCGCGGCCGCCGGCGGTGGTGGTGCCGCCGGCTGCGGGCGTGCCATCCACCGGCGCAGCGACGAGCGGCTGGGCAAGTATCGCGAGCGATAGTGTCCCAATTGCAACCCCCAGAAAGGATCGACATCCACGCATTCTGATCTCCCCAGCGAATTGTTGACAAGGCCATTGCATGTGGACAATGTCGTTTATGACACCGGTTACTTAGACAAGAAACCAGTCGCAGACCACAGCAAATGTGGCGGGAAGGGGAGGAATTGGGCATCCGCGCAGCGGGGCCATTTTCCGCAACGGAACGTCACGGACAAAAAGAACGCGCTCGTTCGGCGCCGTTTACCGAATTGGTAACCGGTGTCACGCGGGTCGGCCGAACATGGGGAGACTGTCATGACACCACGCAACCGCTTCGCACGTCGCACGATCCAGCTTCTCGGCTGCACGTCGCTGTCTGTCCTCGCCGTATCGGCTGCCCGGGCGCAGGACGCGGCGCCGGCCCCCAACCCGGCCACCGCCGTGGCCGCGCCCGCTGCCGGCAATCCGGAGGAGGAGATCCTCGTCACCGGATACCGCGCCTCGCTCGCCGGCGCGCTCAACGACAAGCGGCTGTCGATCGGCATCGTCGATGTTATCCGGGCCGAAGACATCGCCGACTTCCCCGACAACAATCTGGCCGAATCGATCCAGCGCATCCCCGGCGTCACCATCACGCGTGACCAGGGCGAAGGCCGCAACATCACCGTGCGCGGCCTGGGGCCGACGTTCACCCGCGTCCGCATCAACGGCATCGAGGGCCTGTCGACCACCGGCGGTGCCGATGCCAGCGGCGGCGCCAACCGCAGCCGCAGCTTCGACTTCAACGTCTTTGCGTCGGAACTGTTCAATTCGATCACCGTCCGCAAATCGGCATCGGCCGATGTCGAGGAAGGCTCGCTCGGCGCCACCGTCGATCTCGTCACCGCGCGGCCGTTCGACTATAAGGACGACATGACCGTTGCCGGGTCGGCGCAGGTCGGCATCAACGATTTCTCCAACGCCATCAACCCCAAGCTGGCGGCGCTGATTTCCAAGAAGTTCGCTGACGGCAAGATCGGCGTTCTCGTCTCGGCCGCCTATTCGGAACGCGGGATTGCCGAAGAAGGTCCTTCGACCGTGCGCTGGGAACGCGGCACCGACAATGCCCCCGCCGGCGGCCGCCCGACCGGCGCCTTCGCCCCCGGATCGACGCTGCCCAACGGCGCGCAGCAGGGCTATGGCTTCTTTGCCCCGCGCATCCCGCGCTACGACAGCTATCGCTATGACACCAAACGCCTCGGCCTGACCGGGTCGCTGCAGTTCGCGCCGACCGACGCGACGCTGCTCAGCTTCGATGCGCTCTATGCCACCTTCAAGTCGAACCGGTCGGAGCAGTATCTGGAGGCGATCTCCTTCAGCCGCGGCGCCGGCGGCAAGCAGGACACCGTCATCCTGCCGGGTGCCGTTGTCGATTCGAACAACAGCCTCGTCAGCGGCCGGTTCAACAACGTCGATGTGCGGGTCGAATCGCGCTATGACGAGCTCGAAACCAAGTTCCAGCAATACACCGGCTCGCTGCACCAGGAGTTCGGCGATCGCGTCCGCCTCGACCTGCTCGGCGGCTATTCGAAGTCGGCCTTCTCCAACCCCATCCAGACCACCGTCGCGCTCGATGCCAACAACGTCCAGGGCTACAGCTACGACTTCAGCAGTCGGGCGCCGACGTTCAACTATGGCAATCTCGACGTCACCGACCCGACCAGGTTCACCCTCGCCGAAGTCCGCCTGCGCCCGCAATATGTCGATAACGACTTCAAGGTCGGCCGGGCCCAGCTCGAATTCGATGCGACCGACACGCTTAAGCTGCGCGTCGGCGGCGACTGGAAGAAGTACGGCTACAGCTCGCAGGAGTTCCGCCGCACCAGCGAAACCGATGTCGCGGGCCTCATCGCCCCCGGGCAGCTGCCGGGCCTGACGTCGATCTATTCGTTCAGCCCGAACACGGCGCTGGGCGGATCGCCGGCCGGCTTCGTTGTTCCCAATATCGATGCCATGGCGTCGACGCTCGGCTTCTATTCCAACACCGGCAAGTTCGCGCTGACCGGCATCACCAACGCCAGCGCCCGCGGCAGCTTCACCACCGTCGGCGAACGCAGCCTCGGCGGTTTCGGCCAGATCGTCTATTCGGGCGAGATCGGCAGCATGCGCGTGCGCGGTGACGCGGGCGTCCGCTATGTCGACACCCGCCAGACGTCGACCGGTTACCAGAACACGCCCACCGCCCCCGGCTTCCAGTTGATCGAGGTCACCCGCAACTATGGCAATTGGCTGCCCTCGGCCAACCTCAGCGTCGATGTCACCGACGAGATCATCCTGCGCGCCGCCGTCGCCCGCGTCATGGCGCGGCCGAACATCGGCACGGTCAACCCCGGCGGGTCGTTCTCGATCAGCGGCGGCAACCGCACCCTGTCGCTGGGCAACCCCTTTGTCGATCCGACCAAGGCATGGGACTACAACCTTGGCGCCGAATGGTATTTCGCCAAGGGCGCGGCGCTGACCGTCGGGCTGTTCTACAAGGACATCAACAGCTTCGTCGCCACGACCACCCAGCAGATCCCGTTCAACCAGCTCGGCCTGCCCGACACGCTGCTGGCCGGGACCAATGTCGCGCCGACCGACCTGTTCACCGTCACCCAGCCGGCCAACAGCAAGGGCGGCACGTTGAAGGGCCTGGAAGTCGGCCTGCAGACGCCGTTCAGCTTCCTGCCCGCCGGCTGGTCGAACTTCGGCGTCCAGGTCAACTACACCTATGTCGATTCCAAGATCGAATATCCGCTCGCCACGGCTGCGGGTGCCCCGGTCATCATCCAGCCGCTGGTCAACCTGTCGAAGCACAGCGCCAACGGCACGCTTTACTATGAAGACGATGTCTTCTCGATCCGCGGTTCGGTGGCCTATCGCAGCGGTTACCTGACCAACGTTCCGGGCCGCAACGGCGTCGCGCCGGGCGCCGGGCCGGTGTTCAACGCCAATTCGGGCCAACCGACCTTCAACGATGTCGAAGGCGTCAAGGGCACGGTCAACGTCGACATGTCGGCTTCGGTCAAGTTCAACGAAGCCATCAGCCTGACCTTCGAGGCGATCAACCTGACCGACCAGTATATCGACCAATATATCGATAGCGCGGCCGACCGGTTGAGCGTCTATCACCACACCGGCCGCCAGTTCTATTTCGGCGTCCGCTTCAAATACTAGGCCTTCGGGAGGTCGTTGCCATGGATCGCCGCGCCCTCCTGATTGCCGGTCTCGCCGCCCCGGTGGCGGCGCAGACGCCGCCGCCCGCCGGCAAGGCGCTTCCCGGCCCGGCGCCGACCGAGACCATCGACCTGTGGCCCGCCGGCGCACCCGGCGCGCCGGCGACGCTGCCGAGCGAGACCGTCACCGAACGCAGCACCGACCCGGGCCGGTCGGACCGCGCCGTCGCCGGCATCGTCCGGCCACGCCTCGTCGTCTTTCGCCCCGTCCAACCCAACGGCGGCGCCATGCTGGTCATCCCCGGCGGCGGCTTTCGCCATGTCGTCGTCGACAAGGAAGGCTATGAGCTCGGCCGCTGGCTGGCGGCGCGCGGCGTCACCGCCTTTGTGCTGTTCTACCGCCTGCCCGGCGACGGCTGGGCCGCCGGGCCCGATGTCGCCCTGTCCGATGCACAGCGCGCCATGCGCCGCATCCGCCACCGTGCGGCCGCCTTCGGCATCGACCCGGCGCGGGTCGGCGCCATGGGCTTTTCGGCCGGCGGCCATGTCTGCGCCGACCTGGCGGCGCGCTTTGCCACAAGCACCTATGCGCCGGTCGATGCCGCCGATGCGCTGCCGGCGCGGCCGCTGCTGGCGGCGCCCATCTACCCCGTCGTCTCGATGACGCCGCCGCTCGCGCATCCGGGGTCGCGGACCCTGCTGATCGGCGACAATCCGGCGCTGGAGGCGGCGCACAGCCCGCATCGCAACATCCCCGCCGACGCGCCGCCCTGCTTCCTCGTCCATGCCGAAGACGACGCCAGCGTGCCGGTGGACAACAGCCTTGTCCTGCGCGCCGCGCTGCGCGCCCGCAATATCGCGGTGGAAACGCACCTGTTCACCGCCGGCGGCCATGGCTTTGGCCTGCGCGGCGCGGTCGGCAAGCCGGCGGCGGCATGGCCCGAGCTGTTCCTGGCCTGGGCGACGACGCAGGGGCTGGTCAGCGCCGCCTGATCCTCACCCCGCTGTGGATTGCAGCGCCTTGTTTCCGGGATTATCGTTTTCCGTCAGTCACTTGCTGCCGACAAGTTCAGATTACGTCCACCGCCGGCTGACCTTGCGCGTCCGCCGCCGCGACGATCTCCGGCGCAGGGTCGTCGGCCTCGACCAGCCGTTCCAGCGCCTCGAGCATCTTGTGCTGCGGGGTAAAGGCCGCGCCGGTGTCATAGTGGCGCAGCAGGAACATCAGCAGCCGGTCGTTGAGCACGACGCGGCGGCCGACGGCGACGCCGTTGCAATAGACATCCTCCAGCACGCCGTTGATGGCGCGATCGAACGCCACCTGCCGCAGCGTTGTCGGACAGGCGCCGAGCGCCGTCTCCCAGGCGCTGCGGAACGCCTCGGCGCCGGGGTGCAGCCGCAGCCGATAGGCGGAGGATTCGGACATCTCCGCCCGCGCCGCCGCCTGCTTGACCGACCCGGTCATCGCCAGCGTCTTGATGAACATCCGCTGGCGCGGCAGCGTCCAGCCATCGGAGCGGATACGGCGGGTGGTGCGGGGCATTTTCATGGTTCACCACTAACCTATATGGCTTGTTTTGTCAAGATTTCGGGTTATGATGTGGCGCGTGGCACCAGCAAACAGTTGGTCTGGAACGATATTTTGTGTGGGCTTGCTGTTCGCGGCGTGGTGATTGTCCTGGTCTTTCGGGATGAAAACCGGGCGTCGCCGGGGCGCGACGGGGTCGCCGCGGGGCATCCTGGGGGCGTTTCCGGGGCGGCGGCAGGGCGTTCGCGGGGTGGTGACGGGGTGCAACGGGGGTAACGGGAGGGTCGAGTCGGGCGGCGCTGTCAGGACTGCTTGCAATTTCCGCTGCGCGGCGACCGCAGATGGGCGATGATCTCGCGCAGCACATTGTCCATGTCGGCCAGCACCCGCGCGTTCCAGAAGCGGATGACCGTCCAGCCCTCGGCCGCCAGCAAGGCGGTGCGGCGCGCGTCGGCGGCCCCGGCGTGCGCATGCTGCGAACCGTCGAGTTCGATCACCAGCCGCGCCGCGACACAGGCAAATCGGCGATGAACGGCCCGATGCTGTGCTGCCGGCGAAACTTGTGCCCGAGCAGGCGGCGATCGCGAAGCTCCCGCCACAGCCGGGCTTCGGCGTCGGGCATGCTCTGCCGCAGCGGCGCCGCATGCGGGCTGACGATCCGAGTGACGCGCGACATGGGAGCAGATTATCGACGGCGCCGGCCACAGCAACCCCTCTCCCGCCTGCGGGAGAGGTCGAGAGACGCGCGCAGCGCGGCCACGGGTGAGGGTGTCGCGTCCTGGGAAACCTCGCACACCAGCCGCGCTGCCCGGACCCCTTTTTTTGACGGGCGCGACCATCGGGGGCAGATTTGCGGGCATGTCCGATGCGCCCTCCCGCCATGCCGAACCGGCCCGCGAAGGGATCGCCCGGCAGGTCGCCACCTGCGCCGGGCCCGACGCCGACGCCTATCTCAGCGATCTGGTCGTGCGTGATCGCGACGATGCCGCACGGCAGGCGGCGCTCTATGCGGCACTCGATGAAGGGGACACCAGCGAGGTCTGCGACCTGACTATCGAGGAGATATTCGCCGACGCCCGCGCTCGCAACCTGCTTGCCAAGGCTTAGGTTCAGCGCTGCGGCGCGAGGCGACCTTGACGCGATCTACGACTATGGCGTGGCGCCCCTCGGTCAGGACGCCGCCTACCGCTATGCCACGAGGCTGACGATGACAACACTGGCCTTCCCCCGTCGAATCTTTTCTACGGCGAGGCCTTGGCACAACGCTCTTTCTGCCTGCCTCCTGCGGCTAGGGCGCTGGCCCCCAACCCCTTTCGAGCGATTTTAAGGCCGCACTACTGCAATCTCTGTCAAACACTTATTCAAGCGTCACGCCAATAATAGCTGATAGTTTTCATAAACGTCAGGGTACAATTGGAAAGGATCAATATTACCATACGAGTCGAAATTCAACTTCGGCAGACGATCTCGCACAATTCCTTCCAGAATTAGTCGCGCATAAATGTCCGAATCAAAATGCCCATATCGAGAGATTGAAAGCTCAAATACTTTGCGTTGGATGTTAAGGAATATCAAAACCCGCATACTAGTTGTCTTACGTTTCTCCCTGAGGATCTCCTCATATAGGCTGTTTGTTTCGACAAATAGTCCATAGTTTCCACTAAATCTATGATCAGCACGAACGGCGACATCAACCAGATTCTTAACGGCCCATGCTTTATAGGTGTAGTGTCGATTATTACAATAAGACTGCAAGAGAGCAGCCATCTTTAATGTAATTTTGAAATTTACATATTCTTCAATAAAAACAAACCTGGGATCAAACTGGGGATCAATTTTTGTATTTTCGTTTAGGTTCGACCAAGTCAGATTGGTACCTGTAAGGTTCATTCCGCGCAAGTCTTGGTCTTTTAGATCACATGCGGACAGGTCTTGTCCGACATAGAATATCTCTGGCTCGGCTCCGACTGTTCTGGCAAGTTCTTTCAAGTCTGCGGTATTTGCAGACAGTATTTTATTTATTCCAGCTAGCCAGCTAGTCATTCTTCTATTTGCTTTTCAATAAACAAATCTGCGAGTGTAATAGATCCATACGGATCCGAAAAATTTCTTACATCAAGATTCCTGTCAGATAGGGAATTCCTTATGTATGCCTCCGCCGCTGCAATCTTGTTGTTAAGCATCTTGTTTTTAATGTTTTGTACAACGCCTTGATCTTTAATAACAAAATTGGATATAACTAAATCTTCGCGTCTGCAACGGACCTCAATTCTGGCGACAGACTCAATTACATTCTCTACCTTGCTCATATTCTTTATTTTAAGTAGCGGCTCTAGAACCGAATCCCATGCTTTACCGAGCAGCGCTTTTGAATTGGCTGGAGCTAGTTGCCAAACGTACTCACCGGTCGGCAGTTTAGATTGCGCCCAAGCTATACCGCCCGTATTTTGGGTAACCTGCGTTTGCTCCTGCGAATTTGTTGCGTTTGAGTACCCTCCCGATGAAGACAGCTCTATATTGGTATTTGCTGCATCAATATTCAGACCTGCATTTCCTTTCACCATCATTGATCTGTCTTTTGATGTGATCAATGTTTTTTGAACTGTCAGAGGCTGCTCTCTACGAACAGATGTCTGTATGACAGACAAAGGTTCGCCTGCCGGTATTATAAATACAACCTCCGCCTTGCTCAAGGAAACCTCAAAACGAACTGGGCTTTCTGGCTCATCCCCAAGCTTCCCTCTCAGGAACGATACGTCAACATGAACAGCAGCGACTTGACTGGCATTGTCAAATGACGTGTGCCACGCGTCTACTGATACGACGCTGTCGAATATCCGCCGTTGGTTTGAGTTCACGTTTTTTTAAGCCTTATAGTTGGGGTTAACTATTTAATTACTCCGCAGCCACCCCCAACAACCCACCCTGCCGGTCATCAACCCCATTCGCCGCCCCGCCTTCGCTCAGCGCCTTGGCACCCTTGCGGCTGTCGAACGCGTCCCAGACCTCGTTCCAATTGCCCTTGGTCGCCGCCTTGGAATATTCCGTCGCGCGGGCTTCGAAGAAATTGGCATGCTCCACACCGTTGAGCAGCGGCGTCAGCCAGGGGAGCGGGTGTTCCTCGATCATGTAGATCGGCTTCATGCCGAGCTGCTTCATCCGCCAGTCGGCGGTGAAGCGGACGTAGCGCTTGATGTCCGACGCGGTCATGCCGGGGACCGGGCCCATTTCGAAGGCCAGGTCGACGAAATTGTCTTCCAGCCGGACGGTGCGCTGGCAGATGTCGGCGATTTCGTCGCGCAGCTTGTGCGTCAGCACGCCGGTTTCGGCGCAGAAGGCGTGGAACAGCTTGATGATGCCTTCGCAGTGGAGGCTTTCGTCGCGGACCGACCAGGTGACGATCTGGCCCATGCCCTTCATCTTGTTGAAGCGCGGGAAGTTCATCAGCATGGCAAAGCTGGCGAACAGCTGCAGCCCTTCGGTGAAGCCGCCGAACATCGCCAGCGTGCGGGCGATATCGGTGTCGGTCTCCACGTTGAAATTGGCCAGATATTCGTGCTTGTCGCGCATTTCCTTGTAGTTGAGGAAGGCGCTGTATTCGCTTTCGGGCATGCCGATCGTATCGAGCAGATGGCTGTAGGCGGCGATGTGCACCGTTTCCATGTTGCTGAACGCCGCCAGCATCATCTTGATCTCGGTCGGCTTGAACACCCGGCCGTATTTTTCGTGATAACAGTCCTGCACCTCCACATCCGCCTGGGTGAAGAAGCGGAAGATCTGGGTGAGCAGATTGCGCTCATGCTCGGTGAGCTTCTGCGCCCAGTCGCGGCAATCCTCCCCCAGCGGCACTTCCTCCGGCATCCAGTGGATCTGCTGCTGGCGTTTCCAGAAGTCATAGGCCCAGGGATATTCGAAGGGCTTGTAGGATTTGGAGGCCTTGAGGAGCGACATGGGGATTACCTTTTCGAAGAAATGGCCTCCGGCGGCTGGGGCCTTGGGCCCCAGACCCCGTTTCGGGGGCCTGGGCAAAACTGTGGGAGGGGGCCGTGGCTTTGCGTCGTGGAATGCAACGCCGCGGCCCCCTCGCCGTCCAACCGGGCAGCTTGCCCGTTGGTCCTCCGGTCACCCGGAGTCATGCCCTGCTGTCAGGCACGGCATTCTGACGAATGGGGTCCGGGGCCAATGGCCCTGGCCGCCGGAGGCGCCTGCTATTGGCACGCCAGACATTCGTCGTAATCCTTCATCTCCATCTTCATGATGGGCGCGGCTGGCGTGTTGTCCGCCTCCACGCCGCCGGCGAACCCGGCGCGCTGGATGCTCATCGAGCGGAGATAATAGAGCGATTTGATGCCGAGCTCCCAGGCGCGATAGTGGAGCATGAGCAGGTCCCATTTTTCCACGTCCGCCGGGATGAACAGGTTGAGCGACTGCGCCTGGTCGATATAGGGCGTGCGGTCGCCGGCGAGTTCGAGCAGCCAGCGCTGGTCGATTTCGAAGGCGGTGCGGAACACCGCCTTTTCGTCCGCCGTCAGGAAGTCGAGATGGCCGACCGAGCCGCCCTGTTCGAGGATGGAGTTCCACACCGCGTCGCTGTTCTTCGATTTGGAAATCAGCAGCTTTTCGAGGAACGGGTTGCGGATGGAAAAGCTGCCCGACAGCGTCTTGTGGGTGTAGATATTGGCGGGGATGGGTTCGACACAGGCGCTGGTGCCGCCGGCGATGATGGAGATGCTCGCGGTCGGCGCGATCGCCATCTTGCAGGAAAAGCGTTCCATGACGCCCATGTCGGCGGCATCGGGGCACGGGCCGCGTTCGGCAGCGAGCGCCATCGACGCCTGGTCGACCTGGGCGCGGATGTGGCGGAACATCTTCAGGTTCCACGATTTCGCCATGGCGCCTTCGAAGGCGATGCCGCGCGCCTGGTAGAAGCTGTGCAGCCCCATGACGCCGAGGCCGACCGAGCGTTCGCGTTCCGCCGCATAGCGGGCGCGCGCCATTTCGGGTTCGGCGCGGTCGATGTAATCCTGCAGGACATTGTCGAGGAAGCGCATGCAGTCTTCAATGAACTGCGGGTCGCCGTGCCACTGGTCCCAGGTTTCGAGGTTGAGCGACGACAGGCAGCAGACGGCGGTGCGGTCGTTGCCGAGATGGTCCGGCCCGGTCGGCAGGGTGATTTCGGAGCAAAGGTTCGACGTGCTGACCTTCAGCCCCAGGTCGCGCTGGTGCTTAGGCATGGTGCGGTTCACTTCATCGACGAAGATGATGTACGGCTCGCCGGTCGCCAGCCGGGTTTCGACGAGCTTGGTGAACAGGCTGCGGGCATCGACCCGCCCGCGCTTTTCGCCGGTCTTGGGGCTGATGAGGTCGAAATCGGTGCCGTCGCGGACCGCCGCCATGAAGGCATCGGTGATGAGGACGCCGTGGTGGAGGTTGAGCGCCTTGCGGTTGAAGTCCCCCGACGGCTTGCGGATTTCGAGGAATTCCTCGATTTCGGGGTGGGAGACGTCGAGATAGACGGCGGCCGAACCGCGGCGCAGCGACCCCTGGCTGATGGCGAGGGTGAGGCTGTCCATGACGCGGACGAAGGGGATAATGCCGCTGGTCTTGCCGTTGAGGCCGACGGGTTCGCCGATACCGCGGACATTGCCCCAATAGGTGCCGATGCCGCCGCCGCGCGACGCCAGCCAGACATTTTCGTTCCAGGTGTTGACGATGGCATCGAGGCTGTCACCGACCGAGTTGAGATAGCAGGAGATCGGCAGGCCGCGCCCGGTGCCGCCGTTCGACAGCACCGGCGTCGAGGGCATGAACCACAGCTGCGACATGTGATCGTAGAGCCGCTGGGCGTGGGCGGCGTTGTCGGCATAGGCGGCAGCGACGCGGGCGAACAGGTCCTGGTAGGATTCGCCGGGGAGCAGATAGCGGTCGTCGAGGGTTTCGCGGCCGAAGTCGGTCAGCAGCGCGTCGCGGCTGCGATCGACGGTGATCGGGAATTTCCACGGCATGACCTCGTTGGAGGCGCGACGCGCCGCGGGCGCGGGCGCCGCCGCGGCAGGCGCCGGATCGCGGGTCAGCACGTCCTCGCTGTGGCCGTCACGATCGGCCATGGTCTGAAATTCGCTCACCCGCATCACTCCCGAATCGATCCTGCCGGGGGATGGTAGAATGAGAACAAACCGGGGTCACGCGCCAATCCGTGCGCGTGCACTTATCCCCGTTATCCACAACCGGCGTTGTGGCCCGGCGTTGTGCCGATGGTCTGCCCTCCTTCGACCTGTGCCACCACAGCTTGTGTGACGGCGCCTGTCCCCGAGCTACAGATTGTGCCTGATCCGCTTTGAAACACAAGCCCAATTTATCTTTTTCCGGGCCTTTCGCGCCGCGGCAAACACGCCCAAGGGCTTGCCGGGCCAAATGATTCGGCGGTGGACCGCAACGGCGCCGCGGGCTATGCGACGCGCAGTTGCCGCACCCCCGGAAGACCCAGATCGTGACCCTTATCGCCCAGGACGACGTCATTGAATCGGTGGCGGACGCGCTGCAGTACATCAGCTATTTCCACCCGATGGACTATATCCGGGCGCTGGGGCGCGCCCATGACGCCGAACAGGGGCCAGCGGCCAAGGATGCGATCGCGCAGATCCTGACCAACAGCCGGATGTGCGCCGAAGGGCATCGGCCGATCTGCCAGGATACCGGCATCGTCGTCGCCTTCGTCAAGGTCGGCATGAACGTGCGCTGGGGCCACAAGGGCGCGGGCGCCACCATGACGCTTGCCGAGATGATCGACGAAGGCGTGCGGCGGGCGTATCTGAACCCGGACAACCGGTTGCGCGCCTCGATCGTCGCCGATCCCGCCTTTGGCCGCACCAACACCCGCGACAACACGCCGGCGGTGACGCATGTCGAGCTGGTGCCCGGCGACACGGTGGAGATCACCGTGGCAGCCAAGGGCGGCGGCAGCGAGAACAAGACCAAGTTCGCCATGCTCAACCCCAGCGATTCCATCCGCGACTGGGTGGTCAGCACCGTGCCGCTGATGGGCGCCGGCTGGTGCCCGCCGGGCATGCTCGGCATCGGCATCGGCGGGTCGGCGGAAAAGGCGATGCTGCTCGCCAAGGAATCGCTGATGCTGCCGATCGACATGGCGGAATTGCAGGCGCGCGGGCCGAATTCGAAGATCGAGGAACTGCGGATCGAACTGTTCGACGCGGTCAACGATCTCGGCATCGGCGCGCAGGGGCTGGGCGGGCTGTCGACGGTGCTCGACGTGAAGATCCTCGACACGCCGACCCATGCCGCATCGAAGCCGATCGCGATGATCCCCAATTGCGCCGCGACCCGCCATGCGCATTTCGTCCTCGACGGCTCGGGGCCCGCCTATCTGGAGGCGCCCAACCTCGTCGATTGGCCGCAGGTCGCCTGGACGCCGTCCCGGCAAGCGATCCGTGTCGACCTCGACACGTTGACGCCGGCGATCGTGGCATCGTGGCAGCCGGGCGACCGGTTGCTGCTCAATGGCCGGATGCTGACCGGGCGCGACGCCGCACACAAGCGCATGACCGACATGCTGGCGCGCGGCGAGACGCTGCCGGTCGATTTCACCAATCGCGTCATCTATTATGTCGGCCCGGTCGACCCGGTGCGCGATGAAGTGGTGGGTCCGGCCGGGCCGACGACCGCGACGCGGATGGACAAGTTCACCGAGACCATGCTGGCGCAGACCGGGCTGATCGCGATGGTCGGCAAGGCCGAGCGCGGGCCGGCCGGGATCGACGCGATCCGCAAGCACAAGGCCGCCTATCTGATGGCCGTCGGCGGTGCCGCCTATCTGGTGTCGAAGGCGATAAAGGCTTCGAAGGTGCTGGCGTTCGAGGACCTGGGGATGGAGGCGATCTATGAATTCACCGTCCAGGGCATGCCGGTGACGGTCGCCGTCGATTCAACAGGCGAAAGCGTCCATGCGACCGGGCCGATGGTGTGGCGCGAGAAGATTGCGAAGATGAAGGCGCTGGAGGGGGCTGCCTGACACCCGCGCTCGAACGATCTTGACGGATGCGTTCCGGATCGGCAATGTTCCCTTATTGTTCCTGGGGAGTCGCGGCATGGACCTGATCCTTTACACCAACCCGCAATCGCGCGGTCGGACCGCCCGTTTCATGCTCGAGGAGGTCGGCGTTCCGTACGAGACGGTGATCCTCGATTACGAGGGGGCGATGAAGACGCCCGAATATCTGGCGATCAATCCGATGGGCAAGGTGCCGGCGCTTCGCCATGGCGACCAGACCGTCACCGAATGTGCCGCCATCTGTGCCTATCTCGCCGATGCCTTTCCCGATGCCGGGCTGGCCCCGCCGCCGGCGCGGCGCGGCGATTATTATCGCTGGCTGTTCTTCGCCGCGGGGCCGGTCGAAGCGGCGATCATGGACCGGTATCGCAAGCTGGAGCCCGATGACGAACAGCAGCGCATGCTCGGCTATGGCGATTTCGATCGCACCATCGCCGCGATCGATGCCGCGGTGACGCGCCATCCCTGGCTGGCGGGCGACGATTTCAGCGCCGCCGATGTCTATGCCGGGTCGCAGATCGACTGGCCGATGCAGTTCGGCATGCTGACGCCGACTCCGGCGCTGTCCGACTATGTCGAGCGGCTGCGGGCGCGGCCGGCCTATGTCCGGGCGAACGCCATCGACGGCTGAGCCCGATCGCGGCAATGGCGTTGACAGCGATGGTGCGATCCGGCCATCGCGGCGGCCATGCTCACCTTGTGCCCCGCCGCCGTCATCTTCGACATGGATGGATTGTTGCTCGATACGGAGCGGATCAGCCGCGAGACGATGATCGCGGCGATGGCCGAGCTGGGCTTTGCGATGACAGAGGCCGATTTCGTGCCGCTGATCGGCATGCCGGACGACGTCAACCGCATCCAGCTGGTGGCAACCCATGGCCCCGACTTCGACTATGACGAAATGCGCGCCATCCAGGCCCGCGTGAAGACCGAGCGATACGGCGACGAACGGCCGCTGCAGCCCGGCGCGCGGCTGATCGTCGAAACCGTCGCCGCGCTCGGCATTCCGCGCGGTGTCGCGACTTCGAGCCGGCGCGTCGCCGCCGATGCCCATCTCGGGCACATGGGGCTGCGGCCGCACATGGATGTCGTGCTGACCCGCGACGATGTCGCGCGCGGCAAGCCCGACCCCGATCTGTACCTTGCGGCCGCGGCCGCGCTGCGCCAGGCGCCGGCCGCCTGCCTGGCGCTCGAGGACAGCCACAATGGCGTGCGCGCGGCGCATGCCGCCGGCGTTCCGGTGATCATGGTTCCCGACCTGCTGCCGGCCACCGCCGAGATGCGATCGCTGTGCCTCGCCATCGCTGCCAACCTGGACGAAGTCCGCGACTGGCTGGTCGCCGCGTGCCGGCCACAGAACAGCCTGCCGCGCCCATGAAAAAGGCGGCGCCGGTTGCCCGACGCCGCCCTTCGTCAGATGCTGCAGGGCTTAACGGCTCTGCGGCAGGTCGTCCTTATATTCCTCTGCCGGCTCGCCGGTGCCCTTTTCATACTCATGGGCCGACTGCTGGCCCTCGGGCCCGACGACGCGCGCGGCGCCGTCCTCGCCCAGGTTGCGCTTCTTCTGCTGTTCGGGGCTGAAGAAGCCCGGCACCTCGGGTTCCTTGGCGACTTCGTTGGTCTGGTGCTTGCCCGGCAGGTCGGCGTTGCGATCGGCCTGGGCCTGGCTGCTGTAAAAGCCGAGCGGGCGTTCGATACCGTCATTGGCATCGCTGCGGTTCGATTCGTCGATACCGGCCGGAAGCGGTTCGCCGCTCGCCTTGTCGGTGTGCGACGTCGCGCCGTGCGACTTCGAGGCGCGCGGTGTGTCGGCATAATAGCTGTCGATGTCCGACCCGCCGCGATCATAATCGAACGCGTCCATGTCGTCGCGGCCATAGGCCGGCGCATCGGTCAGCGCTTCGCGGTCGAGATCGACGCGATAGCCGCCGAGCGACGTGTCATAGTCGAGCACATCCCAAGGGAGCGGGTGATATTTTTCGCCGATGCCAAGGAAGCCGCCGAACGACATGACGACATAGGCGACATCGCCGTGGATCTTGTCGATCATGATCGAATCGACCGTGCCAAGGCGATCGCCGGCGTGGTTGAAGACTTCGGTGCCATGCACCTTGTCGGCGCTGATCAGGGTATTGGCGTCGCGGCTGCCGCCATCGGCGAGCGCGGCATCGCTGTAGCTGGTGGACATCTCGATACTCCTCAAGTGCGGCTTGCCAAGCCGGCAAGTGATGGACAAACCCGTGGCGGCGCGGCGCGGTTCCTGCCGGGGGACTTGCATGGGACGAAATGCGGCAGTTCTGCGGCACGGCGCAGCGGCGGCCTGCGGGTTGCGGCGGCCCGCGGTCCTTGGCATCAGGGGGCATGACCGACAGCCTTGCCGATGTGCTCGACGCCGCCTGGCGATTGCTTTCGGACGGTGCCGGCGACCGGCGCAGCCCGGTCCACACGCCGGTCGTGACGAGCATCGGCGGCGACGGCGCCCCCGACGCCCGGGTGATGGTGCTGCGCGCCGCCGATCGGGCGACAGCGACGCTGCGCTTCCACACCGATGCGCGGTCGCCCAAATGTGCAGCGCTGGACGGGGCGCGGGTCGGTGTCCTCGCCTATGACCCGGCGGCGGCGGTGCAGCTGCGGCTGGCGGGGACAGCGCGGGTGGTCACGACCGGTGCCGAGGTCGACGCGATCTGGGCAACGTCGACGCCGTTCGCACGGCGCTGCTATCTCGCCGAAGCGGCGCCGGGAACGCCGCTGCCGGCGCCCGGGTCGGGCCTGCCGGCGTGGGTCGAAGGCCGCAAGCCCGACGAGGCCGAGCTTCTGCCAGCGCGGCCGAATTTTGCCCTGCTGCTGGTCACGGTGACGGCGATCGACCGGCTGCATCTGGCGCAAGCAGGGCACCGGCGGGCGCGGTTCGCGGCGAAGGATGGCTGGGCGGGGGCGTGGGTGGTGCCGTGAGGGTGGCGGGTGCGGTGGCGTACCTTGCAAGATATGGAGATGAACCCCCGCCTTCGCGGGGGTGACGAAGAGGGAGTGGGTGCCCCAAGAACACCCGTCACCCCCGCGAAGGCGGGGGTCCATCTCCCGAACTCAGCGTATAAGGCAAGGGCGCAAAACCAAGCACCGACACCGCTAGATCGTCCCAGTCCGGATTGCCGGCTTCGACCAGCCGGATCTTCCAGTCGCGGTTCCATCTCTTCATCTGCTTTTCGCGCCCGATGGCAAGCGCGATATCGTCGTACCGTTCCATCCAGACGAGGCGCTTGACGCCATGGCGGGAGGTAAACCCCGGCGTCAGGTCCAGCCGATGCTCCGAAATCCGTCTGACGAGGTCGGAGGTGACACCGATGTACAGCGTCCCCTGCTTGCGGCTGGCAAGAATGTAGACGAAGCCGCCCGGGTCCATCCGCACGCTCCCGGGATCTGGAGATGGACCCCCGCCTTCGCGGGGGTGACGGGTCGAATTATCGGGTGAGTTTCTTGTACGTCAGTGCCGTCGGCCGGTCGGCGGCGTCGCCGAAGCGGCGGCGCTTGTCTTCCTCATAGGCTTCGAAATTGCCTTCGAACCATTCGACATGGCTGTCGCCTTCGAAGGCGAGGATGTGGGTGGCGAGGCGATCGAGGAAGAAGCGATCGTGGCTGATGACCACGGCGCAGCCGGCAAAGCTTTCCAGCGCTTCTTCGAGCGCGCGCAGGGTTTCGACGTCGAGGTCGTTGGTCGGCTCGTCGAGCAGCAGGACGTTGCCGCCCTTGACCAGCATCTTGGCCATGTGGACGCGGTTGCGTTCCCCGCCCGACAGCTGGCCGACCTTCTTCTGCTGGTCCGGCCCCTTGAAGTTGAAGGCACCGACATAGGCGCGGGTCAGCACCTCGTTCTTGCCGAAGTAGAATTTGTCGTTGCCGCCGGAGATTTCCTCCCAGACGTTCTTGTTGGGCTCCAGCGCGTCGCGCGACTGGTCGACATAGGCGAGCTTGACGGTGTCGCCGATGCGGATGTCGCCGCTGTCGGGCGTTTCCTGGCCGGTGATCATGCGGAACAACGTCGTCTTGCCGGCGCCATTGGGGCCGATGATGCCGACGATGCCGCCCGGCGGCAGGCTGAAGCTGAGGTTTTCGAACAACAGCTTGTCGCCATAGGATTTGGTGAGGTTGTTGGCCTCGATGACGGTGTTGCCCAGCCGTTCCGGGATCTGGATGAGGATCTGGGCGCTGCCGAGGCGGCGGTTGGCCTGTTTTTCGACAAGCTCGTCGAACGCCTTGATGCGCGCCTTGGACTTGGTCTGGCGCGCCTTGGCGCTCGACCGGATCCATTGCAATTCGTCCTTGATCGCCTTTTCGCGGCTTTCGTCCTCGCGTTCCTCCTGCGCCATGCGCTTCGACTTGGCTTCGAGCCAATCCGAATAATTGCCTTCGAACGGGATGGCACGGCCGCGATCGAGCTCCAGCACCCACTTCACGACATTGTCGAGGAAGTAGCGGTCATGGGTGACGAGGATCGCCATCCCCTTGTATTCCTTGAGGTGATTTTCCAGCCAGGCGACGCTTTCGGCGTCGAGGTGGTTGGTCGGCTCGTCGAGCAGCAGGATGTCGGGCTTTTCGAGCAGCAGCTTGCACAGCGCGACGCGGCGCTTTTCACCGCCCGACAACTTTTCGACGGGGGAATCGCCCGGCGGGCAGCGCAGCGCGTCCATGGCGATTTCGAGCTGGTTGTCGAGCGTCCAGCCATCGACCGCGTCGATCTTTTCCTGCAGGCCGCCCATTTCCTCGAGCAGCTTGTCGAAATCGGTCGAGTCCTGCGGATCGGCCATTTCGGCGCTGATCGCGTTGAAGCGCTCGACAAGGTCGGCGACGGGACGGACGCCGTCCATGACATTGCCGCGCACGTCCTTGGTCGGGTCGAGCTGCGGTTCCTGCGGCAGATAGCCGACGGTGATGCCTTCGGCGGCCCAGGCTTCGCCGATATATTCCTTGTCGATGCCGGCGATGACCTTCATCAATGTCGACTTGCCGGCGCCGTTGGGACCGATGATGGCGATCTTGGCGCCGGGCAGGAAGCTGAGCGTGATGTCCTTGAACGCCGGCTTGTTGGCGCCGGGATAGGTCTTGGACAGACCCTTCATGACATAGGCGTATTGATAGGCCACTTTGGGGGCTTTCGGATTCGGGAGGATGGATTGCGTGCCGTCTAGCGGATCGGCGGCGGCAGTTCAAACAATGCCCGTCAGACGAGATCGGGGTCGGCGGTGAAGACGATGGTCAGCCATTGTTCGGGGCCGGTGCCGCCCAGCGCCTGGCCGATTTCGTGGCGGATGGCGTCGAAATCGGTGATCGAGGCGACCGGCATGTCGGCCGGGACCAGAAACGAGATCTCGATGAAGCGGGCGCGGCCGACTTCGACGGCATAGCTTTTGAAGTCGAGAAAGCCGTGGCGCGCCGCCGCAGCCTCGGCCGCGGCCTTCACATCGGCGTCCATCTCCTTCGAGGTAATCAGGAAAATCTCGGCAAAGGCCTGGCGCGCGGTGCGCAGCGGCACCGGCAGCAGCACCGGCGCCAGCACCGCCAGCACCGCCGGGTCGACATAGGGCGTCAGATATTCCAGCCGCGTGCCCTTGATGGCAAGGGCGCCGGCAAAGGCGATGAGCAGCGCCAGGGTGATCAGCGCCGACATCAGCCAGCTGTGCACTTCGAGCGCGATCAGTTCCGATTCGAGCCGTTCGTTGACGCGGCGCAGCCGGAACGCCATGCCGAAGCAGATCACCGCCACGATCGCTGCATAGACGATCCCCATGTCGAAACGCAGCGCATGACCGCCGGTGAGCAGGCCCTGGACCGCGTTGAGAAAGGCATAGCCGCACAGCAGCACCAGCACCGACGCGTTGAGCGCCAGCACCAGCGGTTCGAGATGCCAATAGCCATATTGGAAGCGGTGGCTGCCTTCGCTGGCGAGCAGCCGGGCCACCACCAGCGTCACCACGCCGACGACGGCATCGATGCTGGAAAACAGCCCGTCGAAGACGATCGACATCGACCGCGACAAAAGGCCGATGAGCACCCCGGCGCCGGCGACACCGACGGTGGCGACGATCGAGCCCTTCAGCAGCGACGCTTCGAGCTGGCTGCGAAGCGCCGTGACGGTGCGGGCACGTTGCTGGCTCATGCTGGCATTGCCATGCCGCAAGTCAGGCCGGTTGAACAGTCCGGCCCCGGGCCGCGGCGCGCAGCATGACGACGCCGGTATAGAGAACCACCGCCACCACCACCCAGCGCAGCGTCGCCAGCGGCAGCGACTTTACGATATAGGCGGCGACGAGGACCGCGGGGATGCCGCCCAGCGCCAGCGACAGCACCAGCTTCAGGTCGATGCGGTCCGACTTGATGAAGCGCAGCGCGCTGGCCGGCATCATCAGCGCGCCGGCGCCGGCCATGATCGGGAAGACGGCCACGGGGTTGAGCCCGAACAGACTGAACATCGCCAGCATCGGCGCGTAAAAACCGATGCCGACGGTCATCAGCGCGCCGATGATGAAGCTGCCGACCAGCACGATGGCAAAGGGCAGCGGTGCCAGCGACCGCGCCTCGCCGCCGGCCGGCATCAGCCCAAGGCCGGCAGCAGCGAAGAAGCCGCCCGCCAGCAGCAGCGCGATGCCGATCGTCAGCTGGATGGTCCGCACCGGCAGCCGCACCGCCACCGGCGCGCCGACGAGCGCGCCCGCCACCGCCGCCGCGATGGCGGCGACGAGCAGCACCGGGTCGACCTCCACCAGCGTGATGTAGATCAGCCCCTGCGCGAGCGTGGGCAGCGCATAGCCGCTGATCATGACGCCGGGGATGAAGCTGTCGGGCACCAGCTTGCGCAGCTTGAGCCACGCCGTCGTCGGCGCGAACGAGCCGATGCCGAGCGTGTCGAAGAAGTTGGTGACGGCACCGAGCGCCACCCCCTCCCCCTTCAGCCCGAGCGCCCCGCGGCGTGACGCCGTGCGCAGCAGCACGATGGCATAGGCGATCGCCGTGACGACGAGCACCATCAGCAGGATTGCAACCACTTGACCCCCATTTTTCCGCCATGCCGCACGGCCGCAAGCGGATGGTGTAACAGCCGGATGCCGGCCTGTCCCCTGCCTGCACCCGCGGCTTGCACGGGGCGGGCGAACGGCTATGACCGCGGGGCTTTCCAGCCATGAGGGTCCCACCGATGCGCCGCCCGTTCCTGCCCGCCCTGCTGCTCGCCGCTGCCTTCACCGCGCTTCCCGCCGGGGCCGCGACGCGGCTGGAACAAGCGGCCGTGGTGCGCGACGCGGCGCTGGCGAAGTCGGAGGCCTGGCCGATGCTCGCGGACCTGACGACAAATGTCGGCCAGCGGCTGGCAGGCACCGAGGCGGAGGCGCGCGGTCGCGACTGGGCGGTGAAGGCGATGAAGGCCGCGGGGTTGACCAACATCAAGGTCGAACCCTTCCCGCTGCCGGTGTGGACGCGCGGCGCCGAAAGCGCCGAGATCGTTGGTGCGGCTGGCGCCGAAACTGGCGGAACCGGGCAAAAGCTCGCCATCGCGGCGCTCGGCTACAGCGGTGCGACGCCGCCCGAGGGCATCACTGCGCCGGTCGTCTATTTCCCCGATTACGCAGCGCTGGAGGCAGCGGCGCCCGGCAGCCTCGCCGGCAAGATCGCCTTCATCGACCATCGCATGATGCGTGCGCAGGACGGATCGAGCTATGGCACCAACGGCGCCGTCCGCCGGTCGGGACCGGCGCTGGCGCAATCGAAAGGCGCCGTCGCGACGCTGATCCGCAGCCTTGGCACCGATTATCACCGCAACCCGCACACCGGCGGCACCGTCGCCGCGCCCGGCACCGTGCCGATCCCTTCGGCAGCGCTGTCACTGCCCGATGCCGAGCTGCTGGCGCGCCGGCTGCAGGCCGGGCCGGTGTCGGTCAAACTCGTGTCGACGCCGATGACGCGCCCCGGCGGGTCGGCCAATGTCTCGGGCGAGATCCCGGGCCGCGTGCCGGGCGAAATCGTCGTCATCGGCGGCCATCTCGACAGCTGGGACATCGGCCAGGGCGTCATCGACGACGGCGCCGGCATGGCGATCACGCTGGCGGCCGCCAAGGCAATCAAGGACTTTGGCAAGGACGCCGGGGTGCAGCCCCGCCGCACCATCCGCGTCGTCTTCTGGGGCGCCGAGGAACTGGGGCTGATCGGCGGCCGTGCCTATGCCGAAGCGCACAAGGGCGAGAACATCGTCCTGGCCGGCGAAAGCGATTTCGGCGCCGACCGCGTCTGGCGGGTATCGTCGAAGGTCGCCGAGGCCGGCCTGCCGCTGGTGGCCGAGATCGGCCGCGTGCTGGCGCCGCTCGGGGTCGCGCCGACGCGCGACAACGGCGCCGGCGGCGGTCCCGATGTCGGGGCGCTGGGAGCGCTGGGCGCCGGCATCATCGACCTGGAACAGGACGGCACACGCTATTTCGACCTGCACCACACCCCCGACGACACGCTCGACAAGGTCGATCGCGCCCAACTCGACCAGAATGTCGCGGCCTGGGCGGCGGCGACCTGGCTGGCGGCGAGCGACGACCGGCCGCTGCGGACGAAATAGCGCGGGCGCCAGCCGGGACCCGGAGTTGGCCCCCGCCTTTGCGGCTGTGGCGGAATGGCGGGCGCCGCGTCAGCCGGCGAGCATCCCCGTATGTTCGAGCAGGATGCCGAGGCCGATCGCGATCAGCGCGAGGCCGCCGACCCGTTCCGCCGTCTTGCCGAAGCGCAGGCCGACGGCCTTGCCGATGAGCATGCCGATGGTGGTGAGGACGAAGGTCGAAAAGCCGATTGCGGCGGCGATGACCCAGATGTTGGCGCCGATGAAGGCCAGGCTGACGCCGACCGCTGCGGCATCGATGCTGGTGCCGATGGCGGTGCCGACCAGCGCCCAGCGTCCCGACCGCGGCGCCGGGGCGTCGGTTTCGACCGGCTGGCGGCTCTGGCGGATCATGTTGGCGCCGACCAGCGACAGCAGCGCAAAGGCGATCCAGTGATCGATGGCTTCGACAAAGCCGGCGGCGAGCAGCCCGAGCGACCAGCCGATCAGCGGTGTCAGCCCTTCGATGACGCCGAACACCAGCCCGGCCTTCAACGCCGCCGGGACATCGGGCCGATGCGCGGCGCCGCGGCCGATCGCGGCGGCAAAGGCATCGGTCGACATGCTGAGCGACAGGATGGCGATGGCCGCTGGTGTCATGATCAGGTCCGCCGGGCGCGTGCGACAGCGCACTTCGCACCCTGCCGGTGGGGCAGCGAAGCACGCTGGTCTCGCCAAGCGGGCTGGCCCGCCGATCGCACCACGCCGCCCGAAACGGGCCGCGAGCATGTTGACACGATCCCGGCCTAGAGACGCCGGAAGCTACTCCCCAACGCCGGCGTAACTATCCGCCGCACCGCGATCCTGCAAGACGAATCGGCGTGCCGCCAGGGCGGGTCGGCGTGCCGCCGGTTCAGTCACCCAGGCGCCAGTTGAGAGTCAGGTTGGCGACATGGTTGACGCGGTGGTCGCCGCGGTTGCGTTCGATCTGCGCCATGTACCCGCCTTCGAAATTAAGGCGGGGGTGGACGGGGACAAGGGCGCCGACAAAGGCGCGGATCTGGCGGACGCCGCTCTGTTGCCCCCAGTCGGTGTCGTTGAGACCGACCAGCGCCTCGCTCCACAGCAGCGGGCCGGCGCTGCCTTCCCCCTTCAGCGGTGCCTGCACCCGCACCAGCGCCCGCGCCCGCCAGCCGAGATCCTGCGCGCTTTCGATGGTGCGTTGTTCCAGCCGCAGCCGCGTCGTCACGATCAACCGGTCCGGGTCCCGGTAGATCGGCAGCAGCAACTGCTGCCACATCCGGTGTTCGCTGGTGACACGGCCGCCGCGCGGCGCGTTGCGCTGAAAATGATAGCCGAAAAGCGCGTTGAAATCCGGCCCGATGCGGACGCCGAAGCCGGTGCGAGCGATCATCGGGTTGAGCTGCGACACGTCATTGGCAAGGCGCGGCTGCACCTCGATCCAGACCATCGGCTTGACGCCCTTGCCGGGTTCGATCGGACCCTGGAGGATGGCGGTCGCCCAGAGTTGCGTATCGTCGGCACGCGCGGCGGCGGGCGCCAGCGCCAGCACGGGCGCCAGCACGGCAGCAAGATGGCGCCTGGCGCCGCGCAAATCGGTCATGGGAACCCTATTTCAACAATCCGCCGAGCAGCCCGCGCAGCAACTGGCTGCCGAAGGTGCCGCCAAGCTTGCGACCGACCGACGTGGCCGCCGATCGCGCCGTCGATTCGATCATCTTTTCGGCAAAGCTCTTGGGTTGCGGGCGGGCAGCGGTGCGCGCGGCGGCGGCGCGCTCGCGTTCCAGCGTCTTGGCGGCAGCGGCTGCCTCGCGGGCGGCAGCGGCGGCGGCGCTGGCGTCGAGCTTGGCCTTCAGCGCCGCGGCCTTGTCGGCCTCCGTTTTCGCAGCGGTTTCGGCGGCGCGGCTGTTGAGCATTTCCCACGCCGATTCGCGGTCGATGCCTTCGTCATATTTGCCACCCAGGGGCGAGGCGTTGACGATGGTGGCGCGTTCGGCGGGCGTTACCGGTCCGACCCGGCTGCGCGGCGGCGCGACCAGCGTGCGTTCGACCGGCGTCGGCGCGCCGTCGGCCATCAGCAGTGATACCAGTGCCTCGCCGACCTTCAGCTCGGTGATCGCGGTGACGACATCGACATCGGGGTTGGCGCGGAAGGTTTCGGCCGCCGCCTTGATGGCGCGCTGGTCGCGCGGCGTGAAGGCGCGCAGCGCGTGCTGGACCCGGTTGCCGAGCTGGCCGGCGATGCTTTCGGGAATGTCGATGGGGTTCTGGCTGATGAAATAGACGCCGACGCCCTTGGACCGGACCAGCCGCACCACCTGTTCGACCTTGTCGAGCAGCGCCTTGGGGGCTTCGTCGAACAGCAGATGCGCCTCGTCGAAGAAGAAGACCAGCTTGGGCTTGTCGGGGTCGCCGACTTCGGGAAGCGTGCTGAACAGTTCCGACAACAGCCAGAGCAGGAAGGTCGCGTAGAGCCGCGGGGACTGCATCAGCCTGTCGGCGGCGAGGATGTTGACGCGGCCGTGGCCATTGGCGTCGACGCCGATGAAATCGGTGATGTCGAGCGCCGGTTCGCCGAAGAAATTGTCGGCGCCCTGGGTTTCGAGCTGGAGCAGCTGGCGCTGGATGCTGCCGATGCTGGCCTTGGTGACATTGCCGTATTTGGTGCTGATTTCGGCGGCATTGTCGGCGCAGAACGACAGCATCGCCTGCAGGTCCTTCAGGTCGAGCAGCAGCAGCCCCATGTCGTCGGCATAGCGGAAGGCGACCGACAGCACCCCCTCCTGGGTGTCGTTGAGGCTCATCAGCCGCGCCAGCAGCAGCGGCCCCATTTCGGAAATCGTCGTGCGAATGGGGTGGCCCTGTTCGCCGAACAGATCCCAGAACACCACCGGGTTGGCGGCATAGTCGTAATCGTCGATGCCGATTTCGGCGGCGCGCTTGCCGGTCCAGGCGGCGGCGTCGCTGCCTTTCATCGCCATGCCGGCGATATCGCCCTTCACGTCGGACAGGAACACCGGCACGCCCTGGCGCGAAAAGCCTTCGGCCAGCGTCTGCAGCGTCACCGTCTTGCCGGTGCCGGTGGCGCCGGCGATCAGGCCGTGGCGGTTGGCGCGTTTGAGCACCAGCGCCTGGGGGTGCTGTTCGCCTTTTCCGATGAAGATGCTGTCGGCCATTCTGCGGTGTCCCCCGGGAAGCGTCGGCACGGCGATAGCCGGTTTTGCCGATCGGGTTAAGGGGTGCGCCTAAAGGCCGACGCGCCCGCCCACCGCGGCTGCGACCGCCGCGAACACCGCGGCATTGGCGCCGGTGGCCGGCGCCCCGGCGTCGCTCGACCGGCGCAGGGCGATATCGAGCGGGATGCGGCCGAGGAAGGGGACGCCCATCGCCAGCGCTTCGGCTTCGGCGCCGCCATGGCCGAAGGGGTCGCTGGCCTCCCCGCAGTGCGGGCAGACATAGCCGCTCATGTTCTCGACGACGCCGAGCACCGGGACGCCGACCTCCGCGAACATGGCGACGGCGCGGCGCGCGTCGATCAGCGCCAGGTCCTGCGGGGTCGAAACGATGACGGCGCCGTCGGGCTTGAGCTTTTGCGCCATCGTCAGCTGGATGTCGCCGGTGCCCGGCGGCAGGTCGATGACGAGCACGTCGAGCGCGCCCCAATCGGCCTTTTCGACCATCTGCAGCATCGCCGAGCTGGCCATCGGGCCGCGCCAGATCACCGCCTTGGTGGGGTCGGTCATCATCCCCATGCTGAGCGCCTTGATGCCGTGCACCGCGACCGGCTGCAGCTTGCCGTCGTCGATCCGCGCGCGGCCGGAAATGCCGAGCAGCGTCGGCACCGACGGGCCATAGATGTCGGCGTCGAGCAGCCCGACGCTGTTGCCGGCGCGCGCCAGCGCAATGGCGAGGTTGGCGGCGACCGTCGATTTGCCGACGCCGCCCTTGCCGCTGGCGACGGCGACGATCTTGCGGATGCCGGGCACGGTGGTCGCCACCGGGCGCGCCGTGGCCGCCGGCGCGCTGGCGCGGTCGGCGGTCAGGATGATCCGCGCCGCGGTCACGCCGGGAACACGGTTGACCACCGCCTCGACACTGGCCTGCAGCCGTTCGGCGGCGGTGCGATCGAGGCCGTCGACCGACAGCACCAGGCCGACGCTGCCATCGGCCTTGACCACGATCCCGGCGGCGCGGCCGCTGGTGACGATGTCGCCGGCGGCATCCCCCGCACCCTGCCGAAGCGGGTCCGCAACGCCGCGCAGCGCCGCCGCCACATCATCCTTGACCGTCATTCCATGCCCCTTTTCCGGCTGCCGGCGCCAGCGACATCGTCGCGCCCTCGCAATCCCGGATTACGGATCGTATATAGTGTTCTCACAGCCGATGACGAGACTTGGGATTCTGGATGCCGGTGCACAACAACAATGACGGCGGGCCCTGGGGCGATACTCCGGAGGACACCGCCAACGACAGTCCGGCACGCGGCGGCGCCGAGTCCGGCCCGCGCAACCCGAACCCCTGGGGGGAGGCGCCGCCGCGGCGCGCCCCCGGCCCGCGCCCGACCGGGACCCGCGACATCGACGACCTGCTGCGCCGCGGCCAGGAAAAGCTGCGCACGTCGTTCGGCGGCGATGGCAACGGCGACAATCCGGTCGGCGACTTCTTCGGCGGCAACGCCTGGCTATGGGCGCTCGGCGCGATCATCGCCGTGTGGGTGGTGGCGACCAGCTTCTACCGCGTCGATGCGCAGGAGCGCGGTGTCGTGCTGCGCTTCGGGCGGTTCGTCGGCGTCACCGACCCGGGCCTGCAGTTCAAGGCGCCCTGGCCGGTCGACACCGTCATCCTGAGCAAGGTCGAACAAATCAATTCGGTCGACATCGGTGCCACCGAGGGTTCGGCCGAAAATCTGATGGTCACCGGCGATCAGAACATCATCAACCTGGCCTATGCCGTGCGCTGGAAGATCAAGAACCCCGAGCTGTTCCTGTTCGAGCTCGCCGAGCCCGAGCAGACGGTGCGCGAAGTCGGCGAATCGGCGATGCGCGCCGAAATTTCCAAGGCGACGCTCAACGATGCCATCGGCCCGCAGCGGGCGCAGATCGCAGAACTGGTGCGCGAGCGCATGCAGGAAATCCTCGACAGCTATCGCTCGGGGATCGAGGTCCGCGGCGTCGACATCAAGCAGGCCGATCCGCCGGCCGCCGTCGATGATGCGTTCAAGGACGTGTCGGCCGCGCAGCAGGATGCGCAGCAGTATCTCAACCAGTCGCGCGCCTATGCCCAGCAGCTGCTCGCCAGCGCCCAGGGTGCAGCGGCGGCGTTCGAGGCGGTCTATGCCCAGTACAAGCTGGCGCCTGAAGTGACGCGCAAGCGCATGTATTTCGAAACGATGGAAAGCGTGCTGTCGAAGGTCGACAAGACGGTTGTCGAAACCGGCGGCGTGCAGACCTATCTGCCGCTTCCCGAAGTGCGCCGCCGTGCCGCGTCGGCCGAGCCAAGCGCCGTCGACGCCGCGTCGAACAGCGCGTCCGGCAAGTCAGGACAGTAAGATGAGCCTTTTCCGCAACCCCATCGTCTGGGCCATCGGCGCCTTCACCTTGATCGTCGTGGCCATGGGCACGCTCTACACCGTCCACGAGACCCAGCAGGTCGTCGTGCTGCGGCTCGGCAAGCCCGAACGCATCGTCAATGCCTATGACCCCAAGGCGCCGTTCGGCACCTCGGGTGCCGGGCTGGTCGCCAAGGTGCCGTTCATCGAAAACACCATCTTCGTCGACAAGCGCGTGCTCAACCTCGACATGGAGCAGCAGACGGTGCTGACCACCGACCAGCTGCGGCTGGTCGTCGATGCCTTTGCCCGCTTCCGCATCACCGACCCGCTGCGCATGGTGCAGACCGTCGGCACCGAACAGAATCTCAACGACGCGCTGCGGCGCATCCTGGCGTCCAAGATGCGCAACGAACTCGGCAAGCAGCCGTTCGCGGCGCTGCTCAGCCCCGAGCGGACGGCGATGATGGACGACATCCAGACGACGGTGAACCGCCAGGCCAAGCAATATGGCGCGGAGATCATCGACGTGCGGATCAAGCGCGCCGACCTGCCCAGCGGCGCGCCGCTCGAATCGGCATTCCTGCGCATGCGCTCGGCGCGCCAGCAGGAAGCTGCGACAATCCGTGCCCAGGGGCTGAAGCAGGCGCAGCTGGTCCGCGCCGATGCCGATGCCCAGGCCGCCAGCACCTATGCCGGCAGCTTCGGCAAGGACCCGCAATTCTATGCCTTCTACCGGGCCATGCAGGCGTATCGCACGACCTTCACCGATCAATCCTCGACGGTCGTGATGTCGCCCAATAACGAATTCCTGCGGGAGTTCGAAGGCCGGCAGACAAACCGATAGTCCGCGAGGTTGCCGTAATGATCAAGGTTGTTCATCGCGGGTTAGTTTCGAAGGCGGCATAAGCCCCGCCGTGCTATTGTTGCGTCGACTGTGTTCTGCCCCCGGAATAGTGTCGTTTCGCTTCGCACATGTCTTCCGACTTGAAAGCCTGAAAGGTTCCCTTCCCTTGCGCATCGCTCGCAGCCTTGTCCCCGCCGCCCTTGTCCTTGGCGGTGCCGCCGTCGTCTTCATGCCGTCGTTCGCCCAGGCGCCGGCGCCCGCAACCAGCCAGCCGGCGCAGAACGCCACGCCGCCGGCGGTGCCGATCGCACCCCCGGGCGGTGCGCCGCGCAGCTTTGCCGACCTGACCTCGCGGCTGTCCCCGGCCGTCGTCAACGTGTCGACGACCCAGAAGGTCGAAGTCGGCAAGATGCGCGGCGGTGCACCCGGCTCGCCGCTGGAGGAGTTGTTCCGCCGCTTCCAGGAGCAGCAGGGCGACGGCGGAGCGCCGGTGACGCGCGAGGCGACCTCGCTCGGGTCGGGGTTCATCATCGACCCGACGGGCTATATCGTCACCAACAACCACGTCATCTCGGCGGGTGAAGGGCGCGGCGCGCCCGTCGACACCATCACCGTCACGCTGTCCGACCGGCGCGAATACAAGGCCAAGCTGATCGGCCGCGACACGCTGACCGACATGGCGCTGCTCAAGATCGACGCCAAGGACCTGCCGTTCGTCAAGTTCGGCAATTCGCAGAACGTGCGCGTCGGCGACTGGGCGATCGCCATCGGCAATCCGTTCGGCTTGGGCGGCACCGTCACCGCGGGCATCGTCTCGGCGCTGCACCGCAATATCGGTTCGGGCCAATATGACCGCTACATCCAGACCGATGCGTCGATCAACCAGGGCAATTCCGGCGGCCCGCTGTTCGACCTCGAAGGCAATGTCATCGGCATCAACACCGCGATCTTCTCGCCGACCGGCGGCAACGTCGGCCTGGGCTTCTCGATCCCGGCGGAACTCGCCTATCCGGTCATCCAGCAGCTGCGCGCCACCGGCACCGTCAAGCGCGGCTATCTGGGCGTCGGCATCCAGCCGCTGACCACCGACATCGCCGCCGGCCTGGGCCTGCCCAAGGACAAGGGCGAAATCGTCGCGTCGGTCGAGCCGATGGGCCCGGCGGCACGCGCCGGCATCCGCCAGGGCGATGTCGTGGTGCGCATCAACAACAGCGATGTGACCTATGACAACACGCTGAGCTACATCGTCGCCAACACGCCGGTCGGCACCACCGTGCCGATCGAGGTGATCCGCGAGGGCCAGCGCAAGACGCTGAACGCCACCGTGGCGCAGCGTCCGGCCGAATCGGTCGTGCAGGCCCGCGCCGGCATCACGCCCGATGGCGATGAAGACACCGCCGACGCGACCAAGGACGCCGAAGCCGCCAAGGCCAGCCTGGGCATCACCCTGCAGCCGCTGACCGCCCAGTTGCGCCAGCAGCTGCGCATTCCGGAAACCACGCGCGGTGTCGTCATCGCAGGCATCAACCCCGGCAGCGACGCGGCGAGCAACGGCCTGCAGCGCGGCGACGTGATCCTGCAAATCAACCAGCGTCCGACGACGACGCCGGCCGAAGCCGCCGCCGCCGTCGATGCGGCGAAAAAGGCCGGGCGCGACACGGTGCTGATGCTCGTGCAGCGCGGTTCGATGCCGCCGACCTATCGCGGCGTCAAGCTCAACAGCGCCAAGTAACCGCAGCCTCGTACCCGTCACATGGGCTGATGCGTTGGGTCGGCATCCGGTATAATCCGGGTGCCGGCCCAATGTCGTTCAGGAGTTCGCCATGCCCCTCACCACCGATGCCGAAATCGGCGAGCTGCTCGCCGCCGCGCGCACCATCGCTTTGGTCGGCGCCTCCGACCGGCCCGAACGCGCCAGCCATGGCGTGATGGGCGCCTTGCAGGACCATGGCTTTCGCGTGCTGCCGGTCAACCCGTCGATCACCGGCGAGCATGTGCTGGGCGAATATGTCTGGGAAAGCCTCGACCAGCTCGGCATGGACATCGACATCGTCGACGTCTTCCGCCGCTCCGACGCCGTCGAGCCGATCGTCGACGAAGCGATCAAGGCCGGTGCCCGGGCGATCTGGATGCAGCTTGGCGTCGTCAACGAAGCCGCCGCTGCCAAGGCCGAGGCGGCCGGGCTGAAGGTGGTCATGGACCGCTGCATCAAGATCGAACTGCGACGGCTGGGGATTCCGGCGATCGCGCAATAGCGAACGACTACGTCACCCCGCCTTTGCCGGGGTGACGGGATGATCGGGGTTCATTCCGCCTTTGCCCGCCGCGCTGCGAACAGCTTCAACGCATGGTCGAGCCGGGCCAGCACTTCGCCGTGGAGCGCGGCGTTGGCAGCGGCGATGCCGTGGAACACCGGCAGCGGCTTGTTGAAGGCCAGCGGCGCGCCATGGCGATCGGTGACGACGCCGCCGGCTTCGGTCAGAATCAGCGCCGAGGCGGCGACATCCCATTCGGCAATCGTGCGGCCCTCCAGCCAGGCATCGGCCTCGGCACTGGCCAGCTTGGCCATGCGCAGCGCCAGGCTGTTGGGCTTTTCGACCGTCTCGCCCGGCCAGGGGGACGGCCAGAACGGCGCCGACAGATTAGCGGCGTCCATCGGCAGGCGGACGCCCTGCAGGCTGGGCAGGTCCGCCACGCGCAGCGGCAGGCCGTTGCAGGTCGCGCCCTGCCCCCGCGCCGCGACGAACAGCTGCTGGCGCGCCGGCGCCGCGAGCGCCGCGACGGTGACGGCATTGTCCTCGACCAGCGCGACCGAGACCGCCCAACCGGTGCGGCCCTGGACGAAATCGCGGGTGCCGTCGATCGGATCGACGACCCATACCCGGCGTAACGACAGGCGATCGGCCGTGTCGGCGGTTTCTTCCGACAACCAGCCATCATCGGGACGCGCGCCGAGCAGCGCCGCCTTCAACAGCGCATCGACCTCCAGATCGGCGATGCCGACCGGGTTGCCGGGGGATTTTTCCCACCAATCGGACCGGGCATGGAAATGCCCGAGTGCGAGGACGGCGGCAGCGCTGGCAGCTTCGACGGCGAGGGTCAGGTCGGACCGGTTCACCGCCACGCCGTCATGCGCCGGCGATCGTCATGCCATCGATGCGCAGGGTCGGCACGTTGGTGGCATGGCGGAAGCTGAGGTCATCGGCGGCGACCAGCGCCTTGAACATATCGACCAGGTTGCCGGCGATCGTCACTTCGGCGACCGGCACGGTGATCTCCCCATTTTCGATGAGAAAGCCCGACGCGCCGCGACTGTAGTCGCCGGTCAGGCCGTTGACGCCCATGCCGATCAGTTCGGTGACATAGAAGCCGCGGCGGATATCGGCCATCAGCGCGGCGGGCGTGACGCTGCCGCCTTCGAGATGCAGGTTGGTGGCGCCGGCGCCGGGCGGGCCGGAGGTGCCGCGCGCGGCATGGCCCGTCGGCGCCAGGCCGAGCTGGCGAGCGCTCGCCGAATCGAGCAGCCAGCCGGTCAGCTGGCCGTGGTCGATGATGCGGGTGATGGCGACCGGCAGGCCTTCGCCATCGAAACCGCGCGAGCGCAGGCCGCGGCGGCGCAGCGGATCATCGACAATGGTGATCGACGGGTCGAACACCACGGTCCCCAGCGCATCCTTGAGGAACGAGGTGCCGCGCGTGATCGCGCTGCCGGTGATGGCGCCGATGAGATGGCCGACCAGCGACGAACCGACACGCGGATCGAAGACGATCGGCAGGGTGCCGGTTTCCAGCTTGATGGGGTTGAGGCGGCGCACGGCGCGTTCGCCGGCGCGCGCGCCGATGATGGCCGGGCCTTCGAGATCGGCGAAATGCCGGGCGCTGTGCCAGGCATAGTCGCGCTGCATGTCGCTGCCTTCGCCGGCGAGAACGCTGGCCGAGGCGCCATAGCTGGTCGAGCGGCGGCCGCCGCGAAAGCCGGTCGAGGTCGCCAGCGCCGTCACGGCGCGGCCGGCGGAAGCGCCGCCGCCTTCCGAATTGGTGACGCCGGCAACGGCGCGCGCCGCGTCTTCGGCGGCCATGGCGAGGTCGCGCAGCGATCCGGCCTCGGGGTCGCTGCCATCGTCGATGTCGAGATCGGGGATCGCCCCGGTCAGCAGCCGGTCGGCGGGCGCCAGCCCGGCCCATTTGTCCTCGGGTGCCAGCCGCGCCATGGCGACGACGCGTTCGGCCGCCACCGCGAGCGCCGCCGGCGACAGGTCGGACGACGACACGCTGGCGGATTGCTGGCCGACGAAGACGCGGATGCCGACCTCCTCGCCCTCGCTGCGGCCGATGTCCTCCAGCTTGCCGAGGCGGACGCTGATCGAGGTCGAGCCATCGCCGACATAAAGCGCGTCGGCGGCGTCGGCCCCGGCAGCGCGGGCCGCGTTGAGCGCGGCATCAAGGCGATCGAGAGCGTCGGGGACTGTGAGCATGCGCCAGACTTAGGGTGTCAGCGCAGTGCACTCAACCCCACGACGGCGCAGGCGGCGAACACCAGTGCCCCGGCGGCGCGGTTGGCGCGGAACAGCCGCAGCGCATTGGCAGGCGATGTGTCGCGCAGCGCCGCGACCTGCCAGGCGAAGTGCAGCGCCACCGGCACCAGCGCGGCGACGGCGAGCGGGTCGCCGCCGGCCTGCCACAGCGCCGCACCCCAGAGGGCGACCGCGGCGGCGTAAAAGGCCGCCACCCCCGGCCGGGCGCGGGGCCCCAGCGCGCGCGCCGAGGATTTGATGCCGGCCATGGCGTCGTCCTCGATATCCTGCAGCGCGTAGATGGTGTCGTAACCGAGCGTCCAGGCGACGCCGCCGGCATAGAGCAGGCCCATCGCCGGCGCCGGATCCGCCACCGCGACAAAGCCGACCAGCGCCCCCCAGTTGAAGGTCAGCCCCAGCCACGCCTGCGGCCACCAGGTCAGCCGCTTCATGAACGGATAGGCGGCGACGAGGGCGAGGCTGGCGACCGCGACCAGCTGTGCCAGCGGGCGCAACTGCAGGACGACGAACAGGCCGACGAGCGACAGGGCGACGGCGAAGGCGAAGGCCTTTTTCACCGAGATCGCGCCGCTGGCGATGGGCCGCGCGCGGGTGCGCTCGACCTGGGCATCGAGATCGCGGTCGATGATGTCGTTCCACACGCAGCCGGCGGCGCGCATGGCGAGGCTGCCGATGCCGAACCAGACGATCAGTGCCCAGTCGGCGACCAGCCCGTCGGCGAGCGCGACGCCCCAGGCGCACGGCCAGAACAGCAGCCAGCTGCCGGCGGGGCGGTCGAGGCGCGCCAGCCGGGCATAGGGGCGCACGCCGGCGGGCAGGCGATCGATCCAGCTCGGCTGGGCGTCGGGGGTCGCGTCTTGATCGGATGCTGTGCTAGCCACGCCGCCATGAGCGAAACCGCGCCCGATCTGTCAACCACCCCACGGCTTTATGTCGACCAGCCGCTGGCGCCGGGCGCGACGATCACGCTGCCGGTGCCGCAATCCCATTACCTTGCGCAGGTCATGCGGCGGCAGCCGGGCGATGTCGTGCGGCTGTTCGACGGGCGCAGCGGCGAATGGGCGGCGCGGCTGGTGTCGGTCGGCCGCAAGGCGGTGACGGCGACACTGGAGGCGGCGTCGGCGCCGCAGGAGGCGGTGGCCGACATTTGGCTGTGCGCGGCGCCGCTGAAGCGCGGGCGGATCGACTGGGTGGCGGAAAAGGCCTGTGAGCTGGGGGTGGCGCGCTTCGTGCCGGTCATCACCCGGCGCACGATCGTCGACAAGTTGAACCTCGACCGGCTGCGCGCGCACATGGTCGAGGCGGCGGAGCAGTGCGGCCGCACCGCCCTGCCCGACCTGGCCGAACCGACGCCGCTGGCGGCGCTGTTGCGCGACTGGCCGGCGGGGCGCGCCCTGATCTTTGCCGATGAAACCGGCGGCGAACCGCTGCCCGCCGTCTGTGCGCGTGCGCCGGCGCCGGCGGCGGTGCTGATCGGTCCCGAAGGCGGCTTCACGCCGGAGGAGCGCGCCGCGATCCGCGCCGTGCCGCAGGCGCTGGCGGTGACGCTGGGGCCGCGCATCCTGCGCGCCGATACCGCCGCTGCGGTGGCGGTCGGCGTCTGGCAGGCGCTGGTCGGCGACCGGGCGGCATGACCGCGCCGCCGCCCTGGGCCGACCCGTCCGAAGGCACGCTGCCCTGGCTTGCCGTCGCCGGCTATCTGGTCGCGGTCGTGCTGTGCGTGCGGCAGCGCCGGCACAGCGCCACGGCGCGCGAACGCTGGTTCTGGACATTGGCGGCGCTGGCGATGCTGGCGCTGGGCCTCAACAAGCAGCTCGACCTGCAGACGGCGCTGACTGCCTGGGGCCGGCAGATGGCGCGCGACGACGGCTGGTTCGCGCAGCGCCGCGCCTTTCAGGCGGCGTTCGTGAAAACGGCAGCGGCGGTCGCCCTTGTCACGGGGCTCGCCTTCGCCTGGCTGGTGCGCGGCATGCGGCGCCAGGTCATTGTCACCCTTGCCGGGCTGATGCTGCTGGCGCTGTTCGTCGTCATCCGTGCGGCATCCTTTCACCATATCGACGTGATGATGCGCGCGCCCGTGCTGGGGTTGAAGCTGCACACGCTGCTCGAACTGGCGGGAATCGCGGTGGTCATCGCCGGCGCCGGCTGGCCGCAGCGGCAAGCGCGCCTCAGAATTCCTTGATCATGCGCAGCGCCGCATTGGGGTGAGCACGGCGGTTTGCCGGCTTTTGAATGCCGGCGCCGGCCTGCATCATGATATCGGGCGCCAGCCGCTGGTGCAGCTGCGGGATGATCAGCCAGCTGGTGTCGCGCCGGCCGGCACGCACGTTGAATTCGATACCGGCGGTGGTGCGCGGGGAAAAATCCCGAAAGACGCTGTGGTTGACCAGCAACGCATTGTCGCGCCGTTCGCCCGCCCTGTGGCGCTCGTTGGGAATGTTGACGCCGACCATGGTCAGCGACGTCCAGCGCGGCGAATAGCGCACGCCGACGATATAGAGCAGCGACGATTCCACCCGCCCGGTATCACGATCGACGATGCCGAGAAATTGCCAGCCGTGCACGGCCTTGTCGGCGGCGAATGTGCCGAACGTGCCTTGCAGGCCGATCTTGCCGCTGGTCAGCCGGCCGTTTTCGAAGGGCAGTTCGAGCTCGGCGGCATGGCCATCGGCGAAGGCATATTCGATCTCCGGCGCCCAATCGATCTTTTCGCCGGGCGCGCTCAGAGGGAACAGCGCCAGCGCATTGGCTTCGAGTTCGCCGCGCCTGGCGGCAAGCGGCCGCACCATGTCGAACACCATCGGTTCGGGTATGTGCGGCGCACTGTCCATGCTGGCGCTGGCCGGTGCCGCGAAGGCCGAAATGGCCGCGAGCATCAGCGCTGCACGCCGGGAGGGGTTCGACACTCGATGTCTCCGGTCCGCCTGGGGAGCGACCGGAATAGCGGCGGAGGGCCGGGCTGCCAACCCAGCGGCGGCGTTATTCCGCCGCCAGCGCCACCGGCGGCGCCGCCTGCGGGCCGCGGATCAGCACGCCGGGCAGGTCGCCGGTCATTTGCCCTTCGCGGAAGGTGACGACCCCCGACTTGATCGTGGCGACATAGCCATCGGCCCTTTGCAGCAGCCGCTTGCCGCCGGCCGGCAGGTCGAACGCCATCCACGGCGCGCCCAGTTTCAGCCGCGCCATGTCGATGAGGTTGATGTCGGCGATCAAACCGGGAACGAGCTGGCCGCGGTCGTGCATGCCGTACAGCCGGGCGGTGTCGCTACACTGGCGCTTTATGGCGTTTTCGATGGTGATGGTGCCGCGCTTGCGATCCCGCACCCAATGCTGGAGCAGATAGGTCGGGCTGGCGGCGTCGCAGATGGTGCCGCAATGGGCGCCGCCGTCCGACAGCGAGATGACGATGTCGTCGCGCTGCAACAGCCCTTCGACGAAATCGAGATTGCCGTCGGCATAGTTGAGGATGGGGAAATAGATGAAGCCGGTGCCGTCCTTCGCCGACATCAGGTCATAGGCATATTCGGCAGGGGAGACGCCGGCCGCGGCGGCGCGGGCGGCGATGGTCTGCGCCTGCGTCGGTTCATAATCGAAATCGGCGTCCATCTCGTAATGGAGGCCGAAGCCCTGGGCGACGGCGTATAGCAGCGCCGTCACGTCGGATTCGGGGATGACATCGGCCTCGGCGAGCAGCTGCGCCTTCCAGGCCGGATCGCTGATTTTCGCCCATTGCACGTCCCAGGGCGCCGTATCGATTTCGGCCCAGGACGGCTTGAACTTGAACGGGTGGACGGTGCCGCGCCACGCCATCAGGATGCCGTTGCCGCGCAGCGCGATCTGCGCGACGATATTGGCGCCCTCGGCATTCCAGCGCGCGGTTTCGGACATCTGTTCCTGCCAGGGCAGTTCCTTGGCGATCGATTGCAGCATGGCGAAGGTGACCGGCAGCCCGGTTTCCTTGCTCAGCGCCCCCATCCAGCCGAATTCGTCCCATTCGCGGCGCAGGTCGCTCGCCATTTCGAACACGCCATGGCCGGCGCGCGCCACGGCACGCCCGATGCCGATCAGTTCCTCCTTCGTCGCGGTCGTGCCGGGGACGAGGACGCCGTCGATCGACTTGTGCAGCACCGTGCGGCTGGTCGAAAAGCCGAGCGCGCCGGATTTCAGCCCTTCCTCGACGATCGCGCTCATCTGGGCGATTTCGTGTTCGGTCGGCGCTTCGTTGTTGGCGCCGCGTTCGCCCATCACATAGGCGCGCACCGCGCCGTGGGCGACATGGGTCGCCACGTCGATGGTGCGCGGGCGCTGCGCCAGCGCGTCCATATATTCGGGGAAGGTTTCCCAGTTCCACGCCATGCCTTCGGCGAGCGCGGTGCCGGGGATGTCCTCCACGCCTTCCATCAGCCCGATCAGCCAGTCGTGCCTGTCGGGCCGCGCCGGCGCGAAGCCGACGCCGCAATTGCCCATGACGACGGTGGTGACGCCGTGCCACGACGACGGTGCCATTTCCGAATCCCATGTCGCCTGGCCGTCATAATGGGTGTGGATGTCGACAAAGCCGGGCGTGACATGCAGGCCGGCGGCGTCGATCTCCTCCCGCCCCTTCGCCGTCACCGTGCCGACGGCGGCGATGCGCCCGGCGTCGATGGCGATATCGCCGACAAAGGCCGGCGTGCCGGTGCCATCGACGATGGTGCCGTTCCGGATGACCAGGTCGTGCATGGTGCGACTCCCGCTGCTGATCGGCGGAGTGTGACATGATGGGCCGGCGATGTGCCCTATGAATAGCGTCCGGTGCGCCATCGGAATTGCCAAGCCGCGCTCAATTGCGCCGGACAGCGCCCGCCGCTAGAGGGCGAAGCATGAGCAACCAGGTCCTGACGACGGGCGACGACGCCCCCATCGAATCCCGCGACCAGCTCGTCGGGGTGTTCGAAAAAGGCAACAAGCCCAAGGCCGACTGGCGGATCGGCACCGAGCATGAAAAGTTCGTCTATCGCCTGAGCGGCCATGGCGCGCCCTCGTACGACGAACCCGGCGGCATCCGCGACCTGCTGGACGGCATGGCCGCCTTCGGCTGGGAGCCGGTGCTGGAAGGCGGCAACGTCATCGCCATGAAGGGCAGCGACGGCGCCATCAGCCTGGAGCCGGCGGGGCAGTTCGAGCTGTCGGGCGCCGCGCTCGACACCATCCATGAAACCTGCGCCGAATCGAACCGCCACCTGGCGCAGTGCCGCGAAGTCGGCGACCGGCTGGGGCTGGGGTTCCTCGGGCTGGGCTTCTGGCCCGACAAGACCCGGAGCGAACTGCCGGTGATGCCCAAGGGGCGCTATGTCATCATGCGCAGCCACATGCCCAAGGTCGGCACGCTGGGGCTCGACATGATGCTGCGCACCTGCACGATCCAGACCAACCTCGACTATGCCA
This sequence comes from Polymorphobacter fuscus, assembly GCF_011927825.1. Classification (NCBI taxonomy): domain Bacteria; kingdom Pseudomonadati; phylum Pseudomonadota; class Alphaproteobacteria; order Sphingomonadales; family Sphingosinicellaceae; genus Sandarakinorhabdus; species Sandarakinorhabdus fusca. The sequence goes on along the minus strand of NZ_JAATJI010000001.1, from coordinate 2,716,924 downwards.
GCGAAGCCGACATGGTGCTGAAGTTCCGCGTGTCGATGGCGCTGCAGCCGCTGGCGACGGCGCTGTTCGCCAATTCGCCGTTCACCGAAGGCAAGCCCAACGGCTTCAAGTCCTTCCGCAGCCATATCTGGACCGATACCGACCCGGCGCGCACCGGCACCCTGCCGTTCGTGTTCGAGGACGGTTTCGGCTTCGAACGCTACACCGACTATGCGCTCGATGTGCCGATGTACTTCGTCTACCGCGACGGCAAATATATCGATGCGGCCGGGCACAGTTTCCGCGATTTCCTGGCCGGCAAACTGGCCGTGCTGCCCGGCGAAACACCGCGGGTCGGCGACTGGAAGGACCATCTGTCGACGGCGTTCCCCGAAGTCCGCATGAAGGGCTATCTGGAGATGCGCGGCGCCGATGGCGGGCGCTGGGACCGGATCTGCGCGCTGCCGGCGTTCTGGGTGGGGCTGCTCTACGACGATGTCGCGCTCGATGCGGCGTGGCAGCTGGTCAAGGGCTGGACGCCGGCCGACCATGACCGGCTGCGCGCCGAAGTGCCGCGGCTGGCGTTGCAGGCCGCCAGCCCGAACGGGGGCACGCTGCAGGACCTGGCGAAGCAGGTGCTCGCCATCGCCGATGCCGGGCTGGCGCGGCGGGCGCGGCTGAACCGCATGGGTGACACCGAACAGGGGTTCCTCAACCCGCTGCGCGAAATCGCCGACAGCGGCCTGACCAATGCCGACCGGATGCTGGCGCTGTACCATGGCGCCTGGGGCGGTGATGTTTCGAAAGCCTATGACACGGAGAGTTACTGATGGCCGACGCGGTGGTGATTTCCGGTTTTGCCCGCACGCCGATGGGCGGCTTCCAGGGCGCGCTGGCCGGCGTGTCGGCGACGGCGCTGGGATCGGCGGCGGTCCGGGCCGCGGTCGAGCGATCGGGCGTCGATGCGGCGAAGGTGGAGGCGATCTTCATGGGCTGCGTGCTGCCGGCGGGGCTGGGCCAGGCGCCGGCCCGCCAGGCGGCGCTGGGGGCCGGGCTGCCGCTGTCGGTGGAAGCGACCACGGTCAACAAGATGTGCGGATCGGGGATGCAGGCGACGATCATGGCGCACGACGCGCTGCTTGCCGGCACTGCCGAAGTGATCGTGGCGGGCGGCATGGAGAGCATGTCGAACGCGCCCTATCTGCTGACCAAGCACCGCGGCGGCGCGCGCATCGGCCATGATGCGATCAAGGATTCGATGTATCTCGACGGGCTGGAGGACGCCTATGACCCCGGCAAGCTGATGGGCGCCTTTGCCGAGGAATCGGCGCGCGATTACCAGTTCACCCGCGCGGCGCAGGACGATTACGCCCTCGAAAGCCTGGCGCGGGCGAGCGCGGCGATCGCTTCGGGCGCCTTCGACGATGAAGTGACGCCGGTGACGGTGCCGGGGCGCGGTGGCGACACCGTCGTCAGCGTCGACGAGCAACCCGGCAAGGCGCGGCCCGACAAGATCCCCGGGCTGAAGCCGGCATTCGCCAAGGATGGCACCATCACCGCTGCCAATGCCTCGTCGATTTCGGACGGCGCCGCGGCGCTGGTGCTGACCCGCGCGAGCGTCGCGGCGCGCGACGGCCTGCCGGTCCGCGCGCGCATCGTCGCCCATGCCGGCCACGCCCATGAACCCGGCAAGTTCACCACCGCACCCGTTCCGGCAATCGAGAAGGTGCTGAAAAAGGCCGGCTGGACGGTGGCGGATGTCGACCTGTTCGAAGTCAACGAAGCCTTTGCCGCCGTGGCGATGATCGCCATGCACGACCTGGGGATCGCCCGCGACAAGCTCAACATCCATGGCGGCGCCACCGCGCTGGGGCATCCGATCGGTGCATCGGGGGCGCGGATCATCGCGACGCTGGTGGCGGCGCTGGAGCGGACCGGCGGCAAGCGCGGCGTCGCGGCGCTGTGCATCGGCGGCGGCGAGGCAACGGCGATCGCGGTGGCGCGGGACTGACGACAGGCTGCGGCCATGTCGCCGGGGAACGCCGGCCGGAACGCCGCGTTCAGACATAGGAACAAAAGGAGACAACCGATGTCCGACACCAACCGCGACCTGCCCGCCGGCGCCGAAAAGGACCCGGCCGACTGGACCACCGGCGACGAGGCGATGACCGGCCCGCAGGCGAGCTATCTCAAGACGCTTGCGCACGAAGCCGGCGAAGATTTCGACGAAACGCTGACCAAGGCCGAGGCCAGCCTGCGCATCGAGGAACTGCAGGCGAAGACAGGCCGCGGGGTCGACCATTAAAGGCTTTGGCGGCGACTTATCCCCGATATCCCCGTTATCCACAGGCCGGCCGGCAATTATTTCGCTTTGACGACTCGCGGCCGGGTGAGACACTTGCCTTGTAGCCGGGAATTGACGGCGGCGGAAACGCCGAAGGAAATGAACGGTTTACAGCCGGAGACAGCGCCAGTTCGAGCCGCAGGGCAGGAATTGCAACGCCGGTCGAAGGCAAGGGACGGCCGGGGAACCAGCCCGCAAGCGCGGCCATGCAAATGGAGGGCGCAGCGACGGGGAAGCGGCCGGTCCGGCAGCAAGGAAGGCCCGACCGGGCGGACCGACCTGCGAAGTGCCGTGGCACCAAGTCGGGACACGTCGCCGACAGGCGAACGGGCCGCGAGGCCGAAGGCAGAGGCCAGGCAGCGAAAGCTGAAAGGCCGCGCCGGTGTGCCCCGCCAAGCAGGCACGACACAGTGGCGGCCGGTGGCGACACCGGCCGCCATTTTGTTGTCCGGGTCAGCCCAGCTTGCCGAGCAGTGCCTCTGCCGCCTTTGCCGAGGACGCCGGATTCTGCCCGGTGATCAGCAGCCCGTCTTCGACGACATGGACGTCCCAATCAGCGGTCTTCGAATAGTCGCCGCCCTGTTCCTTGAGCATGTCTTCGACCAGGAAGGGCACGACATCGGTCAACCCGACCGCCGCTTCCTCGCTGTTGGCAAAGCCGGTGACGCGCTTGCCGCGGACCAGCGGCGCACCATCGGTGCCCTTGACGTCGCGCAGCACGCCGGGGGCATGGCAGACGGCGGCGACCGGCTTGCCGGCGGCGATCGCGGCTTCGATCAGCGCGACCGAGGCGGCGTCATTGGCAAGGTCCCACAACGGACCATGGCCGCCGGGATAGAAGACTGCGTCGAAATCGGCGATGTCGACCGTATCGAGGCGCCGGGTGTCGGCAAGCGCGGCCCCGGCTTCGGCATCGGCATCGAAGCGCCGCGTGCTGTCGGTCTGCGCATCGGGTGCGGCGCTGGTCGGGTCGAGCGGCGGCTGGCCGCCCTGCGGCGACGCCAGGACCATTTCGGCGCCCGCGTCCTTGAAGACATAATAGGGCGCGGCGAGTTCCTCGAGCCAGAAGCCGGTCTTCTTGCCGGTGTCGCCAAGATCGGCGTGCGAGGTCAGTACGACGAGGATTTTCATTTCGGGTCTCCAATGGGGCGCCGGGAGTCAACCGCCCGCCGCCGCCCGGGTTCCGGTCACGGCACCGCCGTCACCTGCAGCGGGCTCGGCACTTCGTCCTTCAGCCCCGCCGCAACCTTTTCCGCTGCCTCCAGCACCCGCAGGATATTCCCCCCGGCCAGCTTCGCCGCATCGGCGTCGCTCCAGCCGCGGCGCAGCAGTTCGGCGATCAGCGCCGGATAGGTTTCGACGCCTTCGAGGCCGGTCGGCGTCGTGTCGATGCCATCGAGATCGCCGCCGATACCGACATGGTCATGGCCGGCGACCTTGGCGAGATGGTCGATATGGTCGGCGACTTCGGCCAGTGTCACCGCGGGCATCGGGTTGGCCTTTTCCCATTCGGTGAAGGCAGCGGCGGCGCGGTCGGGCTGGCCGATGTACAGGCCCGAATAGGGCGGCGCGTTGAAGCTGGCGCGCACCCCGGCGCGCGCCGCTTCCCATTCCATGCGCTTGCGGCTGACATAGCCGGGCGCATAATTGACCATGACGATGCCGCCATTGGCCTTGAGCAGCGCCAGCACATCGTCGGGGACGTTGCGCGGATGGTCGGTGATGGCGCGCGCCGAGGAGTGCGAGAAGATCACCGGGGCCTGCGATACCGCCAGCGCCGCCTTCATCGTGGCGGGGGAAACATGGCTGAGATCGACAAGCATGCCGATGCGGTTCATTTCGTGCACCACCGCCTTGCCGAAGGCCGTCAACGGCTCGGCGCGGGGCGCCTCGTTGGCGCTGTCGGCCCAGGCGTTGTGGCGGACGTGCGTCAGCGTCATGTAGCGGACGCCGAGGTCGTAGAACATGCGCAGCGCCGGCAGGCTGTCGTCGATCTGGCTGCCGCCCTCCACCCCTATCAGGCTGGCGATGCGCCCGGTCTTCTGGATGCGGCGGATGTCGGCGGCGGTCGATGCCAGCGCAAAGTCCTTCGGGTGGCGGGCGACGATGCCGCGGACGATGTCGATCTGTTCGAGCGTGGCCTTGACCGCCGCCGGCCCGGTGACCGTTGCCGGCACCCAGACCGACCAGAATTGCCCGCCGACCTGGCCCTGGTGCAGGCGCGGAATATCGGTCTGCAGCGGCTGTTTGAAGCGGCGGCTGTCGGCGTTGAGGTCGGCGCTCCACCAGCCTTCGCCGAACTGGCCGCGCAGCTGTTCGGCCCAGTCATTGTGCCCGTCGATGATCGGCTGGCGCTTCAGCACCGCATGGGCGCGGGCGAGATAGGGGTCGCCGGCCGAAGCGGGGGCGGCGTGCGCCGGGACGGCGGTGGCGAGGAGCAGGGCGATGAGGGGGAGGATGCGCATGGCGATGTTGTCGCACCGCCGCACCCTCTCTTGCAAGACAGCTGTGTTTCGCCCGCCGCGTCTGGGATAACGGCGGCGCAAACGACCCGCCTGTGGAGATTCCCGATGCTCGATACCAGCGAACGCCATGTCTACACCCCCGACCATGAAGCGTTCCGCGGCACGGTGCGCAAGCTGTTCGACAAGGAGCTGTACCCGCACATCGACACGTTCGAGAGCGAGGGCATCGTGTCCAAGGCGTTCTGGCGCGCCTGCGGCGACAATGGCCTGCTATGCCCGACGGTGCCCGAGGAATATGGCGGGCTGGGGCTCGATTTCGGCTATAATGCCGTTGTCGATGAAGAACTTGCCTATGCCGGGTCGTCGGCGGGCATCACCCTGCAATCCGATATCGTTGCCGACTATATCGTCGCCTATGGGTCGGAGGAGCAGAAGCGCAAATATCTGCCGCAGATGATCTCGGGCGAGCTGATCACCGCCATCGCGATGACCGAACCCGGCGCCGGGTCCGACCTGCAGGGCGTGCGCACCACGGCGAAGCGCGACGGCAACCATTATGTCATCAACGGTTCCAAGACCTACATCACCAACGGCCAGAACGCCGGGCTGATCATCGTCGTCGCCAAGACCGATCCCGACAAGGGCGCCAAGGGCACGTCGCTGATCCTTGTCGAGCAGGAGGCCGAAGGCTTTTCGCGCGGCCGCAACCTCGACAAGATCGGCCAGCACAGCGCCGACACGTCGGAGCTGTTCTTCAACGACGTCCGCGTGCCGATCACCAACTGCCTCGGCGAGGAGAACAAGGGCTTCATCTATCTGATGAGCCAGCTGCCGCAGGAACGGTTGAGCATCGCCATCGGCGCCCAGGCCGGCGCCCAGCGCGCCTTCGACGAAGCGGTGAAGTTCACCAAGGACCGCAAGGCCTTCGGCAAGACGGTGTTCGATTTCCAGAACACCCGCTTTACCCTCGCCTCGCTCAAGACCGAGCTGCAGGTCGGCTGGGCGCATATCGACTGGGGGCTGAAGCGCCTGCTCGAAGGCAAGCTGACGGCGGCCGAAGCCAGCGCCGCCAAGCTGTGGCACACCGAGATGCAGGGCCGCGTCGTCGACGAGGCGCTGCAGCTCCATGGGGGCGCGGGTTACATGAACGAATATCCGATCGCGCGGCTGTGGCGCGACGCGCGGGTGCAGCGCATCTATGGCGGCACCAGCGAGATCATGCGCGAAGTCATCGCCCGCACCATCTGACCCCCTCGCTCCGCCGGGGGGAGGTCGGGAGACGCGCGAAGCCGGCCCGGGAGAGGGGTTTTCTCCCGGCCGGCGCGCAACCTAGGTAAAATCAGGGACTGGCTTCGCCCTGCCGGGCGTGACACTGAGGCCGCGAAAGCCACAGGAGAAGACGACCATGATGTTCGAATACAGCGACAAGACCAAGGGTCTCATCGAGCGCGTCAGCGCCTTCATGGACGAACATATCTACCCCAACGAAGCGCGCTACGAGCAGGAAGTCGGCGAAGGCGAGCGCTGGAAGGTGCTGCCGGTCATCGAGGAGCTGAAGCCGGTCGCGCGCGCCGCCGGGCTGTGGAACCTGTTCCTCAACGTGTCCGATCACGATGTCGGCGAATGGAAGGGCCCGGGCCTGACCAATTCCGAATATGCGCCGCTTGCCGAAATCATGGGGCGTGCGCCCTGGTCGAGCGAGGTGTTCAACTGCTCGGCGCCCGATACCGGCAACATGGAAGTGCTGCGCACCTATGGCTCCGAAGCGCAGAAGCAGACATGGTTGAAGCCGCTGATGGCCGGCGAGATCCGCTCCGCCTTCCTGATGACCGAGCCGGCCGTCGCATCGTCCGACGCCACCAACATCGAAACCTCGATCGTCCGCCAGGGCGATGAATATGTCATCAACGGCCGCAAATGGTGGTCGTCGGGCGTCGGCGACCCGCGTTGCACCATCGCCATCGTCATGGGCAAGACCGACCCCAATGCCGCCCGCCACGCCCAGCAGAGCCAGATCCTGGTGCCGCTCGACACCCCGGGCATCACCAAGCTGCGCGCGTTGAAGGTGTTCGGCTATGACGACGCACCGCACGGCCATTTCGAGGTCATTCTCGACAATGTCCGGGTGCCGGCCGAAAACATGATCCTGGGTGAGGGCCGCGGCTTCGAAATTGCGCAGGGGCGCCTCGGGCCGGGCCGCATCCACCATTGCATGCGCAGCATCGGCGCCGCCGAACGCGCGCTCGAAAAGATGGTCAAGCGGCTGAAGTCGCGCATCGCCTTCGGCAAGCCGCTGTCCGAACACAGCCTGTGGCACGAACGCATTGCCGATTCGCGCATCGCCATCGAACAGGCGCGGCTGCTGACGCTGAAGGCCGCCTATATGATGGACACGGTCGGCAACAAGGGCGCCGCCAACGAGATCGCCATGATCAAGGTCGTCGCGCCGAACATGAGCTGCCTGATCCACGACCATGCCATCCAGGCGCATGGCGGCGGCGGCGTCTGCCAGGATTACGGGCTGGCGTCGGGCTATGCCGGGCAGCGGACGTTGCGACTGGCCGACGGTCCCGACGAAGTCCATCGCCAGGCCATCGCCAAGACGGAATTGCGGCGCTACAACTAAAGGATGATCATTATCGCCCTGGCACTGGCTGCCCTCCCCGGTCTCACATCGGGGGGGACCGTCACTTTGCCGCCCGGGCCGCATCCGATGGTGGAGATCCGGGGCAAGACCTTCGACCCGCCGGTGACGATCAACGCCACCGGCGCGGTCGTGAAGGGCCTGCGCATCTGGGACAGCAAGGGCATCATCTGGCGCGGCGGCACGATCCACGCCCCCAGCGGCAATGTCGGCCATGGGCCCGTCGCCTATGGGGCCGACATCCGCCGCGCCGACACGCTGACCATCGACGGCGCTACCTTCACCAATGCGCTGCGCGGTGCCGTCGTCGCCGACAGCCGCAACCTGGTCGTGCGCAACGCCCAGTTCAAGGGCCTGCAGTCGGACGGGCTCGACGTCGCCGGCAGCAGCCATGTGCTGATCGAAAACAACCGGTTCACCGATTTCGACCCCGTCAAGGCGACCGGCAACAAGGCCGATGGCACCTGGAAGGACGGCGACCACCCCGACGCCATCCAGATGTGGACGACGCCGACCAACAAGCGGGTGACCGATGTCGTCATCCGCGGCAACACCGTCGACGGCGACACCCAGGGCATCAACTTCTTCGGCCCGCGCGGCGATGGTTATGCGCGGGTGAAGATCGAGGACAATGACGTCCGCGTCGCCTATCCGGCGGCGATCTCGCTTGGCGGCTGCGACGATTGTTCGGTGCGCAACAACCGCATCAAGGCCGCCCCCGGCGCCAAGTTCCGCGCCAACGTCCGCTTCGACGAGTCGAAGGGCAAGGCCTGTGGCAACGACATGCCGGGGATGCCGAACCACCCCGCCGCCCGACGCTGCTGATTTAAATATGGGCCGGACACCGGCAACCGCCTGATCGCTGTTGCGCTGTTGCGGATGCCTGTGCTACCCGCCCCCTCCTACCGGACGGGAAGGCTTCCCGGACACTTGGTCGTGCGGCCATGGCGGAACTGGTAGACGCGCAACGTTGAGGTCGTTGTGGCCGAAAGGCCGTGGAAGTTCGAGTCTTCTTGGCCGCACCAAGTCATCATGGTCCCGGGACACCCCGGGGCCTGCCCGAGGTCCCCGATCCGATCAGAACACCCGGCGCGCCCGCACCTGCCAGGTCCGCGGCGGATTGAGGTAGCGCACCGTGCCCGCCACCGACTGGGTGTACGCCGTGTCGAGGCAGTTGGCGCACTCCAGCGCCAGCGTCCAGTTGTTGTCGTCGGTGCGCAGCGTCAGCGCCGCCGCCACCTGCCACACCGCCGCGTTGCGCGACCCGGTGATGACATCGCCGCCGAACGGATTGGCCGGATAGCTGCCGCCCAGCGGCGAGGCGACGCTGCCGGTGAACAGGGTCGCATTGGCGGTACCGGCTTCGAACGCCCCGATGTAGCGCGCGTCGACCGACGGCGTCAGGATGATACCGGCGGCGGGGATCGCCCAGTCATAGGCGCCGCCAAGGCCCAGGGTGACATCGGGGGTGCGCGCCGGGGTCGCCACATCGCCATTGGCATCGATGATGCCCGCTGCACAATTGCCGGCTGCGGGAAATGCAATGACAGGCACGCGGCCCCCCGGCCCCGGGCCGGGGACCGAAATCAGCGTCCCGGCGGGCGGTGCCAGCGGAACCTTGCCGGCTGCCAGTTCGCCGCGACACAGCTGCTGCTGCTGCGCGACCGCTGTCGCGCCATCGGTCGTGTAGCGGGCGTTCTGGTAACCGATGCTGGCGCGCAGATTGAGCCCGGTGACCGGGACTGCCGTCACTTCGAGCTCGACGCCGCGGTTGCGATAGCCGGGGATATTCTGCAGCACGGGCACGCCGGCGAACTGCGCCACCGGCACGCCGCCGGTCAGCAGCGGCGCCTGGGCGTTGCGCGTCACCATCCAGAAGGCTGCCAGATTGGCGCGTACCCGGCCGCCAAAGGCATCGGCCTTGATGCCGCCTTCGTAGCTCCAGCTGGTCTCGGGCGCGAACGGCAGGATGCCGGCAACTTGCGGAACGCGTGCGTCCCGGCCGCCCGAACGGAAGCCGCGCGACGCACTGGCATAGGCCATGACCGCGTCGGTGGCGCGCCAGCTGGCGACGAAGCGCGGCGTCCACTGCTTCGTCTTGCGCGTCGTCGGGCCACCGACCAGATTGGCGGTGTCGAAACACGCCGCCGCCGGCTGGCACGAGGCGCGGGCATCGGTGATCGCGAAGGTCGTTTCCTCATCGGTGTAGCGCACGCCGCCAGTCAGCTTGATCCGGTCGGTGGCGTTGATGTCGACCTGGAGGTAGCCGGCCTTGTCGATGACGCCATTGTCGACGATCGCATAGCCGAGGTCGCTGGTGTCGCTGCTGTCGAGGTACAGCAGCCCGGCGATATAATCGACGCGGCCGTCGAGCAGCGATCCGGTCAGCCGCAATTCCTGCGAGAACTGGTTGTGCCGGCCGACGCGGGTGACCGGCGTCACGCCGGTTGCCACCGGGTTGACCACCGGGAACGGCACCGCGGCGTTCGGCATGGCACGGCCATCGGTCAGGTCGATGGCGAGGCGCTGCCGGCTGGTGACGAAGCCGGTGATCGCGCTGATGGCGATGGCGTCGCTCGCCCAGTCGATATGCGAGGTGTAGAGCTGGGTGTCGAGCCGGTTGCCGAGCGGCAGCAGTGGTGTTGTCGCCAGCAGCGGCGGCCGCACCAGCCGCCCGGTGGCGGCGAAGCGCGCGTCGCACCTGGTCGGCGCATTGGGGTCGCAGACGCTGTTGGCGAGGTTGTCGCCATCGTTGCGCATATAGGTGCCCGCCAAATTCCAGCGCAGCGTGTCGGTCAGCTTCAGCTGCAGCGCGCCGCGGATGCCGGCGGCATCGCTGTCGTTGAGCCGTTCGCCGGTGGTGGTGTTGTGGACATAGCCGCGGTCGTCCTGGAAATAGCCCGACAGCTTCAACGCGACGCCCGTGGACAACGGCAGGTTGAGCGAGGCACGTCCGGCAAGGCGGTTGAACGCGCCATAGGCGAACTCGCCATAGCCGCCGAGCACGTCCGACGGACGGTCGATGGCGACGGTCACGGCGCCGGCGCTGGTGTTGCGGCCATAGAGCGTGCCCTGCGGCCCGCGCAGCACCGCGATGCGGCCGATGTCGAAGAACTGGAAATTGGTGCCGGCAACCGGGCTGAGGTAGATATCGTCGACGAAGGTGCCGACCGCCGGGCTGAAATTGGGGTCGGTGGCGCCCTGCCCCAGCCCGCGCAGCGTATAGTCGTTCGCCGAGGCAGCACCGATGGCGCTCGACGCGAACATGTTGGGGACCATGCCGGCCACCGCCAGCGGCGTCGCCAGGCTGCGCGCCGACAGCATGTCGCCGGTCAGCACGGTCAGCGCGATCGGCACCTGCTGCGCCGGGTCGGCGCGATGTTCGGCGGTGACGATGATGTCGGGGATGGGCGGCACCGGCGGCGCGGCGACGGCCGCCTCCTGCGCCAGCGCCGGGGCGGCCGCCAGCGCGGCGATGGCCGCGCCGGTGTGTAGAGTTTGCCACAAGGTCATGGAGGGGTTCCTGCGCGCCGAAGGGCGCTGTCCCCCGGTCGATAGCCGCACGCCGGTTTCGCGGCAATGCAGCACGACATGCGGCGGCGCCCCTGCCGACGGTCAGGCCGCCTTGGGCGCGCTTTCCATGACGCCGGCATCGACATGATCGGCAAACTGGGCAAAATTGGCGATGAACATGCCGACCAGCGCCTTGGCCTTGGCGTCATAGGCAGCGCCGTCGGCCCAGGTGTCGCGCGGGTTGAGGATCTTCGAATCGACGCCGGGCACTGCGACCGGCACCTGGAAACCGAAATTGGGATCGGTGCGGAACGTCCCGGTTTTCAGCGAGCCGTCGAGCGCCGCGTTGAGCAGCGCCCGTGTCGCCTTGATCGGCATGCGCGTGCCCGTCCCGCCGGTGCCGGCGCCGCCGCCGGTCCAGCCGGTGTTGACCAGCCAGACATCGACGCCGCCCCGGGCGATGCGTTCCTTCAGCAGATTGCCATAGACCGACGGATGGCGCGGCATGAACGGTGCGCCGAAGCATGTCGAAAACGTCGCCTCGGGTTCGGTCACGCCGATTTCGGTGCCGGCGACGCGGGCGGTATAGCCCGACAGGAAGTGATACATCGCCTGGTCGGGCGTCAGCTTGCTGATCGGCGGCAGGATGCCGAAGGCGTCGGCGGTCAGCATGACGATGTTGCGCGGCACCGGGCCCAGATTATGGTCGCTGGCGTTGGGGATGAAGTCGATCGGATAGGATGCCCGGCTGTTTTCGGCCAGCCGCGCATCGTCGAGGTCGATCACGCGCGTTACGGGGTCGATGACGACATTTTCGAGCACGGTACCGAAGCGCTTCGTCGTCGCATAGATTTCCGGTTCGGCTTCGGCCGACAGCCGGATCATCTTGGCATAGCAGCCGCCTTCGAAGTTGAAGACCGCGGTGTCCGACCAGCCATGTTCGTCATCGCCGATCAGCGTGCGCGCGGCATCGGCGCTCAGCGTCGTCTTGCCGGTGCCCGACAGGCCGAAGAACACCGCCGTGTCGCCATCAGGGCCGATATTGGCCGAACAATGCATCGGCATGACGCCTTCCAGCGGCAGCAGATAGTTGAGGATGGAAAACACGCTCTTCTTCATTTCGCCGGCATAGGCGGTGCCGCCGATGAGGACGGTCTTGCCGGTGAAATCGACCGCGACGATGGTTTCGCTGCGGCAGCCGTGGCGCGCCGGGTCGGCGCGGAAGCTCGGCAGGTCGATGATCGTGTAATCGGGCAGGAAGTCGGCGAGCGCCGAAAGTTCGGGCCGCACCAGCATCGTGCGGATGAACAGGCTGTGCCAGGCATATTCGGTGATGACGCGCACCTTGACGCGGTGTTCGGGCTGCGACCCGCCGAACAGGTCCTGGACGAACAGCGTGTCCTTCGCCGCCAGCGCCGCCTGGAAATCCGCCTTGATGGCGGCGAACTGGTCGGGCGTGATCGACTTGTTCTTGTCCCACCAGATGACGCCGTCGGTCGCCGAGTCACGCACGATGAACTTGTCATTGGCGCTGCGGCCGGTGTGCCGGCCGGTTTCGACGACAAGGGCGCCGTCCTTCGACAACAGGCCCTCCTGCCGCGTCACCGCCAGTTCGATCAACGGCGCCGTGCCGAGATTCCAGTGGAGCGTGGCCGGCGTCGCATAGCCCTGGGCATCGAGGCCATGCGACGAAACCGGGGCGGAGGAAGTGGGGGTTGCTGGCACGGGCCTGTTCCTTTTTGCATCGGGGCGTTGCGCCACCGGCTGACCGCCGGATCGGGCGCGATCGCGGCCCGGTCGCACCGGCGACCCTGATGCCGTCGGCGCATACCGAAGCCGGTGCTATTCGTCAAAATCCCTATGGTGAACTGCAAGGAAAGATAGGCGCCGAAAAAGATCAGACAAAACAACGGCGCCGAACCCTTGCGAGGTTCGGCGCCGCATGACGCAACAGGATACTGAAAACGTTACTTCTGGGCAGGCATCGTCGTCGTGGTGCCCGTATCGGTCGTCGTGGTGGCGCCGATCTTTCCGTCTTCGATGGCGTCGGCCTTGTTCTCGCCGCTGTCGCGGACGGCATCGGCATTGTCGCGCATCGCGTCGGCAGTGGCTTCGGCCTGATTCTCGGTCGGGCCACCAACGGCTTCGCCCTGGTTCTCGACGACATCGGCCTTGTTCTCGATGTTCGCGGCTTCGGCTTCGGTGGTGCTGCGCACGGCATCGGCCTGGGCGTCGGCAGGCGACTTGTTGCAGGCGGCGAGCGACAGGCCGGCGGCGAGGATGAGCATGGTGGGTGCGAACGTCTTCATGTGTCGATCTCCTGATGGAAGCTCCCCTGTCGGGTGCCCGATGCTCAACGCATCGATTTGGTCCCGGTTCCGGAACCAAATTTGCGCGGGCGAAATGAGGGGGGTGGGCCCGGCCACGTTCGGGGGGGGTGTCCGTGGCCGGGTCCGATAAGGTCAGCACTCGCGGGGGGACTGTTCGCGCTGCCTCGACGGTAATTACGCACAACCGCAAACAAGGTTGCAGCGACCAAGCGGATTTTTTTCGCGGCAGGTCGATGGGAACCCGTATCGCAACGGCGGCGTTATGACAGACAGCCAGGGCACGCTGCCCGGGCCAGAGTTATCGAAAGGAAATCCCCATGGGTGAACTGACCGACAAGGCCAAGGGCCTCGGCAACGAAATCGCCGGCAAGGCCAAGGAAGGCCTCGGCAAGGCGACCGACAACGAGAAGCTGCGCCAGGAAGGCAATGCCCAGCAGGTCAAGGGCGAAGCCCAGAAGATCTCGGGCGACGTCAAGGGCGCGTTCGGCGACAAGGTCTGAACGCGGCTGACGCTTTCTTGAAAGCGTAGAAACCGAAACGGTCGGCACGGCGCAAGCCTTGCCGGCCGTTTTCGCATGGGGCGACGTTGATACGGGCCGACCTCACGATGGTGCTTGCCGTGCCGGGCATCGATCGGGCAAGACGCGCCGATGGATGTTGCCCTTTCGTTCGGCGGCGAGACCTTGCAGCCGCTGCCCTGTGGCGGCCTGTACTGGCCGGCGCAATCGACGCTGATCGTCGCCGACCTGCATTTCGAAAAGTCGAGCGCCTTTGCCCGCCGGGGCTGGCTGTTGCCGCCGTACGACAGTGCCGAGACGCTGCGCCTGTTGATCGACGCGCTGGAGGCCACCGGCGCCGCCCGGGTCATCTGCCTCGGCGACAGCTTCCACGACAGGGGCGGACCGGACCGGTTGCCGGCAGGGCCGCGCGCGGCGCTGCAGGCACTCGCTGCCAGCCTCGACTGGCTGTGGATCACCGGCAACCATGACGACAGCGCCGGCGCCAGCCTGGGCGGCCGGGTGATGGCCGAGGCGCGGATCGGCGGGCTGACCCTGCGCCACGAGGCCGACCCGGCCGACGGCGTTCCCGAATTGTCGGGCCATTTCCACCCCAAGGTGGCGGTGCGCATCCGCGGCCGCCGCATCACGCGCCGCGCCTTCGCGATGTCGGCGACCAAGATGATCCTGCCCGCCTATGGCGCCTATGCCGGCGGGCTCGACATTGCCGACCCGGCGATCACCGGCGTCATGCGCGGGCCGGTGACCGCCGTGCTCGCCGAAGGCGGCCGGCTGCTGCGGTTCCCGGTCTGGACGCCGCCGGGCGGGGCCGTCGCCGCCGCCTGAGCGGGCGGCCTTTGCGAAATAACAGTGTCACGCGCGCATCCCGCTGGCTATGCGCCGGTGATGACCGCGCCGCCGCCCGCCCCGAAAGCCGCCCCGAAAGCCGCCTCGACCCGGCGCATCCTCGGCGCCAGCCTCGTCGGCACCGCGGTCGAATTCTATGATTTCTACATCTATGCAACGGCGGCGAGCCTGGTGTTCGGGCCGCTGTTCTTCCCGTCGGACAATGCCTCGGCGCAGTTGCTGGCGGCCTATGCCAGCTTTGCCGTGGCGTTCGTCGCGCGGCCGATCGGGGCGCTGGTGTTCGGCCATTACGGCGACCGCATCGGCCGCAAGTCGACGCTGGTCGCCAGCCTGCTGGTGATGGGCGGGTCGACGCTCGCCATCGCCTTCCTGCCGACCTATGCCAGCGTCGGCTGGTTCGCGCCGCTGCTGCTGTGTGCGCTGCGCTTCGGCCAGGGCTTCGGCCTTGGCGGCGAATGGGGCGGCGCCGCGCTGCTGGCGGTGGAAAATGCGCCGCCGGGCTGGCGCGGCCGGTTCGGCATTTTCCCGCAGCTCGGCGCACCGGTCGGCTTCATCGCCGCCAATGGCCTGTTCCTGCTGCTCGGGCTGACGCTGACTGACGCCGATTTCCAGGCCTGGGGCTGGCGCCTGCCGTTCCTGTTCAGCGCGCTGCTGGTCGCCGTCGGCCTGTGGGTGCGGCTGAAGCTGACCGAAACCCCGGCGTTCGCGGCAATGGCCGAAAAAGGCCCTCCGCCCGGCGTGCCGATCGCTGAACTGCTGCGCGACCATTGGCGGGCGACGCTGGGCGGCACCCTGGGCGTCATCGCCTGTTTCGCGCTCTTCTACCTGTCGACGGCGTTCGCCCTGGGGTTCGGCACCACCCGGCTCGGCTATGCGCGCGAAACCTTTCTGTCGGTGGAGCTGGGGGCGATCCTGTTCCTGGCCGTCGGCATCCTGCTGTCAGGCTGGTTGTCCGACCGGTTCGACCCGCGCCGCGTGCTGATCGGCGGCTGCGTCGCCGGGATCGGCGTCGGGCTGCTGCTGGCGCCGATGCTGGGCAGCGGGTCCCTCGCCGTCGTCGCCGCCTTTCTGGCGCTGGCGCTGTTCACCATGGGCTTTGTCTATGGCCCGCTCGGCGCCTGGCTGCCCGGGCTGTTTCCGGCGCGGGTGCGCTATACCGGTGCGTCGATGGCCTTCAACCTCGGCGGCATCTTGGGGGGCGGGCTGGCGCCGATCGCGGCGCAGGCGCTGTCCGAATGGGGCGGGCTGCAGCCGGTCGGCTGGTATCTGGCCGCCGCCTGCGCCGCCAGCCTTGGCGCGCTGCTGGCGCTGAAACGATCGGCGCATCTCGACGGCGACCTGCCGAGCCGATAGCGTCGGCGGCATGAAAATCCTCCTCATCGCCGCCATGATCGCCGCGGCCGCCGCCCCCGCAACCGCCGCCGCCCCCGACATGGCACGCTGGCAGGCGCAGGCGGCGCGGGTGACGATCCGGCGCGACGATTGGGGCATCGCCCATGTCCATGGGCGCACCGACGCCGATGCGGTGTTCGGCATGATCTATGCGCAGGCGGAGGACGACTTCAACCGCGTCGAGACCAACTTCATCAACGCCCAGGGCCGGCTCGCCGAGGCCGAGGGCGAAGCTGCGATCTGGCGCGATCTGCGGATGAAATTGTTCATCACCCCCGAAGCGCTCAAGGCCGATTATGCCCGCAGCCCGGCGTGGCTGAAGGACCTGATGGTCGCCTGGGCCGATGCCCTCAACTTCTACCTCGCCACCCACCCGCAGGTGAAGCCGCGCGTCATCACGCATTTCGAGCCGTGGATGGCGTTGAGTTTTTCGGAAGGCAGCATCGGCGGCGACATCGAAAGCGTGTCGCTGGGCCAACTCGAGGCCTTTTACGGGCAGAAGCCGGTGGCGCCGTCCGCCGTCGAAACCGGGGCGCGGCGCCCGGAGCCTTTGGGCTCCAACGGCTTTGCCATCGCTCCGTCGCACAGCCGGGACGGCCACGCCCTGCTGCTGATCAACCCGCACACCAGCTTCTTTTTCCGTTCCGAAGCCAAGGTCGAAAGCGATGCCGGCCTCAACGTCTATGGCGCCGCGACCTGGGGGCAGTTCTTCACCTATCAGGGCTTCAACGCCACCGCCGGCTGGATGCACACCACCTCGGGCGCCGACGCCGTCGACGAATATGTCGAAACCACCCGCACCGTCGCCGGCCGCACCGAATATCGCTTCGGCACCGAATGGCGGCCGATGACCTTGGTCGAAGTGACGGTGCCGTATCGCGACGCCGCCGGCG